>JBDIAR010000095.1:0-13396 GCA_039812545.1 Dermatophilaceae bacterium | reverse complement strand
CCGTCGATTCCCGCAGACAGCCAGTGACGGCCGGGAATCGACGTTCTTGACCGCAGCTTGTTCGTGGCCGTGATTACCGTCGGTCCATGGAGTCCCAGTCGCCGCCTGTCGCGCGGGTGCTTTCGATCATGAGGCGCGCGCTGGTTTTGGCGACAGCGGTGCTCGTCGTGGGCCTCGGGCTGATGCTGTGGAGCTGGCGCCTTAGGAGTCGAGGTTGCTTCAATTACTTGGCTAGTCCTCCTCAGCGTGGGCGGTGGTCTTCTCGGCTATGCCTTGGCGGTTCGGTCGCTCTATCCGGGCTACGTGAGGAGCAGCGAGCGGTTCCCGGAAGGCGACTGAGCTGGTGGCTCGTCATGTCTTGCCCGCCATTTGCCCGTGGACTGCCCGATGCGGCCGGGTTCAGCCGGTGACGGCCGGATATGACGACACCCCCGCTGCCGGGGTGTTTGTGCTGGTCAGCGGGGGTGTTGTGGGCGGAGGGCGTGGGATTCGAACCCACGATGGGGGGTGCCCATAACGGTTTTCAAGACCGTCGCACTAGGCCACTATGCGAGCCCTCCTGAGACGGGCCCGACCAGCGGTGCCGACCGCATACCGGTCCGCTCCCCCGGCGAACGCACCGAACGCGACAACCGCACCGGACAGGCCCGCCTCCAAGGGTAGCGTCGCGGCACGCGACGCCACCCAAGGGAGGATCAAGCCACCCCCGAGGGAGCGGCGAACACCCCGTCAGTCCACGAGCCCCTCGAACAGGACCGTCGACAGATACCGCTCCCCGAATGAGGGGATGACGACCACGATCGTCTTGCCGGCGTTCTCCGGGCGCCCGGCGACCTGAGCCGCGGCCGCGAGCGCCGCCCCGGAGGAGATGCCGACGAGCAGGCCTTCCTCGGTGGCCGCGCGCCGAGCCCACTCCACCGCCGTACCGGCGTCGATGTCGATGATCTCGTCGTAGATCTCGCGGTCGAGGATCTCGGGGATGAAGTTGGCACCGAGCCCTTGGATCTTGTGCGGCCCGGGCTTCCCACCGTTGAGGATGGGCGACTCCGCCGGCTCGACCCCGATCATCTGAACCGAGGGTTTGCGCGACTTCAGCACCTGACCGACACCGGAGATCGTGCCACCGGTACCGATGCCGGACACGACGATGTCGACCGCGCCGTCGGTGTCCGCCCAGATCTCCTCGGCGGTGGTCTTGCGGTGGATCTCGACGTTCGCCGGGTTGGCGAACTGCCGGGCCAGCACCCCGCCGCGCTCGCGGGCGATCTCCTCGGACTTCTCGACGGCGCCCCGCATCCCGAGCGCCGGGTCGGTAAGGATGAGCTCGGCCCCGAAGGCGCGCAGCAGCGCGCGCCGCTCCTTGGACATCGACTCGGGCATCGTCAGGACCACCTTGTACCCCCTGGCCGCGCCGACCATGGCCAGGGCGATACCGGTGTTCCCACTCGTGGCCTCGATGATCGTGCCACCGGGCTGCAGTTCGCCGGACGCGGCGGCGGCGTCGATGATCGCCGCCCCGATCCGGTCCTTGACCGAACCACCGGGGTTGAAGAACTCGAGCTTGGCCGCGATCGTCGCCGGACAGTCCGGCACCAGTCGGTTGATCCGCACCAGCGGGGTGCGGCCGATGACGGCGGTGACGTCCGGGTAGATGGGCATGAGCGTGTCTCGTCCTCTCGATGGCGTGCCCGTCGATCCCGACGGCCACGATGAAAACCCCCAAGGTCGGCATACGGCCGACGTGACATGTCTAACACAGATGCTTATGCATCCCCAAACGCGCGATTATCCAGAGCCGGTATGCCGATGCTCCCCTCGGCTGGTATGCCGTCGCCGGAACGCCTGGCTCGTCCCCCGCCGGACACCGCCGGACACCGCCCGACCGGCTCCCCGCACCACTTGCACCACGCGACCAACCGCACACCAATTCCCCTGAGTTGTGGAAGCTACCCGCAAGTACACTGCCAAACATGAGCCCTTTGCAGTGGGTCTTGATCGTCATCAGTCACGCGGTCGTCTTCACGGCCCTGGCGCTCCTCGGACGCTCGCTCGCCCATTACGTGGACGTGTTCAAGCTGGGCACGCCCGAGCACCACCGGCGGGACAACAAGTGGCAGCGCACGGTGACGCTGCTGCGCGAGTTCTTCCTGCATACCCGGATGAAGCGGCTGCCGCTGGTGGCGGCGGCCCACTGGTTCGTCGCGATCGGCTTCCTGGTCCTCGTGCTCACCTTGTTGCACGCGTTCGGCGAGCTCTTCGACCCGCGCTTCGCCCTGCCGGTCATCGGACACTGGCCGCCCTACGAGTGGGCCGTGGAGATCATGGCGTGGGCGACGTTCTGGGGCATCGTCGTGCTCATCTTCATCCGCCAGAAGAACAAGCCGGCCAACTCGCCCGGGATCGACGGCCGGCGCTCCCGGTTCTTCGGGTCGACCTTCTGGCAGGCCTACTTCGTCGAGTTCATCATCCTCGCCGTCTCGACCTGCATCATCTCGATCCGCGGTCTCGAGTGGGTCGCCGACGACCCCGAGAACAGGACGTTCGCGCACTACCCGACGACCGGGCTGATCATCGGCAAGGTCATGGAGAACTGGTTCGGGCACAACATCGACCTCGTCCTCAACCTGCTGATCATCGTCGCCGCGCTGAAGATCATCATCAGCTTCACCTGGATGATCATCATCGCTCGCTTCCCGACGATGGGTGTCGCCTGGCACCGGTTCCTCGCCTTCGCCAATATCTGGCTCAAGCGCCACGCGGACGGCCGGACCTCCCTCGGCGCCCTGCACCCGCTGCTCAGCAACGGCGAACCCATCGACTTCGAGAACGCCGACGACCTGGACGAGAACACGGTCCTCGGCGTGCGGCGGATCGAGGACTTCACCTGGAAGGGTCTGCTCGACTTCACGACCTGCACCGAATGCGGTCGCTGCCAGTCCCAGTGCCCCGCGTGGAACACCGACAAGCCGCTGTCGCCCAAGCTGCTCATCATGAACCTGCGCGAGCACGCGCACGCCAAGGCGCCCTGGATGCAGGCCACCGAGGAAGAGCGCAAGGCGATGCCAGCCCAGATCCAGCACCTCGACGAGATGCCCCTGGTCGGCGACACCGGCTACGACATCGAACACCCGCTGACGGCATACACCCCGCTCGGCCCGGACTGCGTGATCGACTCCGACGTGCTGTGGTCCTGCACGACCTGCGGCGCCTGCGTCGAGCAGTGCCCGGTCGACATCGAGCATGTCGACCACATCGTCGACATGCGCCGGTACCAGACGATGATCGAAACGGCATACCCGAGCGAGTTCGCCGGTCTGTTCAAGAACCTCGAACAGAAGCAGAACCCGTGGGGCATGGCCAGCAAGCTGCGGATGGACTGGGCCAAGGGCCTGGACTTCGACATCCCGCTGGCCGGCGCCGACGTCGAGGACCTCTCCGATGTCGACTACCTCTACTGGGTCGGCTGCGCCGGGGCCTTCGAGGACCGGGCCAAGCGGACCGCGCGCGCGGTCGCCGAGTTGCTGCACACCGCGGGCGTCACGTTCGCGGTACTCGGTGACGGCGAGACCTGCACGGGCGACTCGGCCCGACGGGCCGGCAACGAGTTCCTGTTCCACATGCTCGCCCAGGGCAATGTGGAGATGTTCAAGGAGCTCAAGGTCACCAAGATCATCGTGACCTGCCCGCACTGCTTCAACACCTTCAAGAACGAGTACCCCCAGCTCGGCGGCCACTATGAGGTCGTCCACCACACCGAACTCCTCAACGACCTGGTCAAGGCCGGCAGGCTCACCCCGGTCACCCGGCCGAACGGACCGATGGCCAAGGGCAACGCCTCGACCGCGCCCAGCGTCACCTACCACGACCCGTGCTACCTCGGTCGGCACAACCACGTGTACGCCCCGCCGCGCGAGCTGCTCGGTTCGCTGCCGGGCGTGACGATGACCGAGATGGACCGCAGCGGCATCCGCTCGTTCTGCTGCGGCGCCGGTGGTGCGCGGATGTGGGCCGAGGAGAAGCTCGGCACCCGGATCAACATCAACCGGACCGAGGAGGCCATCGCGACCGGCGTCGAACGGATCGCGGTCGCCTGCCCGTTCTGCCGGGTGATGATCTCCGACGGCGTCAACGCCAAGCGCGAGGGCGGCATCGGCCAGAACGTCGAGGTCGTCGACGTGGCCCAGATGTTGCTGGCCGCGATCCAGCCGGCCCCGCCCGCCGAGCCGGTGGCCGTTGCGGCGGCGCCGGCATCCGACCCGGAGCCCAGCGCCCCCGCTCCGGTCTGACGGCATACGCCAGAGCACAAAGGGACTGCCCCCGGCCAGCACAGGCCGGGGGCGGTTCGTCGTGCTGGGTCTGTCCGGCGTATGCCGGTTCAGGCGTATGCCGGTGCGAAGGTATGCCGGTGCCCTCGGGGGTATGCCGGTGAGCGCCGGCGTATGCCGGTGCGCGCCGGCCCGTGCTCAGCGCCCGAGGGTGCCGCGGTCCAGGGCCTCCAGCAGCTTGACGCCTTCGACATCGACGTCCGGCAGGACCCGGTCGAGCCACTTCGGCAGCCACCAGGCCCGTTCACCGAGCAGGGTCATCACCGCAGGCGTCACGGTCATCCGCACCAGGAAGGCGTCCAGCGCGACGCCCATCGCGAGCCCGAACCCGATCGGCCGGATCATCGTCAGGTGGGCGAAGATGAACCCGGCGAAGACGCTCACCATGATGATCGCGGCCGCCGTGACCACGCGGGCCCCGTGGCGGTACCCGGTCAGCACCGCCGCTCGAGCCTCCTGACCGTGCCGGTGCGCCTCCCGCATCCCCGTGACGAGGAACATCTGATAGTCCATCGCCAGCCCGAAGAGCACGCCGATGAGGATCGTCGGCAGGAAACTCAGCAGCGGCGCGGGCTGGCTGATCCCGAACAGGCTCGCCAGCCACCCCCACTGGTACACCGCCACGGCGCAGCCGAAGGCCGCCGCCAGCGACAGCAGGAAGCCCAGGGTGGCCAGCAACGGCACGACCACCGACCGGAACACCAGCAGCAGGATCAGCAGCGACAGCCCGACGACGATCGCCAGATAGCGCGGCAACGCGTCCGCCAGCTTCGCGGAGATGTCGATATTGGCCACGGTCATGCCGGTGATCTCCACCGACGCACCGGTGTCCGCGGCCACCTGCGGCGCCGCCTCGCGGATGGCCTTGACGGTGTCGACAGTGCGTTCGTCCGCCGGTCCGTATGCCGAGAGCAACTGGTATGCCGCGATCGTGGAGTCCGTGCTCGTCCCGATCGGCACGACCCGGTCGACTCCGGGGACGGCCTTGAGTCGTTCGGCGACGGAGAGCACCTCGACGGCGTCCGCGCCGGTGGCCGGCCGCGCCAGGTGAGCGACCGCGACGATCGGACCGTTGACGCCCGGACCGAACTTGTCGGCGACCAGGTGGTAGGCGCGGTAGGCGCTGGAGTCCTTGGGTTCGGACCCGCCGTCCGGCAGGCCCAGTCGCAACGAGGCCGCCGGGATGGCGAGGATCCCGAGGACGACCAGGCCGACGGCCGCCCCGAGCCACGGATGCCCGGTGACGAACCGGCCCCAGCGGGCCGAACCCTGCGCCTCGTGATCGACGATGGCGGTCGCGCCCTCTTGGGGCACGTGCGCGGCCGTGGGGTCGATCCCCGCCTGCCGCCAGGCCCGGCGGGACAGGATGCGGTGGCCGAGTGCCCCGAGCAGGGCGGGCGTCAGGGTGATGGCGACCAGCACGGCCAGGGCGACGGTGACCGCCGCGACATTGCCCATCAGGCCGAGGAACTGAATGCCGGTGACGCCGAGGGCGGCCAGCGCGACGATGACGGTGAGCCCGGCGAAGGTCACGGCGTTGCCGCTGGTCCCGGTGGCGCGGCCGATCGACTCGTGGTTCTCGACGCCGGCCAGCAGCTGGGTCCGGTGCCGGTTGACGATGAACAGCGAGTAGTCGATGCCGACGGCCAGCCCGATCATCAGACCGAGGGCCGGCGTGACGCTGTTCATCTCGGAGAAGTGGCTGTATGCCATGGCCGAGCCGATCCCGACGCCGACCCCGGTGATCGCCATGAGCAGCGGCAGACCGGCCGCGATCAGGGAGCCGAGGGCGATCAGCAGGACGAGCGCGGCGACGACGACGCCGGTGATTTCGCTCGGACCGATGATCGAGGTGAGGTCGAAGAAGAGCTCGTTGCCGAAGTCGACGTGCAGGCCGGCCGAGGACAGGCTGCGCCCGATCGCGATGACGTCGTCGCGGGTCTGCTTCGTGATGGACTGGACGTCCGTGGCGAACCCGACCTGCGAGACGGCCACGGTCTGATCGGCACTGACCACCCGCATACCGGACACCAACGCGGCCTGACGTTTGCCCACCTCGAGCTGGGTCTTGGCGGCGGCCAGTCGGGCGACACCCGCGTCGTACTCCGCCTTCTTGGTGGCCAGCGTCTTGCGGCCCTGGTCGAGCTGGGCGGCGGCGGCATCGAGCTGTGCCGTCCCGGCCGCGACCTGCGCCTTGGCCGGGGCCAATTGGGCGGCGGCGGCCCGGGCCGCAGCGCTTTGGCCGGCTGCGGTGAGTGCGGCGATCTGCTTCTCGGCGGCCGCGATCTTGGCCTGGGCGGGGGCGAGCTGGGCCCGGCCGGCGTCGAGCTTGGCCTGGGCCGCGTCGAGTTGGGCCTGGGCAGCCGCCAACTGGGCGGGGGCGCCGGCTAGTTGCTTCGTACCGGCGTCGAGCTTGGCCTGGGCCTCGGCGAGCTGGGCGGCGCTGCCGTCGATGGTGGCCTGGGTGACGAACGGGTCACGGGCCGAGGTCACCCCGGCGACCTTGGTCCAGCGGGTGGAGGCGTCGGCGACGGCCTGCTTCTGCGCCGCCGTGAACGGTGCCCCGTCGGTGCTGAACACGACGGTGCCGGATCCGCCGGCCGCCTGGGGGATCTGGGTCTTCAGCTCGCGGGAGACGCGTTCGAAGTCGGTCCCGGGGATCGAGATCTTGGTCGTCAGCTGGGGCCCGAGCCCCATGGCGGCGCTCGACACGGCGGCGAGCAGGACCAACCAGACGGCGACGACGATCCTCGCGTGATGGCTGGCCCACTTGCCAAGACGGTACAACGCGGTGGCCATGTCAATCCTTGGGAAGGGAGGTGGGAGGGGGGGACAGCGGGGCTTGCGAGAGGACGGGCACGAGGAAACCGATGGCGCGCAACAGATGGGAGCGCAGTTCGTCGATCCGCTCGTCCGGCCCGGGCAGCGGGCCGGCGCGATCCGGGTCGAACATCGTCGCCGCCCAGGTTTCGACGGCCGCACCACCGGCGGCGACGATCGCGGCCGTGATCGCCGTCAGGAAGAGGGGGTCGACCTGCTCGGGCAGGCGGGAGCGGACCGCGTCCAGCACCCCGGATTGCATGTCGGCCCACACCGACAACGACAACCACCGGGCCGAGTCTCCGGCGGGCAGCGCCAGCAGCGTCTCGATCCGACCGACGACGTCCAAGGTGGCGGCCTCGCTGAGGGCCGCGGTGACCGCGTCGGCCACCGGTTCGGTGGCCGGTCGCTCGGCCAGCGCCCGGCCCGCGGCGTCGAGGAAGTCCTCGATCGGGCTGGTCAGCGCGGCCTCGGCACCCGGGAAATAGTTGAACAGCGTCCGCCGACTGACCCCGGCCCGCTCCGCGACGGCTTCGGCGGTGAGCCGCCCCGGACCGACGACTCGGGCCACCTCAAGGGCGGCGTCGGCCAGGGCACGTCGGGTCGCCGCGCGATGGTGATCACGCAGGCTGAGTCCCCCCTCCGACATGCGCCCCAGCATACGCGCCCGCTGCACGCCGTGCACAAGCTGCACGGCATGCATGCTGGCGTTCACTTACAGCTGGGTGCGGTGGAAGTTCAGGTGCGAACGGCTCGCCGTCGGGCCGCGCTGCCCCTGGTAGTGCGACCCGTATGCCGCGCTGCCGTAGGGCTGCTCGGCCGGGCTGGTCAGCCGGAAGAAGCACAGCTGACCGACCTTCATCCCCGGGTGCAACATGATCGGCAGCGTCGCGACATTGGACAGTTCCAGGGTGACGTGACCGCTGAAGCCCGGGTCGACGAACCCGGCCGTCGCGTGGGTCAGCAGCCCGAGCCGCCCGAGGCTCGACTTGCCCTCCACTCGAGCCGCCAGATCGGCCGGCAGGGTGACCGCCTCCAGCGTGGAGCCGAGGACGAACTCCCCGGGATGCAGCACGAACGGCTCGTCGGTCTCGACCAGCCGGGTCAGGTCGGGCTGCTCGACGGCCGGGTCGATGACGGCGTACTTGTGGTTGTCGAACAGCCGGAAGTACTTGTCCAGCCGGACGTCGATGCTCGACGGCTGCACCATCCCCGGATCGAACGGGTCGAGCACGACGCGACCCGTGGCGATCTCGGCGCGGATGTCGCCATCGGAGAGCAGCACGCTGGGCAATCTAGCCGCTCGGGGCGGCATACGGAGCACATTGGCCGCTCAGCAGACCTGGTAGTCCACCCCGAGGAGGTCGTAGGTGGCCCGCGCCCGCCGGTCCCGCCCGCACCGGTGCGTGCTCACCGTCGAGTGGCGTCGATCGCTGCTCGCACGTCGTCATCCGTGAGTCCTGGCACGTCCTCCAGCGCCTCGAGCCGCGGAAATCCCCGGTCGTGCCGGACGCTGACGGCGGCGGCCGCGAACTCGATCTCGATCCGACCATCCACCGCAGCCACGTCAACCACCCTCCCGCCGCCCAACTCATCGCGTCGCACGGCCTTCGGCACCACGATACGCACGACTCCATCGAAGATGGTTGGCGACGTCTGCACCATGGGGCGTGCTCGTGGGGATTTGTCGAGATGCAGCCAAGACTGCACGATGTCGTGCGGCGTACATTGCAGAGATCGGCCCGCTCGGTGGGGTCGTGCAAGATCGCCCGCGAGTGATCTGGAGAGGTCACGTCCTATATGCGGCCAGAAGAGCGCGTTCCTCGCAGCCAGCTCGCCGTCGTGAACGACCTGCGAACAGTCGTCGGGGTGACAGTCCGGTAACGGTGCTTCTGGCCTGACGCGCCAGTCCTCGAGTTTGCTGAGGGTCAGTCGATGGTTTGTGCGCGGAGGCGTAGGGCGTTGGCGATGACGCTGACGCTGGAGAGGGCCATGGCGGCTGCGGCGATGATGGGTGAGAGCAGGAGCCCGAAGACGGGGTAGAGGACGCCGGCGGCGATGGGGATGCCGAGGGCGTTGTAGACGAACGCGAAGAACAGGTTCTGTCGGATGTTGCGCATGGTTTTCTCGGAGAGTTCGCGTGCACGGACGATGCCGGTGAGGTCGCCCTTGAGGAGGGTGACTCCAGCGCTCTCCATGGCGACGTCGGTGCCCGATCCCATCGCGATGCCCACGTCAGCGGCAGCCAGTGCGGGGGCATCGTTGACGCCGTCGCCAGCCATCGCGACCACGCGGCCTTCGCCCCGGAGCTTGGTGACGATGTCGCTCTTGTGGTCGGGCAGGACTTCAGCTTCGACCTGGTCGATGCCGAGCGTCTTGGCCACAGCGTGGGCGGTGACGCGGTTGTCGCCGGTGAGCATGACGATCCGAATGCCTTCCTCCCGCAGTGTCTTTAGCGCGGCGGGCGTGGTGGCCTTGATGGGGTCTGCGATCGCGAAGAGGCCTACGAGCCGGCCATCGGCTCCCATGTAGATGACGGTGGCTCCGTCGCCGCGCAGCTCATCGGCACGGTCCTTGAGGTCGGTGGTGTCGATGTGGTGGGAGTCGAGGAAGTCGGAGCTGCCGAGGACCAGGACCTGTCCTTCGACGGTGCCTATGACGCCGCGGCCGACTGGTGAGTCGAAGTCTGTGACGTCGGGGATGGGCAGGCTCCGGGCGGTGGCGGCTTCGACCATGGCCAGGGCGAGCGGATGCTCGGAGGCACGCTCGACACCGGCGGCGAGGCGCAACAGGTCGTCCTCGGAGTGTTCGCTGGTGGTGACGATGTTGGTGACGGTGGGCCGGCCCTCGGTGAGGGTCCCGGTCTTGTCGATCACGAGGGTGTCGACCTTCTCCATACGCTCGAGGGCTTCGGCGTTCTTGATGAGCACGCCCAGTCCCGCGCCGCGTCCGACTCCGACCATGATCGACATGGGGGTGGCCAGCCCAAGCGCGCAGGGGCAGGCGATGATCAAGACCGCGACGGCGACGATGAGCGCGTGCGCCAGTTTGGGGTCGGGTCCGACCAGCGCCCACACGATGAACGCGACGACGGCGATGACGATGACGGCCGGCACGAAGATGCCGGCGACTTTGTCGGCCATGCGCTGGATGGGGGCGCGGGAGCGTTGCGCGTCGGCGACCATGGCGACGATCCGGGCGAGCATGGTGTCGCGGCCGACCTTCTCGGCGCGCATGATCAGGGCGCCGCTGCCGTTGATGGTGCCGCCGATGACGGTGTCTCCGCTGGTCTTGGTCACGGGCATCGACTCCCCGGTGACCAGTGACTCATCGACGGCTGAGCGACCTTCCTCGACTCTCCCGTCGACGGGCACGGCCTCGCCGGGGCGCACCCGCAGCCGATCCCCGAGTTGGACCATGTCCAGAGCGACCTCTTCCTCGTCGCCACTGTCGGTGATGCGGCGGGCGGTCTTCGGTGTGAGATCCAGCAGGGCCTTGATGGCTCCGGAGGTCTGTTCGCGGGCGCGCAGCTCGAGGACCTGTCCGAGCAGGACCAGGGTGGTGATGACGGCAGCGGCCTCGAAGTAGACATCGACGGTGCCCGCGTCGCCGCGGAAGGAGGCGGGGAAGATCCCGGGCGCGACGGTCGCGATGACGCTGAACAGCCACGCTATGCCGGTGCCCATCGCGATGAGGGTGAACATGTTCAGGTTGCGGGTGCGGACCGAGGCCCAGCCACGCACGAAGAAGGGCCACCCCGCCCACAGCACCACCGGCGTGGCCAGGACGAGTTGGAGCCAGACGGAGGCACGCGCGGCGATCAGGTCGTGCAGGAACGGGATGAAGTGGCGGCCCATCTCGAGGATCACGATCGGGATGGTCAAGGCGGTGCCGACCCAGAAGCGGCGGGTCATGTCGGCAAGTTCCGGGCTGGGACCGGTGTCGGCGGTGACGGTGACCGGCTCCAGGGCCATCCCGCAGATCGGGCACGGCCCCGGACCAGGTCGGCGGATCTCGGGGTGCATCGGGCAGGTCCACTCGGCGGCCTCGCCATCTGTGGCCGGACCGGGCGTGGCGGCCTCGGCCTGATCGGTTGGCTTCGTGAGGAAGCTGGCCGGGTCGTTGCCGAAGCGGTCGCGGCAACGATCGGAACAGAAGTGGTATGCCGTGCCGTCGTGCTCGGTCGTCCAGGGCGTGGTTGGGTGAACGCTCATTCCGCACACCGGGTCGGTGAGCGTGGTGGCGTGGGCGGGGTGGGTCATGGCAGGCCGATCTCCCTGGCCCCCGTTCTTCGTCGGGGGTGGCGGTGGTCAGTGGTTCATGCCGGGCATCATGGTGCCGCCGGGCATCTGGTGGGTGGGGTTGGGGTTCCAGCCGAGGACAGTGGGGTCGAGCATCCCGAAGATCATCGCGACGTGGGCAACGACCAGGAAGATCCCGACGCAGATGGTGTGCCACTTGCGGGCCTGGTGGGAGGTGCGGCCCAGGGCGCCGATTTCGATGAGGGTGATGCCGATCAGTGGCGCGGCGGCGAGCAGGTAGGACAGGACGGCGATGATGTCGGCCGGGCCGCGCCAGCCACCCCCTGTGGTCAGCGGGATCACGGCATTGCGCAGCAGGTGCACCACGATGCCGGCCATCAATGGGCCGGCGATCAGCCCGGCGATCCGGCTGAGGGCTCGAACCCAGAGGGGCGGGTCTGGGCGGAAGAGTAGGACGAGCTCGGTGATGGCCAGGGTTTCGGCGAGAATGACCGGCGCAGCCATGAACAGCAGCAGGTTCCACGGCTGGTTGACCGCGAGCAAACCCATGTAGTGGGTCATGCTCATCCCGCCCATGCCGGTCCCGACGGTGCGGTCGGGAAGCAGATACCCCGCCACCGCCGCAGCCAAGGCCACGGCGCCCAGGGCGGGGGCAAGGCGGGTGTCGCTGGTTCCCGCGGTGGCGGTGGAGTTGTCGGTGACGGTCACGGGAGTGCTCCTATGGTTGGCCCGCAGGACCGGGCTGATGTGGGGTGGGACGTTGATCACTGTGGTCAGCGACAACTGCCGTGGGACGCTGCCCAGGTTGCGATCCGGTGAAGGTGAGCGCAGACCTTCGCTGCTGGTGACAAGGTCACGGCTTGTGCTCGTGGTTGTTGCCGTGGTTCATCCAGGCCATCATCACGCCCATCATGAGCAGGCAGCCGAGGGCGTAGAGCAGGCCGCCGGCGCCCAGGCGGCCGGTCGCGATCAAGGCGCCCACGAGCAGCAGCATGGGCACGCACATGAGCCACATCAGCCAGTGGTGGCCGCGGCGGCGAGCGGCCTCGGTGGGGGCCGGTTCGGTGGGTGGGGTGAGGGGTGCGTAGGTCGGGTTCGGGGTGTTCTGGTGTTGCATGGCTGCTCCCTTGGTCTCGGTTGCGGTGCTCGGGGCTGTCCCCGGGTGCTTTCAGCCTGCGAGGTCGATGTGGCCCTCGGGTCGTGGTTCGGTGAAGATCTGGTCTAGGTCTATGCGGGCTTCACAAGAGCTTTTCGACGGTGGCGCCCCCGTCGACGGTGCGCAGTACTGCGCCGTCGACGGCGAGGATGGTTTCGATCTGGCCGTCGGTGCCGCGTTGGGCGAACAGGGCCTGTGGAGCTCCGATGCGCTTGGGTTGCAGGGTCCAGGTCGCTCCGGTGTCGGTGCTGGTCGCGAGCTGGCCGTTCGTGGTGGCGATCACGATGGTTTGCTCGTCGGCCCATGCGGCGAGCAGGGCCTTCTCGGGTGGGTTCAAGGCCTTCCAGGAGCGGCCGTCATCGGCGCTGTGGAGGAGCCCGGTTTCGGTGGTGGCCAGCAGTGCTCCGGTTTGCGGTGACGCGGCCAGGGTGCGGGGGGCAGCCGCGATGGTGCGGGTGGTCCAGGTCGTGCCGTCGGTGGTGCTGCGAAGAGTGCCATCGAAGCCGACCACGCTGGTTGGGCCTGAGGTGAGGGCGTGGAAGTCGGACTCGCCGCCTCGTGAGCTGACGTGCCAGGTGCGACCTAAGTCGGTGGAGGTGATGAGCCCGACCGGCTGGGGTAGGTCGACGCCGGCGCCGGGGTGCCCGGAGGCGTAATAGGTGCCGTCCGGGGCGACGGTGAAACCCATCAGGTCGATGACCGGTCCGGTTTGGAGGAGTTCGCCGTTGGCGTGGCGGAAGAGTCCCTCGTGGGTGGCTAGGAGTAGGTCACCGGTCTTGGGTTCGCGGGTGACAGCGTGGATGTGGGTGATCGCGACCGGCGGTTGGTTGGCC
>JBDIAR010000094.1:0-13570 GCA_039812545.1 Dermatophilaceae bacterium | reverse complement strand
CCGGGTTGCAGGTGCCGAGACTGTTCGAAGAACAGCACGGCCACCCATCCCAGCAGGATCACACCGGCCGGCAACAACATCGCATCGGCCAGCGCGGCCGAGAACGGCCCGGCGATCACCGCGGGCAGCGACCCGCCACCGGACCGCCCCTCCATCGAGGCCGACCCGGCCATCGCCGGTACGTGCGCCGCGATCCGCGACTCCAGGAAGGCGGCGATCGCGGCGCTGCCCACCACGGCCCCCATCTGGCGGGTCGTGTTGTACACCCCCGAACCGGCACCGGCCATTTGCGGCGGCAGGTTGCGGTTCGCGGAGGTCGCCAACGGCCCCCACATGAACGAACTGGCCACCCCGAGCAGCGCGGCCACGGCCAGCAGCGCCCCGATCGAGGAGTCCGGCGTCATCAGCCGGGACAGCAGCACCAGGCATACGGCAAAGGCCATCAGCCCGAACCCGGCCAGCAGCCGCGGATGCATCCGGTCCACGAGCCGACCCACCCAGGGCGCGAGGATCATCGTCACGACCGCCTGCGGCGCCATCAGCAGCGCCGCCTGCGTGGGCGACATCCCGCGCACCACCTGCGCGTACAGCATGAACGGGAAGATCATCGCGGTGATCGAGAACCCGACCGTCGTCACCGCCAGATTGGACACCGAGAAGTTGCGGTCCCGGAACAGCGCCAGCGGGACGAGCGGTTCGCGGCGGGTCCGGGCCTGCCACCAGACGAACACCCCCAGCACCACCACGCCGAACCCGATGAGCAGCGGCACCGAGATGGGACCCCAGATCTGCCCCCAGTGATAGGTCTCCCCCTCCTGCAGCCCGAACACCGTGCAGAACGTCCCGATCGCCGACAGCGCCACCCCGACCAGGTCGAAGGTATGCGAGTGCGTCGCCAACCGGGGTACCAGGCGCCAGGCCGCGACGAGGGCCACGATCCCGACCGGCACGTTGACGAAGAAGATCCACTGCCAGCCCAGGCCATCGATCAACAGGCCGCCGAGCACCGGGCCGACGAGCGTCGCCACGCCCGCGGTCGCACCCCACAGCGCCATCGCACTGCCGCGCCGGTCGGCGGGGAAAGTCCGGGCGATGACCGCCATGGTCTGCGGGGTCATCATCGAGGCGCCCAGTCCCTGCAGGGCACGGAACGCGATGAGCCAGCCGATATTCGGGCTGAGCCCACAGGCCAGCGAACTCGCCGTGAACACCACCAGCCCCGCCAGGTACACCCACTTCGGCCCGATCCGGTCGCCGAGCCGCCCGGTGATCAGCAACGGCACGGCATACGTGAGCAGGTACGCACTGGTCACCCACATCACGGAGGCCACATCGGTCCCGAAGTGCGTGATCAGCGACGGGATGGCCACCGAGACGATGGTCGAGTCGACGAGGATCATGAAGAACCCGATGACCATGGCCCACAGCGCCGGCCAGGGATTCTCGGGGAGTTGTTCGTATGCCGGTTGGTGCGTCGTCAGCTCGGTGCGGGCCATGTCAGGTCCCCGTTCTCCAGTCGGTCGAGGAGGCCGGCGATCCAATCGCGCTCGGCCCGGGCCATCTCCCGGGCGAATTGCCCGGCGAGGTAGTACGCCTCGGCGACCCCGCGATGGGCGGCGGAGTCGAGGAGGATGTCGATTTCGGACAGTTCGGCGTCGAGGCCGGCGAGCCGGACCCGCAGCAGTTCGATCACCTCGGCGCTCGGCAGATTGTGCGCCACGGCGATGGCCACGTGGAACGGTGTGACCATCGCCTGGGGCTGCTCGAGGAGCCCGGCGATGCGCTCGCGCATGGCGATGCGCCCTCGGTCCAGCAGCTGATAGGTCGTCCGCTCCGGGCGGTTGCCGACCTGTTCGGTGCCGACCGCCGCCACGAGTTGGCCCTCGGCGAGCCGGTTGACGGTGGCATACAGCGCCCCGACGCTCACCTTGACGAGGCGGTCCTCGTGACGTTCGCGAAGGGTCTGGTACATCTCGTAGGGATGCATCGGACGCTCGGCGAGCAGGGCGAGCGTGGTCACCGCCAGCGGGGTGAGGTCACCCATCGCCACCCCTCGTGATCGAATATTCCACGTCGAATATTCTGCGTTGAGGTTCGCAGCGAGTCAAGGCGCAGGGCAAGATGGCGACATGCACGAAGGCACCGCACCGGCAGACCAGTCCGCACCGTCGAGCGCAGCGGCGAGCGCACCGGCATACGACCTGGACGCGCTGGGACCGGAGCAGCTGCGCGCCCGGCGCACCGTGAAGTGGACCCGGTTCGCCCCCGACGTGCTGCCGATGTTCGTCGCCGAGATGGACTACCCGACCGCGCCGGAGATCATGGCCGCGCTACATCGCTGGGTCGACAGCGAGGGCTTCGGGTACCCGATGGGGGCGCAGGTCACCGGACTGGCGGATGCGACGGCGGGATTCCTGGACCGCCGGTTCGGCTGGCCGGTCGATCCCGCGGATGTCATGGACGTCCCGGATGTCATGCGCGGGATGCTCGTCGGCGTCGAGTTGCTCACCGCGCCGGGCGATCCGGTGATCGTGACGACGCCGGTGTACATGCCGTTCTTCGAGGTCCTCGACTTCGCCGGCCGCCCGCAGGTGCGGGTACCGCTGCGCGACGACGGCACCCGGTGGGGGCTCGATCTGGACGCCATCGAGGCCGCCTTCGCCGCCGGCGCCCGGGCGATCCTGCTCTGCCACCCGCACAACCCGAACGGCACCGAGTTCACGACCACCGAACTCCTCGCGCTCGCCGACATCGTCGAGCGCCATGGGGCCCGGGTCATCTCCGACGAGATCCACGCCCCGCTGGTGTTCGACGGGGTGCATCGCCCGTATGCCGCGCTGTCGCCGGCCACCGCGGCGCACGGGTTCACCGTCATCGCCGCGTCCAAGGCGTGGAATATCCCGGGGCTGAAGTGCGCCCAGATCGTCACGAGCAATGCCGCCGACCGCGAGCGCGTGCGCACCTGCCCGGAGATGCTGCGGTACGGCACCGCACAGATCGGGTATGCCGGTTCGGTCGCCGCGTATGCCGAGGGCGAGCCGTGGCTCGACGCCGTGTTGGCCAAACTCGACGCCCACCGGCGGATCGTCGTGGATCGGGTCGCCGGCTGGGACGGGGTGACCACCCGGCTCAACGAGGCGACGTACCTGCAGTGGCTGGACTTCACCGACCTCGCCCTGACCGAGGAACCCGCCGCCTGGCTGGCCCGCGAGGCCAAGGTGATGCTCAACACGGGGACGACGTTCGGGGCGGCACCGCACCGGTTCGCCCGGCTCAATTTCGCCACCACGAGCGCGCTGCTGGACGAAGGACTCGCCCGGATCGAAGAGGCCCTCAGCCGCCGCTGACGGCCGGGCCCGCAGCCGGCTCCCAGGCCGCCTCGCTCGCCGAGCGAAACGAGCCGACCTCTGGCAGGCTCGATCCGTCGCGGTGTCGTGCGTGTTCGGTGCCCGCGTCGCCGGAGCACCGACAACCCGTCGGTGCCATGACCCTCGGGGATCCACCATGAAGAGTTCTTCCCGGCGTGCCACCGTGTTGGCCGTCGCCGTCTGCGCCGTCGCGGTTCCGTCCGTGACCGCCGCCGCGCGCAGCACCGCCCAACCCCTCGCCCACACCGTCATCGTGCCGACCACGCCGACCACGCCGACCACCGCCACGCCTGCGACGACGCCCAGCATGGCGCCCAGCCCCCAGCCGTCCCCGTCGAGCGGGCCGAGCCAGCCGAGCGCACCGAGCGGCAGTCCCGGCGCGGCATACGACAACCCCATCCCGTCGAAGTTCCGGAACCAGAAGATCGACTGGACGCTCTGCGACGAACCCACCGGCACCCAATGCGCCCTGATCGCCGCACCGCTGGACTGGCGACGCCCCATGGACGGGCGGGTCATCCGGGTCGCGATCTCCAAGACCTCCGGCGCCGACGGCACGAACGCCCGGATGGTGATCGGCAATCCCGGCGGACCGGGCGGTCCCGGCCTGGGGATGGCGCCGTTCCTCGCGCAACAGCCCGGCCTGAAGGGGCATCTGGCCGTCGGGTTCGACCCGCGCGGCACCGGCAGCAGCACGGTGATCAGTTGCGCGGGCGCCCCGGATTACACGATGGACCAGCGCGACCGCGACCGGATCACGCTGCGCGTCGTGGCCCGGGCCTCGGCGCTCTGGCAGGACTACTGCCGGATCGGCTCTCAGGGCCGGCTGGACTACGTCAACACCTGGCAGACCGTGCGCGACATGGACCTGATCCGTCAACTGCTCGGGTATGCCAGCACGGACTATGTCGGGTACAGCGGCGGCACGTGGCTCGGCGCGCATTACCAGAAGGCCTTCCCGAAGGCGGTGGGCCGGTTCGTCCTGGACTCCAACACCGACTTCACCCGTGAGTGGGAGGTCACCTTCGGCGCCCAGCCGCAGTCCTTCCAGCGCCGGTTCGAACAGGACTTCCAGACCTGGGTGGCCCGCTACGACTCGGTCTTCGGGATGGGGTCGAGGGCGTCGGACGTCGCCGCCTACTACGAGAACCTGCGCGCCGACCTCAAGGCCGCCCCGATCAGCATCGACGTCTTCGGCCTCGCCGTGGTGATCGACCAGAACCTGCTCGACCGGGTCATCGTCGGCGGGATGTACTCCAAGACGAGCTTCCAGTCGACGGCCGAGACGATGCAGGCGCTGCGCGGCGTCGTCGACGAATACGCGGCTTCGGGGATGGCCGCCGCCGGCCGGCGGGCCGCCGCGCTTCCGGCCAGGATCCAGCACGTGCTCGTCGCGGCCGCCAAGCCCGCGCTGCCCGGCCTGCAGCCGCTCGCCCAGGCCAACGAGACGGCTACCTTCATCGCGATCACCTGCAACGACACCGCCTGGCATCAGGGCCAGGCGTTCTGGGACCGCACGAGTGCCCGGCTCGGACGTGCGTACCCGCTCATCGGGTGGAGTGAGAACCAGCAGCCGTGCGGTTACTGGACCCGCCCCGAGGTGACCCTGCCCCGCCCCGACGGGCGCGGCATCGGCACCACGATCATGGTCCAGTCGGTCAACGACCCGGCCACGAACTCCTCGCTGGGCTTCGCCGCCCATGCCCGGTATGCCGGTTCGCGTCTGATCACCGTGACGAAGGAGGGCGACCACGGCATCTACGGCGGGGTGAACCCGTGCGTCGACACGATCGTGAACGCCTATCTCTCGACCGGAGCGGCGCCGAGCCGTGACGCCACCTGCGTGGGCACCGGCACACCGGCTCCCCAGCCGGCTCCCACTCCCGCCCCGGACGCGCGGACTGCGCAGGGTGGGCCGGGATCGGCCACGGCGGGCCCGCTGGCCGAGATCGCCGCGCTGTCCGAGCGGATCGGCGTGATCGGCTGACCGTTTGCCATGTTCGGGAGATTGCCTCGTTCGAGGGATTGCCTCGTTCGGGGGATTGCCATGGTTCCCGGTTACCATCGGGGGCCATGGCATACCGGGCGGCGGACCGCACGACCACTTCTGACCGGCTGATCGCCTCGGCACCGCGCCGATGGCGGCGTCGATGGGTCGCCGGGGTGCTGGTGACGGTACTCCCGGCGACCGTGGCCGGCTGTTCGATGTTGTCGCCGGCACCGGCCCCCGACGGCGCCGTGACCGCCCTGGCCACCGGCCTGTCGACCGGCGACCTGTCGAACGTCCCGCTGCGCGGCGACGGCTCCGGCGATGCGCCGGCCTTCCTGACCGCCGCCTACCGCGGGATGGGGAACCTACGCCCGAGCATCGAGGTCGCCTCGGTCACCAAGGGCAACGACGAGACGAAGGCGACCGCCGTCCTGCACACCCGCTGGGACGTGGGGGTCCAAGGTGGCGCCCCCTGGGCATACGACACCAAGGTCGCCCTCGCCCTGGAGGACAACACCTGGCGGGTCACGTGGACCCCCTCGCTGGTGGCCCCCGACTTCAGCGGTCAAGAGAGCCTCGTGCGCCAGACGACCTGGCCGCGGCGCGGCGACATCGTCGACCGGGCCGGCGCCAAACTCGTCACCGAACGCGAGGTCTTCCTCGTCGGGATCGACAAGACGAAGGCGAGCGCGGCGCAGCTGACGACCAGCGCCACCGCCTTGGCCACCCTCGTCGGCGTCGAACCGACGGCGTATGCCAAGAGCGTCGCCGCCGCCGGTCCGTCGGCCTTCGTCCAGGCGATCATGTTGCGCGCCGAGGACCCGATCATCACGACCAAGTCCGCGGCGATCACCAAGGTCCCCGGCGGCGTGGCCCTGGCCCGGCTGGTGCCGCTCGGGCCGAACAAGACGTTCGCCCAACCCATTCTCGGGACGGTCGGCCAGGCGACCGCCGAACAGGTGGCCAAGTCCGGCGGGCTGCTGGCCGCCGGCGACGAAGCCGGCCTGACCGGTCTCGAGGCGCTGTACGACACCCGGCTGCGGGGCACGCCCGGGGTCGCGGTCCAGGCGGTCGCCCGAGACAGCGGCGGCAATTTCCTGGGGCGTCGCGAGGTGTACAGCGCCAGCCCCAAGGGGGTGGCCGACCTGCGGATCACCCTGGACTCGACGGTTCAGACCGCGATGGAGAAGGTCCTGGCCGGTCAGGGCGCGATGCCGGTGGCGATGGTCGCGATGAAGGCGTCCACCGGGGAGATCCTGGGCGCCGCGATCAGCCCGGGCGCCAAGGGTCAGAACCTCGCCCTCGGCGGCCGGCAGGCTCCCGGGTCGACGTTCAAGGTGGTCTCGTCGCTGGCGATCCTGCGCAAGGGCGGGACCGCGTCGACGCCGCTGACCTGCACCCCGACGATCAACGTCGGCGGTCGGATCTTCAAGAACTACACCGACTACCCGGCCGCCCATCTCGGAACGATCCCGCTCTACACGGCGCTCGCGTTCTCCTGCAACACCGCCTTCATCTCGCAGTATGCCGCGGTGAGTCAGGACGATCTGCGGGCCGCCGCCGCCGCCCTCGGTCTCGGCACCGAGCCCACCTTGGGCTTCCCCAACTTCATGGGTTCGGTACCGGCGGCCGACAACACCGTCGAACACGCCGCCAGCTTCATCGGCCAGGCCAAGGTCGAGATGTCACCGCTCGCGCTGGCGACCATGGTCTCCTCCGTCATCGCCGGCAAGCGGATCTCCCCGGTGCTCGTCCCGGAGGCCACCCAGACCAACCCGGCACCGCCGACGCCGCTGACCGCGGCCGAGGCCGACCAGTTGCGCATCGCCATGGGCCACGTGGTCTCCGACGGCAGCGGGCACCGGCTGCAGGCCGTCGGGGTCCAGTACGCCAAGACCGGGACCGCGGAGTACGGCACCGAGGTCCCACCGCGCACCCACGCGTGGATGATCGCCGGTCGCGGAGACTTGGCGATCGCGTGTTATGTCCAGGACGGCGCGAGCGGGACGACCTCGGCCGGTCCGCTCATCGCGGCGCTGTTGCAGGCCCTGGGGAGCCGCTACTGATCCTCGCCGGTCGCCGACCGGTCGGTCATCGGCACACCGATCGGGCGGTCACCGGGCCGGTGCGCCGAGGACCGTGAGCGCCCGGTTGTGGATCGTGGTCAGCAGGGCGATCGCCGCCTTGTCGCCGATCTCGGTGTCCTTCTGGTACTGCACCGAGATGACATTGGGGCCGGCCGGGAGGTACGCGCTGAGCTGGTAGTACGTCTCGCTCCGGTCGGTGAGCACCTGCTCGACCGCGACCACGTCCGCGATTCCGGGCACCTCGATCGGGCGGATCCGGACCCAGAACCGCAACCCATCGGCCCCGCGCATCTGCGAGTACGCACAGCTGCTCGCGACCCGGCGCACCCGGGCCAGCCGCTCCCCCTGGTCCGTACCGGGCTTGGTCCCGACGGCGACCGACAGGGTCCGGGGGCCCTTGCGGTACTGCCGGGTCGTCATCGTCGGCCGGATCCGGGCGATCAGGGCGTCGAGGTCCGCGTATGCCGCCCGACAGTTCTCGTCGAGCGACTGCGGCCCGTCGGTGGCCGGTGGGGTGGGCGGCAGCGTGCGCTGCGACCAGGTGCCCGGTAGGTCCGCGGCGACCGGTAGGACGGCGTCGAGTTCGGCGGTGGTCCACGCCCGCGTCGGGAGACCGCCCGGGCGGGGGGTCACGCTCACCTCGGCCAGCGGATCGCCGAAGTCCGCGCGGGCCGGCGGGGAGACGGTCGGCAGCCAGGTCGGTCCGGCGCCGATGGTCACCGCTGGACCGGCCGGGTCCTGGGCCACACAGCCGGCGACGCCGAGCAGCCCGAGGAGCGCGACCAGACCCACCCGGCCGAGGGCACGCCCGGTCCGGCGAGGCGCCCACCGGCATACCGGCCGGCCGGCCTCATCCGCTCTGGTCACGGCACACCTCCTCCGGCGCCAGGGTACGCGGACCCGGCCGAAGCCGGCTCGCCCGACAGCCGGCATACTGCTCGCCGGGAAACGCCGCGGGCGACGACGGCGGGGGGTATAAAGACAGAGACGAAGGACGACGACGGGGTGTGACGACAAGCCGAGGGCGATGACGACGCCGCAGATCAAGGTGCAGGCCGATCCGTTCCGTTGGGTCATGATCCTGCTCTTCGCCGCAGTCAACATGCCGATGCAGGCGTTGTGGATCGGCTATGCCCCCGTGGCCGCCGAGGCCGAGCGGTACTACGGCGTCGGGTCGCTGCGGATCGCGTTGCTGTCGATGCTCTTCGCGTTGTGCTATCTGATCTTCATGTGGCCGGCGGCCCGGATGATCGACCGGTACGGGCTGCATTTCTCGATCGGGGTCGCCTCCCTGCTCGCCAGCACGGCCGGGATCGCCCGGGGGCTGGCCGGCGACAACTACAGCTTCGCGGCCATCGCCACCGTCATCATCGCCGCCTGCGAGGCCCCGATCCTGCTCGCGTGGGCGATGCTGCCGGATCGGTGGTTCGAACCCGACCAACGGGCCACCGCGCTCAGCATCATCGCCTTGTCGACCTTCCTCGGCATGGGGATCGGGATGGTGACGACGGCGGCACTGGTCCGGTTCATCCCGATCGGGGACGCGCAGCTGCTGTACGGCGGGGTGATGGGGTTCGCGGCGATCCTGTTCTGCCTGCTGGCCCGCGAGCGTCCGGCGGTGCCGGTGGCCCGGGCGTCGACGGTGATCCTGGGCACCCGGGCCAGTATCCGGCTGATCCTGCGGCGACCGCGGTTCCAGGCCTTCCTGGCGATGAGCTGGTTCCTGCTCGGCGTCTTCTTCGCCGTGGTCACCTGGATACAACGGATCACCCAGGACGCGGACCCGTCCGCCAACGCCGGCCTGGTCGGCGCGATCCTGCTCGTCGGAGCCGGGATGGGCGCCCCCACGATGGCTTCGATCTCCGACATCGTGCGTCGCCGCGTCCCGTTCCTGTCCGCGGCGGCCATCGTCATGGGCGTCACCTTGTACGTGATGAGCCAGCGGTTCGAGGGTGACGCCCCCTGGATCCATCTGACCGGGTTCTTCTTCGGGTATGCCATCGGCACCGTGATCCCCATCGGCCTGCAGTACGGCACCGAGATCGCCGAACCCGCGTCCGTCCTGGTGGCCGGCGCCTTCGTCCAGTTCGTCTCCCAGATGTCGGTGCTCTGGGTCTTCGTCCTGTCGATCTACGAGAACCAGTTCGGCAACCTCCGGCCGGTGCTGACGATGCTCTCGGTCGGCTGCCTCGCCCTCGCCGTCATGGGCGCCGTCGTGCTGCGCGAACCCCGGTTCATCGTCGGCGTGGGCAGCACGCCCGTCGAACTGGCGCCGGCGTCGCCGGTCCCGCCGGACTGATCCGCCGGACTGATCCGCCGGACTGATCCCGGGCTGATCACGGGGCTGATCCGAACCCGTCCCGAGCGGGCGCTGACAGGTGGTGACCGGCCCGGTCGGCGCTCACCTGCCGCCTCCCACTGCTTGATATATCTGAGGCGGCGCTGCGCGGTTGACCTGGGCGATTGCGTCGACTATTCCGAAGTCATGGCGCGTGGGAGTGGGGAGCGCCCGCGACGGGCGGACGTCGGTGGGTTGCGGGCATTGGCGCATCCGTTGCGGTTGCGGATGCTGTCCTTGCTGACCGGGACGTCGATGAGTGCTGCCGAGGTGGCCCGAGAACTCGGCATCTCGCACGCCAATGCGTCCTACCACCTGCGGCTGTTGCGCGACGCCGGGCTGCTCGACGTCGCCGGGCAGGAGAAGATCCGGGGCGGCGTCGCCATCCGCTACCACCATCCGGCGGACGCCACGGCCCGCACGAGCGATCCGTTGGAGACCGATCTCGTGGTCTCGGCCCTGGCCGACGAACTGATCCGCCGGGCCCAGCAGCGCGACCCGGAGGCCGCCTTCCGGTTCACCGACGCCGAACTGTGGCTGCGCCCCGAGGACTGGCAGCGCACCTCGGATGCGGTGATGACCGCCAGCCAGACGGCCAACAAGAACGCCCAGCCACCGCATACCCCGGGGACGGTTCAGGTCAGCCTGTCGGTTGCGGCGTTCCAGATGACGCAGGACTGAGTTCGGGCGGGATCGAGCGCAGGGAGCGCACCGAGCGCGACGCCAGCGTCGCGACGGACAGCACGGCATACGCCACGCCGGTCCAGATCAGCAGGGCGTGCCGGTCGACGAGATCGCCGAGGATCCCGTATGCCGCCTGCCCGAGCGGCATGGCGATGAAACTGCCGAGCATGTCGTAGGACGAGACGCGGGAGAGCACGCGTTCGGGGATGTGTTCTTGCAGGGCCGTGGTCCAGGCGATGTTGAAGACGTCCATGCCGACGCCGGCGAGCGCGGCGCCGAGCAGGATGACCCACAGCTGCGTCGACATCCCGAGCAGGACCATGGGGACGGCGGTGGCGGCGACCCAGACCATGCCGGCGACCAGCGGGCGGCGCAGCCGGACCTGGGCCAGGACGATCGTGGCCAGCACGAGCCCGACCGCTTCGGCGCCGAGCGTGAGTCCCCAGCCCTGCTCCCCGATCTCGGCCTTGGCCACGATGGGGGCCACGATCATCCAGGCGCCGGTACCGATGGCGTTGAGCACGAGGAAGACCGCGACGATGACCCACACCCAGGTCCGGGCGACGAACTCGTCCCAGCCCTCGCGCAGTTCGGCCACCAGGCCCGTCGGGGCCGGCGCGTCGGGCGGGGCGGCGGTCGGCACGCCGGCCGGCGCGTCGGGGGTCTCGGTCGGGACGGCTGCCGGCATACGGGCGGCGAGTCGGATCCGACCCAGGCACCACAACGCGACCAGATAGCTCACGGCGTCCACCGCCAGCGCCCACCCGGAACCCACCCCGACCACCAGCATGCCGCCCACGACCGGCCCGATCACCGAAAGGGTGTTGCGGCTGAAGCCGAGCAACGCATTGGCCGACTGCAGGCGTTCGCGGGGCACTAGCGAGGGGACGATGCCCTGCATGGCCGGCATCGTGAAGGCGCTCGCCACCCCGTTGAGCGCCTCGATGAGGGCGATCGACCAGATCTGCGCGTGGCCGCTGATGATCAGGTATGCCGCGAGCCCTTGGGTCGCCGCGGTGAGCAGGTGCGCGACGCGCAGCACCGTGACCCGGTCGAACCGATCCGATACGACGCCGCCGAACAGGACGAAGAGCACCATCGCCAGGGTTCGCGCGACGATGACCTGCGCCAGCGCCGTGGCGGTGCCGCCGATGTGCAGCACCGCGAAGACCAGCGGCACCGACACCAGGGTGCTGCCGGTCAGCGAGATCACCCGGGCCGCGTAGTACCACGCGAAATCCCGGTCCCGCAGGGTGTCGAGCCCGCTCGGCCACGGCATACGGGCTCCTTTGCTTCGGCGCGGGCGGACGCGTCATCCTAGCGGCCGTGCCACGGATCGCGACCCGCGCCAGCAGAATTCGTGGGGGCCCGTATATGAAGGGGCCGTACGCGAAGGGGCGATGATGGAGTCGGCAAAGGAGTCGGCAAGGGAGTCGGCAACGGACGCCGGGAACGCATTCGACCTGCGCGGGATCGAACTCGGCGTCGCCACGGCGGCCACCCAGATCGAGGGCGGGGATGCCCAGACCAACTGGCTGGACTGGGCGCAGCGCGGCCGGATCAAGGACGGGTCGTCGCCGGCGCGGGCCATCGACCACTGGAACCGCGTCCCGCAGGACACCGAACTGTTGGCCTCACTCGGGTTGCGGCATTACCGGATGGGGTTGGAGTGGGCGCGGATCCAGCCGGCGCCGGACCGGTTCGACCACGAGGCGATCGACCACTACCGCGGTGAGCTCGACCTGTTGCGCAGCCACGGCATACGTCCACTGGTGACGTTGCACCACTTCAGCAACCCGATGTGGTTCGAACGGGCCCGCGGCTTCTCCCAGCAGGGCAATGTCGGGGCGTTCCTGGAGTACGTCCGGTACACCGTCACCGCGCTCGCCGACCTCGTGCAGGTCTGGATCACGATCAACGAACCCAATGTGTATGCCACCCGCGGCTATGTCTTCGGCGACTGGCCGCCGGGACGGATCAGCCGGCCCGAGGGACTCGCGGTCATGGGGGTGCTCGCGCGGGCGCACGCACTGGCATACGGGATCATCCACGAGATCTCCCCCGACGCGACGGTGACGGTGGCCCACCCGCGCGGCCCTTTCAGGCGCGGTCGAGGGGCGATCTGGTGGGGCGGGCGACCGCGCGGATGCAGCACACCCTGTTCAACGTGCGCGGCGAGCAGGCGATGTGGACGGGGAACTTCAAGGCGCCGCTCGATCGGCCCGGCGATGTGCCGCGGGGCCGCTACTACGACGCGATCGGGATCAAATAACTACACCCGGTCGGTGTTGGCCGGGCGCAAGGACTACCTGCCCGCCGGGGTGCCGGTGAACGACCTGGGCTGGGAGATCTATCACGAGGGGCTCGTGCTCGAGGCGCGCCGGCTGTGGGAGGAGTATCAAGCGCCGATCTGGATCACCGAGAGCGGCACCTGCGACCGGGACGACACGTTCCGGAGCCGGTACATCTACGAGGACCCGCGGGGGCTGGCCTCGTCCGGGCTGCCGGTGGAGCGGTACTACCACTGGACGCTGGCGGACAACTGGGAGTGGGACGAGGGGTACACGGCCCGGTTCGGGCTGATCGGGAACGACCCGCGGACCCAGTCGCGGTGGATGAAGGAGTCGGGGCGGTTCTACGCGGCGGTGGCCGCGGCCGGCGGGGTGAGCGAGGCGATGTACGACCAGTACGTGGCGGGGCAGCGCTACCGGGTGAGTTCGGGCTGAGGGGCCGGGGTTCCGGTTCGGGTGGGGGTGCGGGTGCCGGGGGCGGCCGGCTGCGGGCGGCCGGCTGCGGGCGGCCGACAATTTCGCCCGATCGGGCGATTTCCGGGTCCGAAACCGGTCCGGAGGCGACAATTTCGCCCGATCGGGCGATTTCCGGAATGGGCGCCGTCCTGAACGGCGGTTGATCCAAGACGGCGGCCCGTAGCTGACCGAGGCCGACTCCGCTGACCGGGTCCAACCATCGCTGACCCAGGACTGCAACCCTCGATCAGCGCGATTCGAGCCGGCCAGCCCGGTCCACTCCGGCCAGCGATCCTGGACCACCGCGGTTTTCGCCCGATCGGGCGATTTTGTATGCCGGGCCGTCCGCCGCGAGG
>JBDIAR010000093.1:0-13598 GCA_039812545.1 Dermatophilaceae bacterium | reverse complement strand
CGACCCCACGACCCGCGACCCCGCGGACCAGAAGACCCGCACGACCGCAGACCCAGCGCGACCGTGAGACCGGCCGACCCGCATACCAGCAGATCAGGAGAATGCCGACCGTGACGCAGTCGACCCCCGCTTCGAGCAACGGTGCCCGCCGTGGAGACGGAGCCGCCGGCTACACCGCCCGACACCTGCAGGTGCTCGAAGGGCTGGAGGCCGTCCGCAAGCGCCCCGGGATGTACATCGGCACCACCGACCAGCGCGGCCTGATGCACTGCCTGTGGGAGATCATCGACAACTCGGTCGACGAGGCGCTGGCCGGCTTCGGGGACCGCATCGAGATCACGCTGCACGCCGACGGGTCGCTGGAGGTGCGCGACCGAGCCCGCGGCATACCGGTCGACGTCGAACCCCGCACCGGCCTGACCGGCGTCGAGGTCGTCTTCACCAAGCTGCACGCCGGTGGCAAGTTCGGCGGCGGCTCCTACTCGGCCTCCGGCGGGTTGCACGGCGTCGGCGCCTCGGTCGTCAACGCGTTGTCCGCGCGGCTCGACGTGGAGGTCGACCGGGGCGGCAAGACGTATGCCATGAGCTTTCGTCGGGGCGAGCCCGGCGTGTTCGACGACGGCGGGGGTACGAGCCGGGCGACCGATCCGGCGGCGAAGTCTCCCGACAACGACTTCGCCCCCTTCGTCGACGGCTCGGAGCTGCGGATCGTGGGCCGGGCGCCGCGCGGGGCGACCGGCACCCGGATCCGCTATTGGCCGGACCGACAGATCTTCCTCAAGGGCGCCGGGCTGGACTACGACTCGCTGATCGGGCGCGCTCGGCAGACCTCGTTCCTGGTGCCGGGGCTGGCGATCGTCGTGCGCGACGAGCGTCGGATGCCGGGGACGCCGGGGGAGCACGGCGTCCACGAGGAGGTGTTCGAGCACGACGGCGGGATCAGCGAGTTCACCGAGTTCCTCGCCCCCGACGGCGAGGTGTCGCCGGTGTGGCGGCTGCAGGGCAGTGGCGAGTTCACCGAGACCGTCCCGGTCCTGGACGACCGGGGCCACATGACGCCCAAGGAGGTCACCCGCGAGTGCGTCGTCGATGTCGCCGTGCGCTGGGGGACCGGCTACGACACGACGGTCGAGTCTTTCGTCAACATCATCTCCACCCCCAAGGGCGGTACCCATCTGGTGGGGTTCGAGCAGGCCCTGCTCAAGGTCTTCCGCCGTCAGCTCGAGTTGAACGCCCGGCGGCTCAAGGTCGGCCAGGACAAGGTCGAGAAGGACGACATCCAGGCCGGCTTGACCGCCGTGGTGACCGTCCGGCTGGCCGAACCGCAGTTCGAGGGCCAGACCAAGGAGGTCCTCGGCACGGCGGCGGTGCGGGCCATCGTGGCGCGGGTCGTCGAGCAGGAACTCACCGAGTGCATCGCCAACCCCAAACGGGGGGAGAAGCAGGCCGCCGACCTGCTCCTGCAGAAGGTCACCGCCGAGATGAAGACCCGCATCTCGGCGCGGATGCACAAGGAAACCCAGCGTCGCAAGAACGCCTTGGAGTCCTCGACCCTGCCGGCCAAATTGGCCGATTGCCGCACCCACGACGTCGAGAAGTCAGAGCTGTTCATCGTCGAGGGCGACAGCGCGCTCGGGACCGCCAAGCTGGCGCGGTCCTCCGACTTCCAGGCCCTGCTGCCGATCCGCGGCAAGATCCTCAACGTGCAGAAGGCCTCGGTCGCCGACATGCTGAAGAACGCCGAATGTGCGGCCATCCTGCAGGTCATCGGCGCGGGCTCCGGCCGGACCTTCGACCTGGCCGCCGCCCGCTACGGCAAGGTCATCATCATGAGCGACGCCGACGTGGACGGCGCGCACATCCGGACCTTGTTGTTGACCCTCTTCTTTCGCTATATGCGTCCGCTGGTGGAAGCCGGTCGGGTGTATGCCGCGATGCCGCCGCTGCACCGGCTGGAAGTCATCGTCGGAGGTGGGCGTAAGAACGAGTACCTCTACACCTACAACGAAGCGCAGATGCGCAAGACGCGGGCCGACCTGGAGCGTCGCGGCAGGAAGGTCAAGGAGCCGCCGCAGCGGTACAAGGGGCTCGGGGAGATGGACGCCGATCAACTCGCCGACACCACGATGGACCCGCGACACCGCACGCTGCGCCGGATCACCCTCGGCGAGGCGCAGGCCGCCGAAGAGGTCTTCGAACTGCTCATGGGCAACGAGGTCGCGCCACGACGGACCTTCATCGTCGACTCCGCCGACGCCGTCAGTTCCGAACGCATCGACGCCTGACTCGGCGGTCGAGGGCCCCCTGCCGCATTACGATGGCCGAGCCGAGTGCGCCGCCGACGGACGCACCCCGATGATCCGAAGGGGCTCTTTGCACGATGAGTGACCAGCCCGGTACCCCGCCTCCTTCGCAGGACTGGCACGACCGGCCGCCGGAGCCGGCCGCCGCCGTCGATCTCCCGCCACCCCCGGAGCACACCCAGCCCGTGCCCGCACCCGGCGACGGTATGCCGGTTGGAGGTATGCCGGACGCAGGTACGCCGGGCGACGCCGGGGTGGGCGAGGGTATGCCGGGCGACGGCATACCGAGCGACGTGGACCCCCCGCCGAGCGGACCGGCATACACCGACGCACCCCCACCAGACCTGCCGCCTCCGCCACCCCCGCCGCCCTTCGTGCCGGCCGAGAGCCCCCTCACGCACGACGAGATGGCCTGGGCGCTGGAGGCGCTCGGGAAGGCTGCGGCGGCGTTCCGGGAGCGAGTCGTCGGTCAGGCGCGCCTGCAGGAGACGCTGCTCATCGCGCTACTCACCGGCGGACACGTCCTGCTGGAGTCGGTGCCCGGTCTGGCCAAGACGACCGCCGCTCAGGCCCTGGCCAAGGGGGTCAGCGGCAGCTTCCGCCGAATCCAGTGCACCCCCGACCTGTTGCCCAGCGACATCGTCGGTACCCAGGTCTACAACCAGCGCGAGGGCACCTTCGACACCCAACTCGGGCCGGTGCACGCCAACTTCGTGCTGCTCGACGAGATCAACCGGTCCAGCGCCAAGACCCAAAGCGCGATGCTCGAGGCGATGCAGGAGCGGCAGACCTCGATCGGGGATCAGACCTACGCCCTGCCCCGGCCGTTCCTCGTCCTGGCGACCCAGAACCCGATCGAGCAGGAGGGCACCTACGCCCTGCCCGAGGCCCAGATGGACCGGTTCATGCTCAAGGACGTCCTGGACTACCCGAGCCCGGCCGAGGAGGCGGAGATCCTCAAGCGGATCGACGACGGGGTCTACCTCGCCGAACCGCACGGGTTGATCTCCACCGACGACGTCCTGCACCTGCAGTCGCTGGCCGCCAAGGTCTACCTCGATCCGGTGGTGGTCAACTACATCGTCGGGATCACCTATGTCACCCGCCATGCCGGTGACTATGTCGATGCCAAGACGGCCGGCTATATCGAGTTCGGGGCCAGTCCGCGGGCCAGCATCGCCTTCGCCCAGGCCGCCCGAGCCCGGGCGTTGCTGGACGGGCGCAACCACGTCGTGCCCGACGACGTCAAGGCGCTGGCCCACCGCGTCTTGCGTCACCGGGTCGTGCTCGGTTTCGAGGCGCTCGCCGAGGACGTCAAGGTTGAAGGCGTCATCGACGCTCTCGTCAACTCGATCAAGACCCCCTGACCGCCGCCGGATCCGTCATGACGTCACTGCTGGTCAAGGTCAAGAGCAAGGCCTTCGTCCGGGCGCGCCGCAAGTCGCGGGCGCTGCTGGAGGGCGAATACGCCTCGGTCTTCCACGGCCGCAGCCTGGACTACGACGACCTGCGGGCCTACGTCCCCGGTGACGAGGTCCGCGACATCGACTGGAAGGCCACCGCCCGGCACGGCACGGCACTGGTCAAACGCTACGTCGCGATCCGCGAACAACGCGTCCTGCTCGTCGTCGACTCCGGCCGGGGGATGGCGGCGGCCGCCGAAAGCGGCGAGGTCAAGTCGGACGTGGCGATCATGGCCTGCGGCATCATCGGGTACCTCGCGTTGCGGCACGGTGACAAGGTGGGACTGCTCACCGGCAGCGCGACCGGCAACACGGCATACCCGTTCAAGGAGACCGAGACCCACCTCGAACTCATGTTGCGGGCCATCCAACGTGCGTGCACCCTACAAGCGCCGCCCAGCGACCTGGCGAGCCAGCTCGACTACGTCGCCCGCTCGTATGCCAAACGCCTGCTGCTCGTCGTCGTGGCCGACGACCGGGACCTCGACCCGCGCATCGACGCGCTGCTGCGCCGGCTGCGGGTCCAACACGAGATCCTCTGGCTGACGATCGCCGACGCCGACCCCACGACGATCCGGACCGAGCAATCGGCATACGACGTGGGCAGTTCCAGCCTTCTGCCGGCGCAGGTTCGGTCCCGACCACAAGTGCGCCAGGCGTATGCCGCACGCCGCGACGAGCGGATCCGTGCGACGGCGAGCCTGCTGGACCGCCACGGGATCATGCACACCCGAGTGGGTTCGAGCGACGTGGTCATCCCCTCGATCTTCCGGCTCCTGGAACGGCAACGTCGTGCTCGCCGTTAGCGTGGCGGACTGGGCGGGGTCACCGGCACCGCTGTCGTCGCCGGCGTGGGTGCGACCGGTGACCGAGGGCCAGGGCTACTATCCGCCGGAACGCTACGGATCCCAATGGCTCTGGATCGGGCTGGGGCTGCTGGCGCTGGTGGTGCTGTGGTACGTGTTCACGATCTGGTACACCCGGCCGCGCAAGGTCGCTCCCGTCGCGCTCAGCGGTGACCGGCTGGCGAAGCTGAAGGTGCGGTACACCGAGCAGATCGACCAGGTTGTCGCCCGGGTGGCCACCGGGACCCAGGACGCGCGGACCGGACACCAACAGATCAGCGTCCTGGTCCGTCACTTCGTCAAGGAGGCGGGCGGCTATCCGGCGCCGACGATGACGCTGACCGACCTGAACCGATCCGGGATCGCGCAGTTGCGCCCGGTCTCCGGCGCGGTCGGCACCTTGTACCCCGGCGAGTTCGGGCCCGAGGACCCGCGACCGGGGGAGGACGTTCTCGAGGTCCGCCGCAGCGCCAACGCCGCTCGGGAGGTGATCTCGACATGGACGTGAGGCAGGCGTGGGTCGGCTGGCTGGCCCTGCTGGGCGGGTGCGCGATCACGGCCGTCGTGGTGCTCGTGCGACGCCGCCGGCGCGACCCCCAGGTGGCGCTCGCCAACACCGAGGCGCTGCGCGCGCTGCCCGAGTTCGCCCGGGCGATGCGAGCCCATCGCGCCACCGTGGTGGCGTTGCTCGTGGCGGCGGCCGCGCTCGTGGCGTTGTCGGCCGCGGCGACCGCCCGGCCGCAGCAGACCACCGTCGAGGCACCGCAACAGCGCAATCGCGACATCATGTTGTGCTTGGACGTGTCCGGCTCGATGGCCCGTGCGGACTCGGCCATCGCGCGGACCTTCCGACAACTCGTCAAAGGCTTCGAGGGCGAGCGGATCGGTTTGACGATCTTCGACGGGACGGCTGTGACGGTGTTCCCGCTCACCGACGACTACGAGTTCGTCACCGACCAGTTGAGCCAGGCCCAGGCGGTGTTCGACGGCGACGCGAACCCGTTGACCTTCTACGCCGGGACGTACAACAACCCGGCCGGCTCCTCCCTCATCGGCGACGGACTGGCCAGTTGCGTGCAGTCCTTCGACCAGTTGGACACCACCCGGGCCCGGTCGATCATCCTGGCCACCGACAACCAATTGGCCGGCGAACCGATCTTCACCCTGACCGAGGCCGGCGAACTCGCCAAGACCAAGAAGGTCCGGGTCTACGGCATCAACCCCTCCGACGACGGTGGCTCGGACTCCCTGCGGATGCGTCAGGTCACCGCCGGAACGGGCGGGGCCTACTACCCGCTGCAGGACTCGAACGCTGTCACCGGCATCGTCGGTCAGGTCCAGGCGCAGGAGGCCACCCTGATCAACAGCGCGCCGCGGCGGTTCCGCAGCGACCAGCCCCGAGCGCTCATCTCGCTGGCGGGGGTCGCTCTGCTCGCTCTGCTCGTCGCGGGCCGGAGGTGGCGACCATGACCCTGCTGCCGATCGGACCCTGGCCGATCCTGGCCGCCCTGGCGTTGGCGCTGGCCGCGGTCATCTGGTGGCCGGCCGGGGACGGGGTGCCCGAGGAACCGCGGGGCCGGCGCTGGCGACGGACCCTGACGGTCGTCCTCCTGCTGATCGCGTCCCTGCGTCCCGGCATACCGGGCGACTTCGTCAACGCTTCGGCGACGAACCTCAACGTCTACTTCGTCGTCGACACGACGAGCAGCATGATCGCCGAGGACTACGCCGGCACGAACCAGCGCCTCGACGGGGTCAAGGACGACATCCACAAGATCGCGCGGGAACTGACCGGGGCGAGGTTCTCGCTGATCACCTTCGACCAGAGTGCTCGAGTCCGTATGCCGTTGTCGACCGACGCATTGGCGCTCGATGCCTCGGTCAACACCCTCATGCCCGAACCCAATCAGTACTCCCACGGCTCGTCGGTGACGATCGCCGGACCGACCCTGGCCGCGCTGCTCGAGGTGGCCGCCAAGAAGTACCCCGATCGGGGCCGGATGGTGTTCTACTTCGGCGACGGCGAGCAGACCGCGTCCACGCCGCCGGCGCCGATCCAGATCCGTGAGGGCCTCGTCGAGGGCGGGGCCGTCCTGGGCTATGGCACGAGCGCGGGCGGGCGGATGCGGGACACTCGAAGCCGCTACTCCGACAGCGACATCCGGTACATCAAAGATCCCGCGACCGGACAGGACGCCCGCTCGAAGATCGACGAAGACGCCCTGCGCAAGATCGCCGGCCAACTGCGGGTGCCGTATGTGCTGCGCAGCGGGGAGGCCTCCATCGCGCCGGCCATGGTCGACGTCGATCTGACCAAGTTCGGGACCAGCGAGGAGATGGAGAAGGCGAAGATCCGCAATCGCGCCGACCTCTACTGGTGGTTCCTGTTCCCGGTGATCGCGCTGGCGGCCTGGGAGGCCGGCGCCGCGCTGACCGCCCTGCTGGCCGCTCGTTCGTCTGCTCGTTCGGCGCGCGGGAAGGAGACGAGGGCATGAGTGTGGTCACCCGGACCGGCGAACCGGCCGGCATCCCCCCGGCGGCGGGTGGGTCCGAAGATTCGGGGCCGTGGGGACGGCTCCGGGCACGCGTGTTGCGGCGCGGGGCCGGCAGCAGCGGTGGTGGCGGCGACCTGGGCACCGGCATACGACGTCGTCCTCCCTTGCCGCCGCACCTGGCCAGACTGCGCAAGCGAATGCTGTGGTCGTCGGCGCCCCTGGTGTTGCTGGCCGTGCTGGCGGCGCTGCGGCTCTTGACGCTGAATGTCTTCGCCGACCGGGCGATCGCCGCCTACACCGCGGCGGACAAGGTCGGCGCGATGACGACGGCCGAACGCCTCGGCTGGGTCAATATCGTCGAATCCTGGCGCTACCCCTTCGCGGTCGGGGACGCCCATGTCCTCGCGGGAAACGACGATCTGGCGCGGCCGTGGTTCGAGAGTGCGCTGGCCGGCGTGCCCAAGGGCGGACGCGAGGAGTGTGTCGTGCGGGTCAACCTCGGCCTGGTCTACGAGCACCTGGGCGACCTCGCCGCGGCGCGCGAGCACTCCGACGAGGCCCGCCAGTTCTACGACCTCGGGATCGAGACCACCAAGGTCGCGCCCGCTGCGTGCGACAAACCCGACCAGCAGAACCGCAACCAGGCCCAAGAACTCAAGGATGCCCAGCAGCGGATGCAGCAGAAGGACGGCCTGCTGCCGCCGAAGAGCAACGACAACCGGGACACCCCGCCGACCACCCCCAACCCGACACCGACCAACCCGCCCGGCCAGGACAAGCTGGACGAACTGGAGCGGCAACGCCAGGAGAACCAGCGGGATCACGAGGACGGCAAACAGAACAACGAGATCCCCACGATGCCGCCGGCGGACCCCAACCTGAAGCCCTGGTAGACCGGCCGGTCGAAGGCTTTGCCGTCTTCGGGATTGGTTGGGGTTCATGAAGATTCGTCGCTCGTGAACTTGCGAGGCGATCAGAGTTGCGATATTGCCGCAGCGGCGAGGAGTCGGTCCAGGCAGGTCGACAAGCTGATGCCACGGTTGCGGTGGGGGTTCGACCGGAGCGAGATGATCGAAGGCGGGGGCGGCGTGCGCTGGGACCCAGCCCAACGGCATACGGCCGCAGCATGACGACGCGCTGCGGTCGCGGTCCTTAGCGGGCCGACTCGACCGTCACCGATCCGACGACGTGGCGTCGTCGCCGGCGGGCGGGAGTTCGACGATCCTGGTCGTCCAGTTGAACGCCGGCACCGCGACCGCCCGGCACGAACCCGGACGGTCCTGGATCGGTACCCGGTCCAACTCGACCCGGAACCGCCGCCCGTCCCGATGCCCCAGGTGAACCGTCGTCGAGCCCGGCCCCTGCGGATCCTGCGCGGCCAACGACACGAACGCATCCAAGGCCGTCTCGCCCAGATGCGCGCGGATCGCCGACTCCGCCGCCTGCTCGACCGCGGGCAGCGCGGACCGCCCCCGATCGTGCCGCGGCCCGAGCAGCGCGAGCGGGAGGTGGCCGGCATCAGCGGCCGGCAGGATCTGGCATACCAACTGCTCGTCCAACCGCGCGAAGAGCTGACCGTACGGCAAGAGCAGCGCGGTCGCCGCGAAGCGATGCCCGCCGGTGTGCGAACACTCCCACGTGCGGTCGGGATGGTCGAGCGCGGCGGCTGCGGCAACGGGACGCCCGATCGTCGCGCAGCAGACGTCGCGTTTGCCGTTGGTGCACACCAGCAGGGTCGGGGGAGCCGGCCGCGACTGCGGAAGACCCGCGACCACCGCGGCGGCGTCCCCCCGAGCCAAAGCGTCCCAGTCCATCTCCCGCAGCAGGTACGGACTGGCCAGCGTCCCCGACATCAGCCACGGCCCCGGACCGCTCCACGCCAGGTAGAACCGCACCGGATCGCTCGGCACATAGGTATGACCCGCCGTGCTTCGGATCAGTTGAAATCGTCCCCCCAGCCGCGCACTGCGGAACTCCAGCCGCCGACCCAGCTGCGGATCCAGACGCGACTGGATGTTCGGCAGTTCCCCCCACGGTCCGTTCTGCTCCAGCACGACCCAAAAGCGTGCGGGCGTCGCCGTCCCGTATGCCGATTCGCCGTCCCGCTCGGACAGCGTCGAGCACGGCGGGCGAACCGGCGCAGGCGGGCTCATGGTGCCGTCACGGTGCGCTCGGTAGGGCGGCAGCGATCCCCGCGATCACCTGGGCGAACGGGTTCCCCGACCCGTCCCTCTTGCCACTGGCCGCCGGAAGCTCGATGGCCACCCCGTTCGCCGCGGCGGCCCGCGGAGGCGCAGCGCCCACCCACGCCAATACCAGCGTGTCCTCGCCCTTCAAGAACCGGTGACAGCGCACCCCGCCGGTGGCCCGCCCCTTACCCGGGTACTCCTCGAAGGGCGCCACCTTCAACGCCCCCGCCTCCGTCCCGGGCAGCGCCGCCGACGACCCGCTGGAGGTGACCACGACGTTCTCGGCAGCGGGGTTCACGACGCCGAAATAACAGACCTGCGACCCGGCGGACAGGCTCACCCCGGCCATCCCGCCGGCCGGCCGCCCCTGGGGCCGCACCGAAGCCGCCGGGAAGTGCAGCAGTTGCGCATCCGTGGTGACGAACACCAACTCGGCCGAGTCCTCGCATACCCCCGCCCCGACGACGAAATCGCCCGGCCGTAGGGCGATGACCTCGACGTCGCGTTTGGCCGGGTACTCCGAGGACGCGACCCGTTTGACCACGCCCTGGGCGGTCCCCAGCGCGATCGTGGGCGCGTCCGCAGCCAACGACACCAGGATCAACGGCTCCTCGGCGCGCGGCAGGTCGACGTAGACGGCGAGCGGCGCACCCCCGGACAGGTTCGGCGCGCCCGCGGTCGGCGGCAGGGTCGGCAGCTCCAGCACCGGCAACCGGATCACCCGGCCCCTTGTCGTGACCAGTCCGACCTCGCCGCGAGCCGTGGTCCGCACCGCGGAAACGATCGCGTCGTGCTTGGCGCGGCCACCGGCGCTCGGCAGCGGGTCCCCCGACGACGTGCGGGCCAACAGCCCGGTCGTGGACAGCAACACCCAGCACGGGTCGTCGGCGATCTCCAGGGGAGTGGTCGCGGCGGCCGCAGACGGCATACCGGCGGATTCCAAGAGCACCGTCCGGCGGGGCGTGCCGTGCGACTTGGCGACCTCGCCGAGTTCGTCGGACACGGTCTTGGACAACAGCTTCTCGTCGGCCAGGATCGCCCGGAGCCGTTCGATCTCGCGCTGGAGTTCGGCCTGTTCGGTCTCCAACTCCAGCCGGGAGAACTTCGTCAGACGTCGCAGTTGCAGGTCCAGGATGTACGTCGCCTGTACCTCGGTGAGGTCGAACACCTCCATCAGGCGGGTCCGTGCGGTGGCCGCGTCGTCGGAGGATCGGATGAGTTGGATGACTTCGTCGATGTCGAGGATCGCGATGAGCAGTCCCTCGACGAGGTGGAGACGTTCCTCCCGTTTGCGCAGCCGGTATGCCGTGCGCCGCCGAACCACGTCGGTGCGGAAGGCGACGAAGACCTTGAGGAGTTCCTTCAGACCGAGGGTCTGCGGCTGGCCACCGACCAGGGCGACGTTGTTGATGCCGAAGTTCTCCTCCATCGGGGTGAGCCGGTAGAGCTGTTCGAGGATGGCGTCGGGGTTGAAACCGTTCTTGATCTCGATGACCAGTCGCGTGCCGTGATGGCGGTCGGTGAGATCCTTGACGTCGGAGATGCCCTGCAGCTTCTTGGACTGGACCAGATCCCGGATCTTTTCGATCACCTTCTCCGGCCCCACGAGATAGGGCAATTCGCTGACGACGATGCCCTTCTTGCGGGGGGTGATGCTGTCCACCCGGGCGGTGGCCTGCGTGCGGAAACTCCCGCGACCGGTCAGGTACGCGTCCCGGATCCCGTCCAGTCCGACGATCCGCCCACCGCACGGCAGGTCCGGGCCGGGGACGAACTTCATCAGGTCGTCCAGGCTCGCCTCCGGGTGGGCGATCAGATGCCGGGCCGCGCCGATGACCTCGACGAGGTTGTGCGGCGGCATATTCGTCGCCATGCCGACCGCGATGCCGCTGGCGCCGTTGACGAGCAAGTTCGGGTATGCCGCGGGCATCACCTCGGGCTGGCGCTGGGTGTCGTCGTAGTTGGGGACGAAGTCGACCGTGTCCTCGTCCAGGCCGCCGACCATGAGCAGGGCCGCCGGCGCCATCCGCGCCTCGGTGTACCGGCTGGCGGCCGGACCGTCGTCCAGCGAACCGAAGTTGCCATGCCCGTCGACCAGCGGCATACGCATCGTGAAGGGTTGGGCGAGGCGCACCATGGCGTCGTAGATGGCCTGGTCGCCGTGCGGGTGGTACTTACCCATGACCTCGCCGACGACCCGCGAGCACTTCACGTGCGCGCGGTCGGGGCGCAGCCCGAGTTCGGACATGCCGTACAGGATCCGTCGCTGGACCGGTTTGAGGCCGTCTCGCGCATCCGGCAGCGCCCGGGAGAAGATGACCGAGTACGAGTACTCCAGGAACGCGCCCTTCATCTCCGCGGCGACGTCGATGTCGATGATCTTCTCGACGTGGGGTTCGTCGGGGCCGGGACCGGGGGGAGACGGGCGGCGGGCCATCGGTGGTGGGGCTCCTTGCTGGTGGTGCGGGTTTCGCGTGCGCGGATCGTCGGCCCGAGTGTATGCCGTGGGGCGCGTGGGTTCTCGAAGGCGGGCATGCGCCGCTACCGTCGATACCGGGAACGGTTCCCGGGAGAGGTTGTCCGTCGTGTTCCAGATCGACCAGTTGACCGTCCCGATCATCGCGGCACCCATGGCCGGTGGCCCCTCGACGCCCGAACTCGTGGTCGCCGTCTCCCGCGCCGGCGGACTGGGATTCCTGGCGGGTGGCTATCTGACGGCCGGCGCCCTGGCCGATCGGATTGCCGCCACTCGACGCGTCACGGGGGCGCCCTTCGGGGTCAACCTGTTCTGTCCGCCGGACGCCGTCGGCGACCTGGCGGCGGTTCGGGCCTATAGCGCCGCACTCGGGGCCCTGTTCGACCGGTTCGGGGTCGACCCGCCCGAACCCGTCCCCGACGACGACGACTGGGACGCGAAGCTGGTGGTCCTGCGCGAGACCGCGCCCGCCGTCGTCTCCTTCACCTTCGGGCTGCCCGGACACGAGCTCGTCGCCGAACTGCACGAGCGGGACATCTGCGTGGCGGCCACGGTGACCATGGTCGAGGACGCGGTGGACGCGGCCGGAGTCGGCGTGGACGTCCTCGTCGTCCAAGGTCCGGACGCCGGGGGCCACCAGGGCAGCTTGCGCGTGGCCGATCCGGCGAACGAGCGCCCGCTCCCGGAACTGCTCACCGCCGTCCGGCAGGTCAGCAACCGGCCCCTCGTGGCCGCCGGCGGCATCGCCACCGGCCCGCAGATCGCGCCACTGCTCGCCGCCGGAGCCGCAGCCGTCCAACTCGGCACGGCCTTCCTGCTGACCCCCGAGGCCGGGACGTCGGCCACGGTTCGGGCGGCGCTCACCGACCCACGGTTCACCTCGACCGCCCTGACTCGGGCGTTCTCCGGCCGCCTGGCCCGTGGACTCCGCAACGACTTCGTCGAGCGCTACGACGCCCTGGCACCCGCCGCATATCCGGCCGTCAACCAGGTGACCGGGCCGCTACGCCGTGCCGCGTCCGCCGCCGGCGACGCCGAGCACACCCATCTGTGGGCCGGGACGGGTTGGCGATCGGCGCGTGCAGTGTCGGCCGAGGACGTCGTCACTGACCTGTGGGCCGCAGCTCGATAGCCGCATCGGCCGATGCGTTCCACCACATCGACCCCTGCCAATGGCCTCTACCAGCGGCCTATCAGCGGCCTACCAGCGACCCCAATGGGATACCTCGTCGGGCTCGCGGCGCCCCCGGCGCAGGCTGGGGCTCTTGGGGTGCGGCACGGCATACCCCAGGGCCACGACCCCGACGAGCCGACGATCCGCCGGTATGCGCAGGGCGGTCCGGACCTGTTCGTGCCGCCCGGCCGGGACGCCGAAGAAGAGTCCGCCGAGCCCCTCGTCGACGGCGCCGAGGAGCATGAGCAGGGCGGCCATCCCGGTGTCGACATCCCAGTACGGGATCGGCCAGTTCGCCAGGGCTCGGTCCGTCCACCCCTTGTCGGGTTCGGTGTAGCGGTCGAGATAGCGCTGCGGGTCGGCGCAACACACGATGAGCGTCGGGGCGGTCCGCAGCCCCGCCAACCAGGCGTCCGGCGGTTCCGCCGGGTCGGTCGTCGCCGCCCAGAACACCTCCCGCTCGGCCGGGCCGCGGAGCACCACGAAGTCCCAGCCCTGGCTGAACCCCGCGGACGGAGCGCGAACGGCATACGAGAGGAGTCGCCGGACGACCGGCTCCGGCACCTGCCGCTGCGGGTCGTAACGGCGCATCATCCGCCGCGAGCGCACCACCTCGGAGAACTCCATGCCGCCATCTTGCCGCCATCTTGCCG
>JBDIAR010000092.1:0-13659 GCA_039812545.1 Dermatophilaceae bacterium | reverse complement strand
CCGGCGATTCAAGGGCGAGGTATCGGCACGTCGATCATCCGGAACCTCCAGTCCGAGGCCGCGGAGGCGGACACCGAGCTCGATCTCGGCGTCGAACTCGACAACCCGCGCGCGCGAGAACTCTACGAGCGGCTTGGGTTCACGGCCATCGGGCAGGACGACACCGAGCTCGTCATGCGATGGACCCCGGGGCCCGGCCCTGGGACGGCGTATGACGGGCAGATAGCCGCCGACCACCCGATGGGACACCTCCCATGAGCGTCGTCGATCGCCCTGCGGCGCAGGGCGATTGGCCGTCCATCTGGGCGATCGTCCAAGAGGTGGCGGCCGCCGGGAAGACCTTTGCGATGGATCCGGCGCCGAGCGAAACCGGGATGCGTGACGCGTGGCTGACGCCGCCCCCGGGACGTGTCGTGGTCGCGGAGGACCAAGCAGGACGAGTGCTCGGAACGGCCAACGCATACGCCAACAGACCGAACCAGGGTTCGCACGTCGCGTCCGGCTCCGTGATGGTGGCGGCCACGGCGAGAGGCCGCGGTGTCGGCCGGATGCTCGTGCGCGACATGATCGCCTGGACCACCGAGCGCGGGTTCCGGAGCATCCAGTTCAATGCGGTGGTGGCCTCGAACGAGGCGGCCGTGCGGCTTTACGAGTCGGAGGGATTCCGCATCATCGGGACGGCGCCCGGTGGTTTCCGCCACCCCGTGTTGGGATACGTCGATCTGCTCAGCCTGTGGCGCGACCTGCCCTGAGACTCAGTCCTTCGCCTCAGTGGCCCGCCCGTGGACGTGGACCTGCGCCTGGTGTCCCCCACGGTCGAGTTTGGCGTCGCAGGTATGCAGTGGCGCGTCGAGGGCTTCTGCCAAGGCGAGGTATGCCGCGTCGTAGCTCGTGTACCGGTGGCCGAGTTCCCAGATGCGTGCTGCCAGCGGCTCGGTCTCGTACCGATCGATGAGCAGGTCGAAGTGATGCGACCCCGCAACGGCGGCCTCCTGTTCCGACAACTTTCGACCAAGGACAAGACCGCGGAGAACGGAAAGCACCTCGACGTCGAGGATGTGTGGCGCCGCGACCTCACCGGTGAGCGCCTCGAGCAATGCCGCGTCGACGTCGCGGCCCACCAGAGCTTCCACCATCGCCGAGGCGTCAACGACGATCATCGACGCGGCTGGCCGAGCGCATCGACGATGTCCGTGTTCGTGGGCCCGCCGGTGCGGTCAAGATCGCGAAGTCGCTGCACGATCTCGGCATTGGTCCGCCGCGACGCGATCCGACCGAGCTCGGCCACGACGTATGCGGACAGCGACTTGCCGTCAGCGGCTGCCCGCTCCTTGAGCGCCTGCGCCACGTCGGCGGGAACGTCTCGCACGTACAGGGTGGTCATGAAGCGATGCTAGCACTCTGCAAGCGGGACGCGACGGGCCGACGAAACGACGGGCGCGGCACGGATCGATACCAATTCTTGGCAAGATGCGCCGATGGCTCAGAACACGTCGATCGGCCTCGACGAACACTTCTGGGACTTCCTGACCGATGAGGTCGCCTCGGGCCGCTACCGCTCGGCCAGCGAGGTGGTCCGCGCGGGCCTTCGGCTGCTGGAGGGGCGGGAAGCGCGTCTGTCTGCGCTCCGGGGTGCCCTTGTCGCGGGGGAGAGGAGTGGCGCGCACGAGCGATTCGACTTCGACCCCTTCATAGTCATGAAGAAGGGGAGAAGGAACGACCCCGGAGGGCTCCAGTAGTCTCGCGCCATGACGGGACGCGGACGATCTGCGGAACAGGGCGGCGGCTTCGATCCGCTGGCGTATGCCTTGAGCCGGCCGGGTGCGTGGCGGGACGAACCGTGGGACGGGGACCTGGTCGCCAAGGTGGGCGACAAGATCTTCTGTTTCGTCGGCGACCGATCAAGCGTCGGGGTCAAGGCCGGCGCGAATCGGGCCGAGGCCGACGAGTGGCTGCACGAGTTCCCCGACGACGCCGCCGTTATGCCGTACATCGGCCGATCCGGCTGGAACACCTTGCGGGTGGGCGGGGCCATCGACGACGCCGTGCTGCGCGAGGCGATCGACCAGTCCTATCGGCTCGTGGTGGCCAAGGTCCCGAAATCGCGCCGCCCGGCGGATTGGGACACCGTCTGACGGTCCATGCTTGTGACGCAATCCACAATGCGAGATTAGGTTAGGCATACCTAACTCGCGGCTAGACTGACGGCATGACGACCTCGGGCACCCGACCGTTGGTGGACTGCGCCACCGGTCACCCGGTGGTGCTCGCCGCCATCGACGCGCCCGCACCGCTGGCCCGTCGGCTGCGTGAACTGGGGCTTCGAGTCGGGGTCACGATCCGTGCGGTTCGCCGTACGTCCGGCGGTGGGCGGGTGGTTGCGGCCGGAGAGACCCGCGTGGCGCTGGACCGCGACGTCGCGGCTCGACTGCTCGTCCAGGAGATCCGCACGTGACATCGCATCCGTCGGTCGCCGACCCTGACCAAGCCGGCGCCGGCTCTTCCGCTGGCACCCTGCTGGTCGAGCGGTGCACCTGCCGCGAGGCGGCTGCGGCCACCGACCCTGCGGCGCAGCGCGGGGCTCCGGCCTCCGCGATCCCGTCTTGTCATGACGACAGCGGTGGCGGCGTCGCCCCGGTGGGCAGCCCGGTCGTCGCGTTGGCCGGTGCGCCGAATGTCGGCAAATCCACCCTGTTCAACGCGCTCACCGGCGCCCGGCGGACGATGGGGAACTGGCCCGGGACCACCGTCGAGGTCGGGCGCGGCGCGTGGCGGCGCGGCGACCGGACGTACGACCTGATCGACCTGCCCGGCGCCTACTCGCTGGATCCGCTGTCGCCGGACGAGGCGCTGACCCGCGAGCTCCTGGTCGATACCTGCGCCTGCGGCCGTCCCGACCTCGTCGTGGTGGCCGCCGATGCCGCCCACCTGTCCCGGTCGCTCTACCTGGTCGCCCAACTGCGCGAACACGCATACCGGATCGTCGTTGCCGTCACGATGGTCGACGTCGCCGCCCGGCGCTCGGTGACCCTGGACGCGACAGCGCTGGCGCAGACACTCGGTTGCCCGGTTGTCCTCGTCGATCCCCGCCGCCGGGACGGCATGGCGGCATTGGCCGATGCGGTGGCCGGCGGCCTGGCCGGGCCGCCGATCCCCCCTCGGACCGACCATCGTGATGCCGAGGAGCAGGCCGCCGGCGTCGACGGCGTCGTCACCGAACCGACCGTCGAGGGAGCGGACGATCTCGAGTTCGCCCGCGCCGACGAGCGATTCGCCTGGGTGGACGAGGCGCTCCAGCGCGCGGTCACCCACTCCGGGGAACACCGCGTCAGCATCAGCGACCGGATCGACGCCGTCGTCTTGTCCCGGCTCGGCGGGCCGATCATCTTCGCGGCCGTCATGTGGCTGGTCTTCCAGCTGACCACGACGGTGGCGGCCCCCATGCAGGACTTCCTCGACAAGCTGATCGTCGGGCCGATCAGCGACGGCGCGCGCTCGCTGCTGACCCTGGTCCATCTGGACCACCCGTTGGTCGTCGGGCTGCTGGTGGACGGCCTGATCGCCGGGGTTGGCATGGTCCTGACCTTCCTGCCGCTGATGGCGATCATGTTCCTATTGCTCGCGCTGCTCGAAGACTCCGGGTACATGGCGCGGGCGGCCGTTGTCGCCGATCGCTCGATGCGCGCCATCGGCTTGCCGGGACGCGCGTTTCTCCCGCTGATCGTCGGGTTCGGCTGCAATGTGCCGGCCATCAGCGCCACCCGCGTGCTCGGTGGGGCCCGTCAGCGGGTCCTCACCGCGTTGCTGGTCCCGTTCACGAGCTGTACGGCCCGGCTGACGGTGTACGTCATGCTGGCCACGACGTTCTTCGCCGATCTCGCCGGCACCGTGGTCTTCATCATGTATGCCGTGTCCATCCTGCTCGTCGTCCTCGTGGGCCTCGCCCTGCGCAAGACCCTGTGGCGCACCATGGGCAACGAACCACTCGTCCTGGACCTGCCGCCCTACCAGCGTCCGACGTTGCGGGTCATGAGCAGCGTCACCTGGACGCGGCTGCAGGGTTTCCTGCGCACGGCCACCGGGATCATCGTGGCGACCGTCTGCGCGGTATGGCTGCTGCAGTCCGTGCCGGCCGGCACCGGCGACCCGATCGGCGAAGTGCCGGTCGAGCACTCGGCATACGCCTCGGTGGCCCGCACCGTCGCCCCGGTTTTCGAGCCGCTCGGTTTCGACAACTGGCAGACCACGGGGGCGCTGGTCACCGGTTTCGTCGCCAAGGAGGCCGTCCTGTCGAGCTGGGCGCAGACCTACGCGCTCGACGATTCGACCGAGGCCGGTGCCGCCGGGCTGAGCGCCGCGGTCGACCGTGACTTCACCCAGTCCTCGCACGGCCACCCCATCCCGGCGGTGCTGGCCTTCATGGTCTTCCTGCTGGCCTACACCCCATGCGTCGCGACCCTCGCCGCGCAACGACGCGAGATCGGGCTGCGCTGGACCGCGTTCGGCGTGGCCATGCAGCTGACCACGGCCTACCTGCTCGGGCTCGCCGTCTTCCAGATCGGGCGGATCTGGTGGTGACCACCGCCGCCGGACCACTCCAGCGGGTGGTGGAGGCGATCGTCGCCGGCGCCGCTACCCGGGCCGACATCGCCGGACGCGCCGGTTTGGACCGGGACGTCGTCGACGCCGTCATCGACCACCTGCTGCGGACCGGACGACTGGGGGCCGAACAGATCGGGGGGGCCTGTCCCGACACCGGCTGCGGGTCGTGCCCGTCCGGTCGCTCGGACGGCGCGGCCGGCTGCGGGTCGAGCGGCCCGCTGACGGCGCGCGGTCCGGTGGCCCTGACGCTGGGACGGCGTGGGAGAATGGACGTCCGGCCCTAGTCAGGGCGGCACGGATCCCAGGTCGCGCGCGGCGCGGCGCCGGACGAGCACCGGCGTCGGAAAGGTTCTCTCGGTATGCAGGTCGCCCCCTGGGTCTGGACCGTCACGATCGCTGTGACGGCCGTCTTCCTCCTCGTCGACGTCTTCGTCATCGCCCGCCGCCCGCACGTGCCGTCGATGGGTGAGGTGGGCCGGCACCTGGCCTTCTTCATCGCGTGCGCCATCGTGTTCGGGCTGGTGGTCGGGAAGACCTGGGGTGCCCAGTATGCCGGCGAGTTCTACGCCGGGTGGCTCACCGAATACTCGCTGTCGGTCGACAATCTCTTCGTCTTCCTGCTCATCATGAGCAGCTTCCGGGTGCCGGAGAAGCTGCAGCAGTCCGCACTGATGGCCGGCATCATCATCGCCATCGTGCTGCGCGGGATCTTCATCGCCCTTGGGGCGGCCGTCATCAACGCCTACGCCTGGGTGTTCTACATCTTCGGCGCGTTTCTGGTGTACACCGCGGTCAAGCTCGCCCGTGAGGGCGAGAGCGATGACGAGGAGTACGAGGAGAACCGGCTCGTCGCGTGGGTCGAGCGGCGATTTCCCGCGACCTCGGAGTTCCACGGTCCGGCTCTGACCGTGGTCGAGCAGGGGAAGCGACTGATCACGCCGATGCTGCTGGTCATCGCCGCGCTCGGGACCACAGACCTGCTCTTCGCGCTCGACTCGATTCCGGCGATCTTCGGGCTGACCAAGGAGCCATACCTCGTCCTGACCGCGAACATGTTCGCGCTCATGGGGCTGCGCCAGCTGTACTTCCTCATCGGCGGCTTGCTCAAGAGGCTGGTCTACCTCTCGCTCGGGCTGGCCGTGCTGCTCGCCTTCATCGGCGTGAAGCTGGTCCTGCACGCGCTGCACGAGAACAACCTGCCGTTCGTCAACGGCGGCCGGCCGGTGCCGGTGCCGGAGATCTCCATCGGGGTCTCCCTCGGGGCGATCGTCCTGATCCTCGGCGTGACGACCCTCGCGAGCCTGATCAAGTCGGCGGCCGATGCGCGAGTTCGCGCTGTCGCGGCCGCCTCGGAGGCGGCGGGTGCCGGGGAGGACGACGAGATCATCGGCTGACCGGCCTCCCGGTTGACCGGCATACCGGTTGATATCGGCATACGGCAGACGGCAGACGGGGGATGCCGCGGTCAGGCTTCGGGTTCGGCGACGGAGGAGGCCCTCGGGGAGCCCAGGACGATCGCGCTCGCGACCACGACGAGGACCATCCCCGCGACCTGAGTCGGGGTGAGGTGCTGGCGCAGGACGAGGAAGCCGGCCAGGGCCGCGACGGCGGGTTCGAGGCTGAGCAGGATCCCGAAGACCTGCGCCGACAGCGATCGCAGGGCCAGCAGTTCCAGTGAGTACGGGATCAGTGAGGACAGGACCGCGATGCCCAGGCCGCGCCACAGCACCCCGCCGAATCCGTCTGCAACACCCGCCCCACCCGCCACCCCGGCCAAGGACGTCGCACCGGCGACCGGGGCGACCACGACGAGGGCGACGACCAGCGCGACCGCCAGCCCGTCGACACCCGGGAAGACCCGGCCCACCGACTGGCCGGTGACGATATAGCCGGCCCACATCGCACCGGCGAAGAGGGCATAGCCGATGCCGAGTATCGGCAGCGGACCGGTCGAGGTGTCGAAGGCGTGCGAGGCCAGGGCCACGCCCCCGGCCGCCGCGAGTACGGCGACCGCGTCCCGGATTCGGCGGGACAGCACCGCCGCGAGGACGAGCGGTCCGGCGAACTCGATCGTGACCGCGACACCGATCGGCAGGTAGGCCAGCGAGGCGTAGAAGCTGAGATTCATCAGCCCGAGCGCCATCCCGTACCGGATCGCGGCGAACCAATGCGCTCGCGGACGACCGCGCCAATGCGGGCGAACGATCAGCGCCAGCAGCGCCGCTGAGATGCCCAGCCGCAACACCACGGCGAACGGGGCGCCGACCTCCCGCACCAGGGTCGTCGCGATCGCCGCACCGAACTGCACCGAGACGATCGCGGCGAGCACCAGCCCGACCGCTCCGCGCGGCGGCGCCGGAGCGGCGCCGACTCTGGACGTCATCCGATGTCGAACCGTCCCGCACACGACAAGGTGGCCAGGCGCTCGCCGTCGACGGCCTCCTCCCGGATGCCGGACCCGGTTTCGGGGGCGTGAATCATCGTGCCGGGTGCCGTGACGATCCCCACGTGGTGGACGGGGGAGCCGGGGCGGGCGAAGAAATAGAGGTCGCCGGGGCGGACCGCGTCCAACTCGACCGGCTGGGCCGCCTCCTGCTGGTCGTCGGCGTCGCGCGGGATGACGACGCCGCGAAGGCGCCATTGCCAATGCACCAACCCCGAGCAGTCGAAACCGGCCGGGCTCAGCCCACCCCAGAGGTATGCCAGACCGAGGTATTCGCGGGCCCCGGAGACCGCCGGGTGGACGGGTTGGAGCGCGTCCCCGGGGAAGGGATCGACGCCCGTAACCGGGACGGGCCAGAGCGGATCGTCCGTCGTGCGGCCGGCGACATGCGCGGCCGGTAGCCAGCCGCGGTAGCCGCGCGGGTCGGTGTTACTGGGCTGCCACGGGCAGACCACCTCGACCCAGCCCGGTGTCGACTCGTCGATGACGATGACGGGTTCCCCCTCGACGACCTGACTGAGGATCCGGCCGTGCAGCCCCCGGTGACCGTCCGCGTCGGCGGCCAGCTCGCGCAACCAGGCCGCGGAGTTCGGGCGGTCGGCGACGATGGCGGCGTCGACTCGTCGGGGGGCGTCCGGGGCCGACCAGAGGGTGGAGACGGGGACGGCGACGAGACGGGTGATCATGGCTGCGATTCTCCCAGAGCCGCCGGTGGCAGGATGACCGCATGATGTCCGACGAGGAGGACGCCGCGGCCTTGGCGGGTGCCGTCGGTGCGGTGCTCGAGGAGGTCCCCGGGCGCATCGACGTCAGCGTGCGTGCCGCCGGCGGGGAACTGTTGTCCGTCGGTGCGACCCGGATCGTGCCGGCCGCCAGCACGATCAAGGTCGCCATCATGGTGGCCGCGCTGCGCGAGGTGCAGGCCGGACGCATCGCCCTTGACGAGGGCCTGACCCTGCCCGCACCGGCCGAACGGGTCGGCGGTGCGGGAGCTCTGGTGTTCCTGCCCGAACTATCCGCCGTCAGTCTTCGCAGCGCGTTGTCGCTGACCATCGCGATCAGCGACAACGACGCCGCCAACGCGGTGGTCGGGCGCATCGGCCGTCCCGCCGTGTCGTCGGTCCTGGCGGATGCCGGGTGTGCGGACAGCGTGCTGGCGCGCGACTTCATGGATGCCGACGCTCGCGCGGCCGGCCGCGAAAACCTCACCACCGCAGCCGATTTGACGCGGCTGGTCGCGCAGCTTCGCGCCGGGCAGCTGCTGCGTGCGGACCTCACCGACCTGGCCACCGGCCTACTGGCCGAGCAGTTGGACCGAGAGGGGATGCTCGGTTACCTCACCCCGGACCTGCGGGCCGGTTCCAAGCCCGGGATGCTCCCCGGTGTCCGCGCCGAGGTGGCCCTCATCGAGCGGGGGGACCGCTGGGTGAGCGTCGCGTGCACCTCGACCGATCTCGAGTCGGACGGAATCGACTGGGGGACCGGCGTGCTGCCCGTCTTCGCCACCATCGGCGCGCTCGTCGCCACGATCTGCCTGGGCTGAGACCCGGCCCCACCCGACGACCGGGAGGGACGGCATACATCGTCTGTATGCCGTCTCTACATCGAGCGTCAACGTGGACTGAGGGGTGCGGCTGGGACCGTAGGCGGGTACGCCGGTGTGGTCCTGGTGCTCATGGGGGGCACCAGGAACAACCGCGATCCCTCAGCGCTCGGCAGCGTGACCCCGCCGAGTTCGAACCCGGTTGTCGGGCCCGTTGTCAGGTCGACGCGAACAGCAACCGAAGGTCGGCTCTCTTGGTTACCGGGGATCGAAGCGCTCGATGAACAGTCGTTGCTCGATGGTGTCGGGGACGTCGAGCCCACGGGCCAGCGTGATCGCGTTCCAGGCCTCTCCGGCGGGCATACCCTGGACGCGCAAGATGGCCGCCGCCAACAGGGACGACCGGCCGATGCCGGCCCGGCAGTGGATGACGACGTGGCGACCGCTGACCAACTGTTCTGCCAGCGCCCTCGCGAGCCGGATGACCGCCGCGCGGTTCGGCACGGATCGATCCTCGGTCGGCAGCTCGGAGTAGTCGATGCCCACCTCAGCCGCCACGGACGCTTCGTCGAGCAGGCCGAGTTCGCAGCGTTCCGGCTCGGTGAGCAGGCTGACGATGGTGTCCACACCGATCCGGGCCAAAGCGGACATGTCGTCGGGAAGTTGGTCGAAGCCCTTGGGCGCCGCCATCGTGGACAGCCGACCCGGTCCGTGGCGCCGGATCTCGAACAGGCGGGGAGTCAAAATGAGCTGGGCCCTTCTTCCTAGGGGATATCTATCGGGACATCTGGTCGAGCTCGCCCAGCGTTCGCTGTCAGACAGAACCGTGTCTCCACGATTGAGCGCGCCGACATCGAGATTCGGGGCAACGGTCAACGCCGGGGACTCGTGCCGGTCGGACAATGTGCCACACGGTGCTACTGTGCGTCCGTGAGCATTCAGCCCGAGATCACTCAGCGCGACCTCAGGTCGCGCTCGAAGGAGATCATGGACTCGGTAGAGCGGGGCCAAGCTTTCACCGTCACTCGCGACGGCCACCAGATCGGCGAGTTGATCCCGCTGCGGCGTCGTCGTACGTTCGTTCCCCGGAGCGAGTTCCTGACCGCTGCCGGCATCGGGGTGGTTGATCCCGACGGGTTTCGCAGCGATCTCGATTCAATGATCGACAGCGATATCCCTGACGCGTATGACCACTGACCGTCGGCGCGGTCTCGTGGACACGAACATCGTGATTCTGCGGGATCTCCTCAACCCCGCTGATCTTCCGGACGAGATTGCCATCAGTGCTGTGACACTGGCTGAGTTGTCGGCAGGCCCACACGGCGTCGTCGGTGACGATCCGTCAGCGCGCGCCGAGCGGGGCCGGCGGATGGCGATTCTTCAACGTGTCGAGAGCGAGTTCGAGCCGCTCGCGTTCGACGCACCCGCCGCACGGGTCTACGGCCAGTTGAGCGGAGCGGTCCGGGCCCTGGGTCGTACCCCCAGACGTCGTCATGCCGACATCCAGATCGCCGCCACGGCGGCCGTCAACGGGTTGCCCCTTTACACGACGAACCCCGATGACTTCGGCGGCTTGGACGAATGGCTCGCTGTGATCCCCGTTCGACGCCCGACGAAGAAGTGATGCAACGTGGACTCCCGATCTGGGTCAACGCAGTCCAGCCTCGCCGGCCGGTGAAGGCGGTGAGGGGCGTCGGTCCCGCTCGGCCGCCCAGGTCACCAACGTGAGTCCGAGAACTGGGCAGGCGTTTTCCGCTGACCTCGAAGTGGCAGATCAGGACGTCAGCACTATGCGCTGGACTTCGGGGTGTCTTGCGTCGGGTCCGAACCGTGTCCCGGATCGACCCACGACGCGCCCGTCACGTTATCGACGCTGGTAGATCTCGCGACGGTGGCCGAGGGTGAGGACCAGAATGACGAGAACGTCGTCTCGCACCTCGTAGATGATCCGGTAGTCGCCGGTCCGCACCCGCCACTCGCCGTCGCCGCCGGTCAACTTCTTGGCACCGGCAGGTCGAGGTTCTTCGGAGAGGAGTTCGATCGCCGCTTGGATTCGACGGCGAGCGGTGCCGTCGAGCTTGCGGAGCTGCCGAGCAGCGGCTGGGGCAACGTCGATCCGGTAGCTCATGCCAGCCCGAGGTCGGCCTTGACCTGCCCCCACGGGATAGAGCCTTCCGTTGCCATCTCCTCTCGCGCGGCGCGAGCTGCCTCGATATCGGACAAGTCCTCGGCAGCTTCGATGAGGCGGGCAAGATCCCCGGCGTCGATGACGGCTGCGACGCGCTGCCCGCGGCGCGTCAGATAGACCGGCTCGTGGCCGACGCGGGCCTGGTCCACGACGTCGGCAAGACGAGCACGAGCATCGGTCACGGTGAGTTCACTCATGCCCACAGTATGCGCTGAAAGCGCGGAGATGTACATCTCAGCCATGATCACCGGGAGGTCCGGCCTGGCGGTGGCAATGATGTCGCCCGATGTCGGCGCGTGGCGTTGGCCTCGCTGACGAGGTTCACCAGCCGCGGGACTTCCATTCGGCCAGGTGGGGGCGTTCGGCGCCGAGCGTCGTGTCCGCGCCGTGTCCCGGATAGACCCACGACGCGTCGTCGTAGACGTCGAACAACCGGCCGACGACATCGGCATACAGGCGGTCGAAGCTCTGCCCGGGCTGCTTGGTGTTGCCGATGCCGCCCGGGAAGAGCGAGTCGCCCACGAAGAGATGCGTGATGCCGTCCGGGTCGGCGTCGTCTCGGTATGCCAGGGCGATCCCGCCGGGAGTATGTCCGACGAGTCCGATGACGTCGAGGGTGATGTCGCCGAACGAGATGGTGTCGCCGTGCTCGACGCGGTGGGTGACGTCCACCGGCAGGGCGTCGGCGTCCGCGGAGCCCGCATAGGTGGGGGCACCGGTGCCGGCGGCCAGATCGGCCAGGGCGCGGGTGTGGTCCCAGTGTTGGTGGGTGGTGACGATGGCATCGAGGCGTCCGGTGCCCTCGTCGATAAGGGATTCGAGGCGCTCGTAGTCGTCGGCCGCGTCGATGAGAAGTTGCTCACCGGTCGCGGTGCAGGTCAACAGGTAGACGTTGTTGTCGGTGCGCGAAACGCTCGCCTTGCGGATCGTGAGGCGGGGGAGTTCGCGGACCGCGCTCGGTCCCGCCGGGGTCACATCGGGTTCGTACATGACGCGCAAGCTCCTGGATTCTGGGCGGACGCCTGACGGGCGGAGACGTTGTTGCCGTTACGAGAACTCACCCCTGCCATGCTAATGAGCGGGCGCGTGGGCGGGGAGTGCTCCGGCCCGGACACGGCGATCTATCGGTGAATGGCGTCGGTATTCAAGCGTCGGCCAGTTGGGCCAGGAGCGGGTTGCGCGCCGCCTGGCGACGCTCATCATCGGAAGCGGCCACGCATACGGGACACCAGTGGCCGGCGTGCAGCACCAGCCAGGGGCTGGCGACGAACCGGTGCCCGAACGCGCACTCCCACGTGACCGGCATACCGGGCAGACCCGGCATACCCGGCGGACCTGACGTGCCCGACGCGGGGAGGAACACGCCGCCGCGGAAGGCCGCCGCCTCGGCCAGGACGCCCCCATCCCACTGTCCGGGGTCGAGGGATTCGTCGTACCCGTGGTCGAGAGCCGTGGGCGTCGCGTCGGGGTCGGGTGGTTCGGGTCGGTATGCCGCCCAGTCGCCGATCCGTTCCCAGTCCTCCCACGAGCCGAAACGGGCTTCGACCTGGTCGGTCAACCCGTGCCGCAGGGCGTGCAGCGTGCCCCGCGGCGCCAGTGCCAGCCGTCGGGTGACCGCCCGGACGAGGGGGGCCGGGAGTCGGTGGGCGTGCCGGATGGCGAACGGCTGAGCCGCTGCCGCACGGGCCATCGCGTCCTCGAACCGGTCCCGCTGGAAGGGGACGAGCGCGTCGAGGGCGTCGGAATCGCTGAACCAGGCGCCGTGGAAGTTCTGCGTGGCGAACCAGTTCCGCTCGTACCACCGGTGGATGTCGGTCACCCCGAGGGCCCGGCCGATCGCGGCCATGAACTCGCCATTGGTCATCCGCCAGCCGGCGCCGCCGCCGACGTGGTGCACCCGACCCCAGAACCGCGCCGGCAGGTCCGGATCGCACACGCCCAGCAGCAGCCGGGCCGAGTCCTCGTCGGACACCCATTCCAGCGGCCCGCCGAGCACCATGTGCGTGAAGATCGGGTCGCGCAGCGCCAGCACGCCGGGGTGCAGGATCCCGGTCTGCCGCAACCAGGCCCAGCGAGTCAGGCCGGAGTCGACGAGTTCGCGTTCGGCGACGATCTTGGTCTGCGCGTAGGCGTCGAACCGGGAGGCCCGCACCGGGTCGCCCACCCTGGCCCAGTGCCGGGGCGGATTGCGGCTGCCCAACTGCGCGACCGAACCGACACCGACGACCACGATCGCGTCCGGGTTCGGCGCGGCCTTGACGGCGCGCACGATGTTCCGCAAGCCGCCGACGTTGACCCGCCGGGCCAGGTCGGGTCGCAGGGGCATCGTCGTCGGCGACATCGACTCCGGAGTCTGGCCCGAGAGCGCATCGTTCGCAGCGCCGGCCCTGCCCGCGTCCCCCACGGGAAAGTGGGGCATCGTCAAGAACGCCAACGGCGGCGCGACGATGAAGAAGGCCGACGGCGGCACGTTCAGCGGTGTCTGCCAACCCGGTGACCAGTGGACCGCAGACAACTGCAACCAGAAGATCGTCGGCGCTCGCTACTACCCGAACGCGTTTGTCGCAAACGTCCCGCCGGAGCACCGCTCGGAGACGGAAGTCATCTCGGCGCGTGACGGTGGCGGACACGGCACGCACACCGCGTCGACCGCAGTCGGCAACAACGGCGTGCCGATGACCGTCGAGAGTGTCAACTTCGGCACCGGTTCGGGCATGGCCCCGGCGGCCAAGCTCGCCGTGTACAAGGTCTGCTTCGACGACGACGACCCCAACACCGGCGGCTGCTACACATCCTCGACCCTGTCGGCCATCGACGACGCCATCTCCGACGGCGTCGATGTCCTCAACTTCTCCATCTCCGGGGCGACGAACACGGTCGTCG
>JBDIAR010000091.1:0-13699 GCA_039812545.1 Dermatophilaceae bacterium | reverse complement strand
CCCAGCCGATATCCCAAGCCACCTGTCGGGTGGAGGTATTCGCGGACGCTCCTAGAGGCCGCGAATACCTCCACCCGACAGTGCAATTCGGGCCAGGTTCAGGCACCGCGCGAGGTCCGTGAGAGATTTCCGAGAAAGGTGGCCGCGATCACAACCAACCCCGACGAGGGCGCATCGAGAGAGATGACGGCGCAACCGAAACGGAAGCAGCCGAAACAGATTCCCCGAAGGAGAAGAACCGATGCTCAAGGCCACCCTGACCACCACTGTCGCCCTCACCGTCGCCGGCCTCGGCGCCGCCGGCTACCACGCAACGCACGCGCCGACCGCAACGGCCGCCCCGGCAACCACCGCCCGGACCGCCGGTTCGGTGAGCCACCAGGTCGCCGCCGCGACCACGACCACCAGCACCGCCCCCGCCAAGCAGACCGCCCCGACCAAGGCGACGGCCACCCACTTCACCCGCAATGTCGTGGGGCTGTCCGGATTGCGCGCGTTGGGTGTCAAGCCGGCCGGCGTGGAGGGACCGTACCCCGGCGACGGCCAGGGCCCGGTGGCTCGGTGCCAGCAGGACATGTTCGCCGCGCTCGGCGCGACGAAGGTCGCCACGGTTGTCGTGTCGGGTTCGCAGGCGCAACCGGGATCGTTTGCCGAGGTGGCCGGTGAGTTCGCCTCGGGCGGGGACGCATGGAACGCCGAGCAGCTGGCGCAGAACTGGATCGAGACCTGCACCGCGTGGTCGAAGGACCACTCGCTGGGCAACCCCGTCGCGTTCGACCGCAACTTCCTGCCCCTGCCGACCAAGCTGAGCCCGTCCGGCACCGCCGACGGCGCGATCACCTGGTGGCAGGTCGGTGGCACGGACGGCGCCGGCTCCCCCATCCAGGACACGGTCGCGGTCGTCCGCATCGACAACCGCGTCGCCCTCTACTCCACGAGCTTCGACCGCTTCCGCACGGCCGACGGCGCACTGGCACTGGCGCAGCAGGTCGCCACCGTCCTCGCCAAGTAGCACCGGATTGGAGGTATGACCGGATGCTCGTAGCGTCCGGTCATACCTCCAATCGCGTCGTGCCCACGCCGTCGCGATCAGCCGCGCAGCAGCAGCGCGGCCCCGACGAGGGAGGCCCCGATGGCCGCGCCGTCGAACTGCCGCTGGTTCAACCGGCCCGCGATCCGCAGGCCGAACCGGGTCCCGACCAGCACGACCGGGGTTAGCATCAGGGTCAACCGCAGCGTCGATGCCGGGAACAGCCCGAGGGCGGCGCTGAACGGCACCTTCGACATATTGACCAGCGCGAAGAACCACGCATTCGTCCCGATGAAGCGCAGCTTGTCGACCCGCTCGGCGAGGAAGTACCACGTCATCACGGGGCCGGCGGCGTTGGCGACCATGGTCGTGAAGCCCGCCGCGACCCCGGCGCCGAGCGCGGCACCCGACGAGGTGTGCCGGTCACCGGGCGCCGCACCGCCCGACACCGGTTGACGAACGCGGCCCACCACTTGCAGCACGAACATGAGGAGCAGGATCGCGCCGAGGCTGCGCCTCATCACCGCGTTGTCGTCGATGCGAGACATGAAGAGCGCGCCCAACGCGATGCCGGGCAGCACCGCCGGCAGCAGTCGCCGCAGCAGCGACCAATCGCACGACCGCCGATAGTGGTAGACCGCCATCGCGTCGCCGACGATGAGCAACAGCAGAACCGCCGCCGTGGACTCCTTGGCCGGCAGCACGAGCGCGAACACCGCGGTCGCGAGCGCCCCGAACCCGGCCACCGACGTCTTGGCCATGCCGACGACGAGCGCAGCAGCGATCGCCAGCGCGATCTGGGCCGTACTCATGGGCGGCAGTCTCGCGCTCCCCTCGTCTCCCGGGACAGACTGTCCGTATGCAGATCGAGGCGATCCGAGGCGACATCACCACCCAGCGCGTGGACGCCATCGTCAACGCGGCCAACTCCTCACTGCTCGGTGGTGGCGGTGTCGACGGCGCGATCCATCGAGCGGCGGGTCCGGCCCTCCTGGCCGCCTGCAAAGAGGTGCGGCGAACGGCATACCCGAACGGCCTGCCGGTGGGGGAAGCCGTCGCCACCCCGGCATACCAGCTGCCGTGTCGCTGGGTGATCCACACGGTCGGTCCCAACTGGAACGTCGGGCAGCGCGACCCCGAGCTGTTGGCCTCGTGCCATCGCCGCAGCCTCCAGGTCGCCCAGGACCTCGGCGCGACCTCGATCGCCTTCCCCGCGGTCAGCGCCGGGGTCTATGGCTGGGACGCCCGGGAGGTCGCCCGGATCGCCGTGGCGACCGTTCGCAGTAAGGAATGGTCCGTCGATCCGATCCGATTCGTCCTGTTCAGCGATGGCATCCTCGATGCCTTCACCACGGAACTGGCGCGTGGATAGACTCCGACACGAAGCTGTGAAGCTGCAGAACCGGGCTTCGGTGCCGACGCGCCGGCCCGGCCGGACACCGACGACGTGAGGTCACGGATGGACACGCACCTGTATTTCTCGTTGATCCCCGAGGCCCTCATCGCCTCGCAACTCACACCCGAGCAATTCGGCCAGTATTACTCCACCGGCCACGGCTACCGGTCAAAGGGACAGGCCATCTTCTTCGAGGTGGACCCGACGTTCCGCAACGACTACTTCCAGATCCAGGAGGCCGTCGACCGCTGCGTCCCGAAGGATGACGGGGCGCCGAAGAACTCGGTCTACGTCTCGGCATACCGAGTGCTCGAACACATCCCGGCCGGGGCGCTCATGGACCTCTACCTGACCACGACGTACGGCGCCACGCTGGGCCTGCAACGCAGCGAGGTCTGCCCGCCGATCGGCGGCGGGCTGCACCTGTACCAGGAGATCGCCCCGGTCAACAGCCTGGTCGTCAGCTCGCACGACCCGCAGACGTTCTACCAGGGCATCGTCAAGCAGCCGTCCAAGCTGCTCCAGTTCCCCGGCGTCTGCTTCGTCGAGCTGAGCATCGGCGCGCTCGAGCAGGACCCGGAGATGGGCGACGCGAGCGACCTGCCGTACAACTACGTCCACCACCTGCGCGAGGCGCTCATCGAGGTGTCCGCCCCGGACAAGTTCACCAAGATGGTCCAGCGGGTCCACTCCACCGAGTTCCCGTACCGGATGGTCAAGCAGGGCAGCGGGTTCTACTACGGCAGCGGGCGCGGGATGGCGTTCTACCCGATGCCGTCCACCAGCGAGCTGCGCGCCCGCAATCCGTTGTGGTGGCGCTCGGCCAACCAGTGAGGCCCGGCCGCTGAGCCGATGACGAAGCCCCCGGGATGTGTCTTCCGGGGGCTTCGTCATCGCATGGCCGGTCTGGACGCGGCCGGTCTGGACGCAGCCGGTCAGGACGCGGCCGGTCAGATCGCGGACGGCACCCGGAAGTACTGCCAGCTGTCGCTCATCCGCTTGGCCTGGCCCGGCGTGAACATATTCATGCAGGAGTCCTGGGTGTAGTCCATGAAGTTGTGGATCGGGTCGAGGCCGGGGGCGTCGCAGGTGTCGGCGCCGACGGGGCAGTCGAACTGAGCGTGCGACTCGGCGGGAGTGTCCGCCACGAAGTCGTTCGACGGGGTGCATCCGCCCTGGAAGGTGTGGTACAGCCCGAGCCAGTGGCCGACCTCGTGGGTCAAGGTGTCGCCCTCGGCGTACTTGCCGGCCGTGCCGCCGGGCATCGACTCGTCGAGCATGACGACGCCGTCGAAGTAGTCGCGGCCGTTGTTGTACCCCTTGGGGAAGAACGCCCAGCCGAGCAGGCCGCCGCCGATATTGGCGGTGTACACATTCAGAGTGCGCGAATCCCCTTGGTACAAAGCCGACTTCATCTGCTTCTCGACCGGACCCGGCACGACGGTGTACCACGCGGCGTTGACCGTGTAGTCGATGTGATCCAGCGCGAAGCGGAACGGGGTGTCGGCGGCGCCGGGCGCGGTACGTCCGGCATACGAGTCGTTGAGCACCTTCAGCTGGGCGCTGATGAGCCGCTCCGTGCGGGCCTTCTCGGCGGCGCTCTGCGCGTGATCGGAGATCGAGTGGAAGATCACCGGGATGGTGACCGAGCCCGGGGCCAGCAGCGGGTATGCCTTCAGCGTCCCGTATGCGTTGGCCTTGCTGCCGCGCGTGACGTCGGGCTCGGCGAGGGCGGCGCCCGGCTTGGCGCGCGCCGCGGAGTTCGCCGGCGGGCAGTCCCGGACTGCCGCCGAAGCGCGGGTGGCGGGCTCGGGCGGCGAGGTGGCGGCACCGAGCTGCGGGGCGGAGCCGGCGAGCGAGGCCGCCACTACGAGGGCGCCGGCGAGGGCGGGCAGGCTGGCGAGACGACGAGACGGCATACGGGGCCTTTCAGGAGATGTCAGGTCACCCGGCAGGACACCGGACGTCCTGACATCGTGGCGCCCCCCGCCTTCGTTACATCCCGGCGCACACCACGACGCGTAGTGTCACCGCACCGGACGCCACCGGACCAGCGCCGCGGAGTGCTCTCGGCGCGCCCGCGGTGGACGCTGACCGGGCGCCAACGAGTACACGTCCCCGCCCACTTCTGCCGCGAATACCCGGCGCCCGGAGGCGATCGCCAGTTGGTTCGTCAACTCGTTGACCTGCCGTTGCAGGCCGAGGACCGTGCGCTCGAGGTGCAGGATGCGCTGGATCCCGGCGAGCGAGACCCCGCCCTCCTGGGAGAGCCGCTGAACCTCTCGAAGCGCCGCGACGTCGGCGGCGGAGTAACGCCGTCCGCCGCCACGCGTGCGCGAGGGCCGCACCAACCCCAACCGGTCGTACTGACGCAGTGTCTGGGCGTGCATCCCCGCGAGTTGAGCGGCTACCGAAATGACGAAGACGGGGGTTTCGTCGTCGATCGACCAGCCGCCGACCCGAGTGCTGGGGTCGGCGGCCGGCCGGGTCGAGGTGGAATCGCTCATCGTGGTCACCCGCGATGCGCTGCTGCGGCGCGGGCCAGCAACTCGGCGCGCGGGTCCTGGCCGGCCTCCTGAGCCGCCAGCACCTCGACAGCGCTGCGCTCGGCGTCGCTGAGATGCTGCGGGACGACCACGTGGACCTTGGCGAGCAGGTCACCGGGGGCGCCCTTGCGCTGCACCCCACGGCCCTTGACCCGCAGCACCCGACCACTGGGCGTCCCCGGGGCGATCTTGACCTTCACCTGTCCGCCGTCGACCGTCGGGACCGGGACGGTGGCGCCGAGAGCCGCCTCGGCGAACGACACCGGCAGGTCGACCGTGAGATTGTCCCCGTCGCGCCCGAACACCGTATCCGGCGTGACGGTCACGACGAGGTAGAGGTCGCCGGCCTCGGCACCCGGGTCACCGGCATACCCCTTGCCGCGCAGCCGGATCTTCTGGCCGTCCTTGACGCCGGCCGGGATCCGCGTCGTGACCCGTTCGCCGGTGGGCGACTGGAGGGTCGCCGTGGTGCCGACGACGGAATCGTGGAACGAGATCGTGGTCCGCGCCTCGATGTCCTGGCCCTTGCGCGGGCCTTGCGGCGCGCCGTAGCCCCCGAACGGGTCGCCGCCGTACCCGTAGCCCTGACCGTCGTATCCCTGCCCGGCGCGCCCCTGGCTGCCGTAACCCGGCGCCCCGTAGCCACCGTTCTGCTGGAACAGACCGGAGAGGATGTCCTCGAAGTTCGGGGATCCGCCCGGTCGAGCCCCGCCGCCGGAGGTGGTGAACCGGACCCGGCTGCCTCCCCCGCCGCCGAACATCGAGGAGAACACGTCCTCGAATCCGCCGCCACCACCCGGTCCGCCGGGGCCGCCGGCGCTGAACCGGGCACCGCCGCGCGCCATCTGGCGGATGGCGTCGTACTGCTGACGCTCCTCGGGGTCGGACAGGACCTGGTGCGCCTCGGAGACGTCCTTGAACTTCTCCTCGGCCGCCTTGTCTCCGGGGTTCTTGTCCGGGTGGTACTTGCGGGCCGCTTTGCGGTATGCCTTCTTGATGGCGTCGGCGTCCGCGTCCTGGGGGACGCCGAGGACGGCGTAGAAGTCCTTGTCGAACCAATCCTGGCTAGCCACCTCGGCGTCCCTCCTTACCGGTGTCGTGAGTCCTGAGTTGCACGTGAGTCATCGTTGGGTATGCCGACCCGCTCAGTTCGGGTCCGCGACGGCGACCCGGGCCGCTCGGATCACCCGGTCGCCCACCCGGTGCCCCGGCATGAGGACCTGCACGATGGTCGTGCCGGACGAACCCTCGGGCAGGTCGGCGTCCGGCAGATGCATGAGCGCCTCGTGGATCTGCGGGTCGAATCCCTCGCCGGCCTCGCCGTACTTCACGTGGCCGAGCTTGGCGAGGGTGCGTTCCAGCTTGTCCGCGATGGGACCGAACGGGCTGTCGGCCAGTTCGCCGTGCAACCGCGCCGCGTGGATGTCGTCCAGGACGGGCAAGAGTGCCTCGACGACGGACAGGACGCCGCCCTCTCGGGCGAGGTCCCGGTCGCGGTCCACCCGGCGCTTGTAGTTGACGTATTCGGCCTGCAGTCGCTGCAGATCGGCGAGGCGTTCGGCGGCGAGCTTGGCGTCCGGGGACGGTTCGGCACCGGCAGCCGTCGTCGCCCCGCTCTTGGCTGCGTCGGCCTCGGCGTGAGCAGCGGCCTCGGCGTGCGCCTTGTCGGAGGCCGAGAACTGCTCCTTGATCAACGCATCGAACTCGTCCGCGCCGCCAGGCTCCGCAGAGGCTCCCCCGAAGTCGGGGTACCCGCGGTGCGGGTGGTCCTGGGACCCGTGCTCGTGTCGGTGGTGGCCGTGTCCGGGGTCACCCCCGGCTCCCCCCGGGGACCGGCCCTGGTCGGGGCCGGTCGCCTCGGGGCGGCCCGCATCGGTCACTTGGTGCCCTTGTCGTCGTCGTCGTCGACGACCTCGGCGTCGACGACGTCGTCGTCGGCCTTGCCCGTACCCGTGCCCGAACCCGCTCCGGCACCGGCGGCGCCGTCGGTGAACCCGGCGTGCGTCCCGTCACCGGCGGACCCGGCGTTCTGCTCGGCCGACTGAGCGGCATACAGGGCCTGGCCCATCTTCTGGGATTCCTCGTTGAGCTTGGTCATCTTGGACTGGATGTCCTCCACGCTCACCCCGGAGTTCTCGGCGAGCGCCGACTTCAGGTCGGCCAGCGCCTCGTCGACGGGCTTGCGGACGTCGTCGGTCAGCTTGTCGCCGCTCTCCTTGAGGAAGGACTCGGTGGAGTAGACGAGCTGTTCGGCGGTGTTGCGGGCCTCGGTCTCCTCGCGCCGCTTCTTGTCCTCTTCGGCGTGCTGCTCGGCCTCGCGGACCATCCGGTCGATCTCGTCCTTGGGCAGTGCGGACCCGCCGGAGATCGTCATGGACTGCTCCTTGCCGGTGCCCATGTCCTTGGCGGAGACGTGCACGATGCCGTTGGCGTCGATGTCGAAGGTGACTTCGATCTTGGGCATGCCACGCGGCGCCGGCGCGATGCCGGTCAGCTCGAATGTGCCGAGCGGCTTGTTGTGCTGCGCCAGCTCGCGTTCGCCCTGGAAGACCTGGATGAGCACGGAGGGCTGGTTGTCGTCGGCGGTCGTGAAGATCTCGCTGCGCTTGGTCGGGATGGCCGTGTTGCGCTCGATGAGCTTGGTCATCAGGCCGCCCTTGGTCTCGATGCCCAGGGACAGCGGGGTGACGTCGATGAGCAGGACGTCCTTGCGCTCGCCCTTGAGGACACCGGCCTGCAGGCTGGCGCCCACGGCCACGACCTCGTCCGGGTTGACGCCCTTGTTGGGCTCCTTGCCGCCGGACAGTTCCTTGACCAGGTCGACGACGGCCGGCATACGGGTCGAACCGCCGACGAGCACGACGTGGTCGATGTCGGACAGCTTGATGCCGGCGTCTTCGATGACCTTCTTGAAGGGGGGACGGCAGCGGTCCAGCAGGTCCTTGGTCATCTGCTCGAACTGGGCCCGGCTCAGCGTCTCGTCCAGGTGGATGGGACCGTCGGCGCTCATCGAGATGTACTGCGCGTTGATGTGCGTCGAGGTCGCGGTCGAGAGTTCCTTCTTGGCCCGCTCGGCCTCGTCCCGAAGCCGCTGCATCGCCATCTTGTCCTTGGACAGGTCGACCCCGGTCTTGTTCTTCACGGTGGTGACCAGGTGCTGGACGATCCGGTCGTCCCAGTCGTCGCCGCCGAGGCGGTTGTCGCCGTTGGTGGCCTTGACCTGGATGGTGGAGAAGCCGTCCTCCGGGTCCTTGCCGACCTCCAGGAGGGACACGTCGAAGGTGCCGCCGCCGAGGTCGAAGACGAGGATGAGTTCGTCTTCCTTGCCCTTGTCCAGACCGTATGCCAGTGCCGCGGCGGTGGGCTCGTTGATGATCCGCAGGACGTTCAGACCCGCGATCTCGCCGGCCTCCTTCGTCGCCTGCCGCTCGTGGTCGTCGAAGTATGCCGGCACGGTGATGACCGCGTCGGTCACCGTCTCGCCGAGGTAGGCCTCCGCGTCGCGCTTGAGCTTTTGCAGGATGCGGGCGCTGATCTCCTGGGCGCTGTACCGCTTGCCGTCGATGTCCGGGCTCTTCCAGTCCGTGCCCATGTGCCGCTTGACCGACCGGATGGTGCGGTCGACATTGCTGACGGCCTGGCGCTTGGCGACCTCGCCGACGAGGACGTCGCCGTTCTTGGTGAACGCGACGACGGAGGGGGTGGTGCGTCCGCCTTCGGCGTTCGCGATGATCTCCGGGTCGCCGCCCTCAAGGACGGAGACGGCGGAGTTGGTGGTTCCGAGGTCGATACCGACTGCACGGGCCATGTGGTGTGTCTCCTTGGTAGCAGGGTTCGGGTGGCCTGGTGAGGTCGCCCGGCGGGTTGAGTCTTCTTGACTCAAGCTAACCCGACCGGCATACCTGCGCAAGCCTGAGTCGTGAAACTTGAGTTCATGATGCTCAACCTTGCCCTCGGTCGTTCTATTCCGGAGACTCGCCCGCGGGCCCGACCAGCGTCAGTTCACGCAGCGGCCGGACGGTCAGTGACGCGGCGAAGGTCAGGACGCAGATCGCCGCGCACCCGAGTTCCACCCACGGGCGCCGAACGCCGTCGTGGCCGGACCGACCGCGACCTTACCCAGCGGCATCGCGACGAAGCTGAAGAAGCCGTCGATCGACATGATCCGGGACAGCATCTGCTCGGGCACCTTCTCCTGGACGGTGAGGTTCCAGGCCAGGTTGATCAAGGCACTGCCGCAACCGCTGACGAGCATCGCCAAGGCCACCGGCATCGTCGAGGCCAGCAACGCCAGCGCCACCATCGGCAGCGCACTGGTCACGAAACCGACCTGACACGCCACGAGCGGCCGACGGATTGTCAGGCGACGCAGCACGAACGCGAACAGGAAGAGCCCAACGCCTCGGCCCCCGGGCCAGGCCCCACCCCTGACTGCCGATGGTGGTTCCGTTCGAGATGACAGGGCCCAACACCCCGAGCCCCCCGCTGATCACCGCGTTGTAGACCAGGCTGCAGGTGGCCACCGGCAGCACCCAGCCGAGCGATCGGGCGAAGCCCCACCCCTGCGCCACGTCGGACACCACCGAGCGGTTCGCGGCGGCGCGAGTATGCGGGGGCAGGCGAAGCAGGGTGAGGAAGACGGCCGCGACGAAGAAGGTCGCGGCATCCACGAGCAGCGCCCAGCCCGGGTTGACAACCGCCACGAGCACCCCCGCGGCCGACGGCCCGATGATTCGCAGCGCGCTTCGGGCCTGGCCGATCAACAGGTACGCACTCTTGCGATCCGTCGGTTCGAGCAGGATGGGCACCATGCCGTGGAACGCCGGGTAGCTCACCGCGACGGCGCTGCCTGAGACGAACTGCAGGACGCACAGCTGCCAGATCTGGGCGTGGCCGGTGATGACCAGTGCGGCTGCCACACCCTGGGCAACCCCTTCGGTGAGATTGCAGCCGCGCAGCACGAGCGCCCGGGGCAGCCGGTCGGCGTTGGCGCCGCCGAGCAGCATGAACGCGACCATCGGGACCGTCCACGACGCGACGACCCAGCCGAGCGCCGTCGCCGAGTCGGAGATGTGCAGCACGGCGAAGGCCAGGGCCACCCCCCGACATCGACGAACCGGCCGTGTTGACCGTCTCGCCGAAGAAGAAATTCCGGAAGTTGGTATGCCGCAGCACGCCGAGCCGGTTCTTCTCGCCCATGCCCCTGGCTCAGGTCGCGAGGTTGCGCCAGGCCAACCCCGGGAACTGCGCGAACGCCGCGTCGAGGGTGATCAACGTGCGGTGGGACGACATCGCGTATGCCGCGAGGTAGGCATCCATCCACAGCTTCGGGGATGCCGCCGGGCGACGGGACAGCCTGCGCCATGACTCGTCCAGCGCGGGCTCGCTGACCTCGAGGATCACCCTTTCGTCGGCTGTGATGGCGTCGAGCACCTCCCAGGCCTCCGCATTGGTCAATGGTGGCCGGTGATGGGGAGCGAGCACGGCAGCGGTCGTGAGCAGGCGCAACACCGAGAGCTGGACCTGTCGTGGCATGACGATCCCCCCGACCGCGTCGACTCCGTCGATCCACGCGAGACAGGCCGGATGGTGGCGGTGCGAGGAGAGGGTGAGGGCGAGCCAGACGTTGGTATCGGCGAGGTAGTGGCTCACTCCTGGGCAGCCTCCGCGTCGGCGGCGATGAGCACGTCGGCGACCTCTTCGGGAGTGAGGCCGCCGGCCGGACCTGGCGGGCAGACGACCAGGGGGAAGCTCGCCCGCCTGACCGAACCCGCTTCTGCTTGGGTCGCGAGCCCACGGCGCAACAGCTCCGTCGTCACGTCCTTGATGCTGCGGTCCTCGCGAGCGGCCTTGAGCTTGATGCTGCGGAACAGGTCGTCCGGCAGATCCATGGTCGTCTTCACCGAACCCATATTACTGCTTTCCCATATTCCCAGTCGTCGCCAGTCAGTCAACATCTCGTATGCCGTGCAGCCGTGGGCTCGTGGGTGGGGTCTCGCCCTCAAGGCGGTTCGGCTGATCTGCGAGGTCACCGCGACGGGTGGACATGCCATGATGGATGGCATGTTGGCATCGCTGGACAAGGGGGGGGCGCGTGGTCATCCCCAAAGAGGCACGCGAGCAGTTGGGGCTGGTGCCTGAGGTCCAGCTGGAGGTGACAGTGACCGGGGACGGCCTGCTGCTCACCCCGCTGCGTCGCCCGGGCCGGCGGATCGTCGAGGTCGACGGGTGGCCGGTCATCGAGGCGCTGCCCGGTGTCAGCGCGACCGACGCTGACGTGCAACGGTGGCGCGACGATGGTCAGCGCTGATCGCTGGGCGGTCGACACCAGCGTCGCGGTCGCCGCACTGGATGCCGGTCATGCCGCCCACGGCCCCTGTGTCGCCGCCATTCGGAAACTCCGCCCCGTGCTGGCCGGGCACGCGGCATACGAGGTCTCTCCGTGCTGACCCGCATGCCGGGACAGCTCAGCATCGACGCCGCCGACGCCGCCGCGCTTATCGACCGCGTGTTTCCCGACGTGGCGTGGCTGTCAACGCCCGACAGCAGGGCGCTCTGGACGCGGCTAGCGCCGACCGGGATCGTCGGAGGTGCGGTCTACGACGCCCTCGTCGGCGAGGCGGCCAGGCGCCAAGGGCGACGGCTGCTGACTCGAGACCTGCGGGCGCGACGGACCTATGACCTGCTCGGCGTCGACTACCAGATGGTCGGCCTCTAAGGATGCGCTGACCCCTTCGACGACGGTCGCTCTCAGGGCGATCATCCCTGGGTCCCCCGCACCGCTCTACCATGGCGACCATGCGCGTCACCGTTCTCGGAGCTACGGGTGAGATGGGCGCGCGCGTCACCCACCTCCTCGAAAGCCGCGGCCATGAGGTCGTCCGCGCGTCCCGGGCCACCGGCGTCGACGCCGCCACCGGCGCAGGCCTGGACGACGCTGTCCGAGGTGTCGACGCTCTCGTCGACTGCCTCAACATCACCACCATGTCCGGGCGAACAGCCCGCGCCTTCTTCTGCGCGGCCGCGAAGCACGCGATCGACGCGGCCAACCGGCATTCCGTCCCGCATGTCGTCCTCGTCTCCATTGTCAACGTCACTCGACCGGCGGTCCGGAGCGCCGTGGGCTACTACGGCGGTAAGGCCCGCCAAGAGGAGACTTATGCCAGCAGCGGGCTACCGCTGACCGTGGTCGCCACGACGGCGTGGTTCACCCTCGCTCAGCAGTTCCTCGATCAGGTGCGCATCGGCAGGCTGGCGCTCGTGCCCTCGCCCGTGCTACAGCCCGTCCATCCCGACGCCGTGGCCACCGCGATCAGCGAGGCGGTCGATCGCGGGCCGGGTGTCGGCCGGGTCGAGCTGGCCGGCCCCGACCTCATCCCCGCCGGTGTCATGGCTCGCCGCCTCGCGAACTCGCAGGGCGGCGCCGTGCGGGTCGTCCGGCTACCCGTGCCACGGGGTGAGGTGCGCGATCGCGGTTTCCTCCCGGCCCAGGGCGCCACTATCGACCCGCGGCGGTTCGACGACTGGGTCGCCGACCAAGCGCGGGTGTCTCGTCGTTCCGATGGATGACGATCCCGCGGGGCTGGCCATGGTCCACCCGCTCACCGGCCAGGCCGGAGTAGCGAGGCCGCAAAAGGCGTGCACAACCGAGGCCGACTCGGCTTTGATTCAGTCATGAGCCACTCCGCCGTCCCCGGCCACAGCGCCGCCCCACCCGCCCTGCCCGAGGGTTTCACGAGCCGGCGGTTGACGATGGCCGACGCCAGCGCCGTCTTCGAGGTCATGGCCGACCAGGAGCGGGCCCTGCTGGGCCGCGTCGAAATCGAGGAGGCCGACATCGTCGGCGACTGGCAGCGCCCGTCCTTCGACGTCTCCGCCCAGGTCGTCGGCGTCTTCGACGGTGATCGTCTCGTCGGCTATGCCGAGGCCGGCGAGCGCGGCGACGCCGCCGTGCACCCCGACCTGCTCGGGCGCGGGATTGGGACGTGGCTGGCCCACCAGATGCAGGCGATGGCCCGCGAGATCGGGCTGTCCGTCGTCGGTATGCCGGTCATCGCCGGATCACCGGGCGACCAGCTGCTCGAGGCACTCGGGTACCGCGTGCGGTGGACGTCGTGGGGTCTGGAATTGCCCGAGGGCGCGACCATCGTGTCCCGCGATCTGCCGAAGGGGTATGCCGTGCGCGAGGCCCGGCAGGACGAAGCCGAACTGCGGGAGGTCCATGACGTGCTGGAGGATTCGTTCGGGGAGTGGGCAACTCGCCCTCGGGAGAGTTTCGAGGACTTCTCCGCCGTCGTGTTGCACCGGCCCAGGGTCGAGCCGTGGAACCTACGCGTCGTCACCGACGAGAACGGCCGAATCGCAGCAGCCGCAATCGTGCTCGTCAACGAGGGCGAGGGCGACGACTCCGGACAACCCCTCGAGGCGTATGTGGCCCGGCTGGCGACCAGGCCCGACCAACGCCGGCGCGGCCTTGCGCAGGCCCTCCTCGCCGACGCCTTCAGCGCAGCCCGGGACCACGGAGCCGTTCGCTCGGGGCTGTCCACGGACTCGCGTACCGGCGCCCTCGGCCTCTACGAGCGGGTCGGTATGCGTGTCACGAGCACGTGGGTCAACCGGGCCATCGACCTGTGAGCAGGACCGCATCGACCCGGGTTGACTCTCACACGATGGCAGCCGACATGGTGGTCCCATGACGGCCGACGAACCCTCCGAACGACTCTTCCC
>JBDIAR010000090.1:0-13765 GCA_039812545.1 Dermatophilaceae bacterium | reverse complement strand
CGGGTGGCAAGGCCGTCGCGGCATACCGTCCGCACTCTGACCCCACCCCCCAAACCGGCGGCCCGGCGGCATACCGTCGTGACTTTCCCGACCACATGACCGAGGACAGGTTCATGACTCGCAGCGCGTTGTTCCGCACCAAGACCGTCGAGGCCTCGATCCTCGAAACCGAGGAGGAGAGCTACCAACTCAAGCGGCGGCTCGGCCCGGTCGACCTCATCGCGTTCGGCGTCGGTGTCGTCATCGGCGCTGGGATCTTCACGCTGACCGGCCGCGCCGCCGCGTCATACGCCGGGCCAGCCATCGTCATCTCGTTCGTCATCAGCGCGGTGGCCTGCGGGCTGGCGGCGTTGTGCTACGCCGAGTTCGCCTCGACGGTGCCGGTCAGCGGATCGGCATACACCTTCTCGTACGCCACCCTCGGCGAGATCGTGGCCTGGATCATCGGCTGGGATCTGCTCTTGGAAATGCTGCTCGGTGCCAGCATCGTCGCCCAAGGCTGGTCCTCGTATGCCGGTGTGTTCCTCGGGCATCTCGGCATCCACCTGCCGGAGGGGGTGGCCAGCGGTTCCGGCTTCGACCTGCTGGCGCTCCTGCTGGTCGCCGCCATCACCGCCTTGATCGCCTACGGCATCAAGGAGAGCATGCGGGTCAACCTCGTGTTCGTCGCGATCAAGCTCTTCATCGTGCTCTTCGTCATCTTCGCGGGGCTGCGGTTCGTCAACACCGTGAACTACACCCCGTTCATCCCGGACCCCGTGCCGGCCACGACGGTCGGTGGCGATGTGTGGACCGCGCCGCTGCTGCAGACCCTGTTCGGCTTCGCCCCCACGACGTACGGGTGGGGCGGAATCCTCGCCGGTGCGGCGCTGGTCTTCTTCGCATACATCGGGTTCGACATCGTGGCGACGACCGCTGAAGAGGCGCGTAACCCGCAGCGGGACCTGCCGATCGGCATCATCGGGTCGCTCATCATCTGCACGGTCCTGTACATCTCGGTCACCCTCGTGGTGACCGGCATGGTCCGCTACGACCACCTCAATCCCAAGGCCGCCCTCGCCACCGCCTTCGAGAGCGTCGGGCAGGGGTGGGCCAGCACGCTCATCGCGGCCGGCGCGGTCGCCGGACTCTTCACGGTGGTCATGACGTTGCTGATCGGCGCGACCCGGATCGTCTTCGCGATGTCGCGCGACTGGCTGCTGCCCGCGTCACTCGGGACCACCAGCCCCCGCACCGGCACCCCCGTCAAGATCACCCTCGGCATCGGCGCGCTCGTCGCGGTCACGGCCACCTTCACCCCGATCGGGGCCCTCGAGCAGATGGTCAACATCGGAACGCTCGCGGCGTTCACGCTGGTCTCGTTCGCGGTCCCCGTGCTCCGGCGCCGCCGCCCCGACCTGAAGCGGTCCTTCCGGGTGCCCGGCTCCCCGGTCCTGCCCTGGTTGGCGGCCCTGGTGTCGATCTACCTCATGGTCAACCTCAGCCTCGAGACCTGGGTCCGTTTCGTGGGGTGGATGGCGGTCGGCATGGTGATCTACTTCGCCTACTCGCGTCATAACTCGCGGCTCGCCAAGCATGTCCCACCGGCGGAGAACGAGGACGTCGCCCACCACGAGCACCACGGCGGCAACCCGGCGGTCGGCGGGGACTTCTGACGGGCCGTCCGCCGCCCGCCTTCGCCACGACGGCACCGCTCGCCCCGCCCAGATGACCACGAACCCGGCCGATCGCGCGGCGATGCGCCGGCTTGCCATCCCGATCTACGCTCCGGTGCTGCTCTTCGGCTTCGGTCAGGGCTGCGTGCTCGCCCTCCTTCCACTGGGTGCCCGGGCGTTCGGCGCCTCCACGGCAGCGGCCGCTGCGGTGGTCATGCTCGTCGGAATGGGGTCGATGATCGCCAACGTCCCGGCCTCCCTCGTCACCGCCCGACTCGGCGAACGGCGGGCGATCACCTGGGCCTCGGTCGCCTGCGCGAGCGCGCTCGTCGCCGCCGGGACGGCCACGCACGTGCTCTGGTATGCCTTCGCCATCCTCGCGTTGGGGATGTCTGGTTCGGTCTTCGGGGTGGCTCGACACAGCCACCTGACCATCGCGGTTCCCTTCTCGATGCGGGCTCGGGCGATGTCCACCCTTGGCGGGGTACTCCGGGTCGGCCTCTTCGCCGGGCCTTTCGTCGGCGCACTGGCGGCGACGCAGGGCGGAGCGCGGACGGCATACCTCGTTGCGGCAGCGAGCACGCTGGCGGCCGGAGCTGTTTCCCGCGGGCTGCCCGACCTCCCCCCGGCGGGTTCGGACCCGGCCGACGAAACGGTACACGCCGGCCTGAGCCGGCAGTCGACCCTCCGCGATCTGCTGCGGACGCAGGGGCGCGTCTTCCTGACGGCCGGCATCGGGATCGCCCTCGTCGCCGCCGTCCGGGCCACCCGACAGGTCGCCGTCCCGCTGTGGGCGGATCACCTCGGGCTGGACGCCGCCGGCGCCTCGCTGATCGTCGGGGTGAGTGGAGCGGTCGACATGGCGGTGTTCTATCCGGCCGGCAAGGTGATGGACACCGTCGGGCGAGCAGCGGTCGCTGTGCCCTCCATGGCCGTCATGGGTGTGGGCTTGCTCGTGATGCCGTGGACGACAACGGTGACGGGGCTGTTGACGGCGGCCCTCATCCTGGGTCTTGGCAACGGACTGGGTTCGGGACTGCTGCTCACCCTCGGCGCAGACTTCGCCCCCGAACGCGACCGCGCGCTCTTCCTCGGACTGTGGCGACTTGAAGGCGACATCGGCGGCGCCCTTGGTCCGGCGATCCTGGCGGCGCTGACCGCAGCGCTATCCCTCACCGCCGGCGTGTTGGCCGTCGCGGCGCTCGCCGCCGTGGGTGCCGGGGTGCTCTGGGCCGCTCTGCCGCGAGATCCGCGGCCCGGGGTTCGGTAAGGTGCCGGACATGCCAGCAGCGTTGACCTTCGCGGACTACGGCGAGGCGATCGGTACTGCCGGAACGGTGATCCGAGCGCAAGCCGGATCGACGTCACCGGACGCCCCCGTGCCGACCTGCCCCGGTTGGACGTTGCGCGACCTGGTCGCCCATCAGGGCAGCGTGTATGCCTGGGCGCGCGCCATCTTGGGCGGTGCCGGGTTGGACGACGCCGGGCGTGCGGCGGCCGCAACGCAGGCCAAGGGGCTGTCGGTGGCCGCGTTGCCCGACTGGTTCGACGATCAGTTGGTCCTCGTCCTCAATGCGATCGCCCGAGCCCCCGCCGACGGCGACTACTTCTTCTTCCTCAAGGACGCCCCCGACAAGCGACTCGCCTGGGCGCGCCGACAGGCGCACGAGACCTCCGTCCACGCCGTCGACGCGATGTCGGCGAAGTTGGGGCGGGTCCCCACGATCGGCCAGACCTGGTTGCGACCGGCGTTCGCTCGCGACGGGATCGACGAACTCGTCATGGGCTTCCTGCCCCGCGCGTCGTCGCGGCTACGGTCCGCCGAGCCGCTGACCTTGCGGATCGCCTGCACGGACACCGACGCCGCCTGGACGATCACCGTCAGTGCGGACGCCCCTGTGGTGAGCGCCGATGACGCCGGCGCGCCGGATGCCATCCTGAGCGGCCCCGCGGCGGCCCTCTATCTGGCCGCCTGGAACCGGTCGACCGAGGCCCGCTGGTCCGGAGCCCACGCGGACCTGGCCGCCACCTTGTGGGCGACCGGCAGCGCGATCTCCTGGGGGTGACCCCACCCGGGGTGGTCAGTCGTCGTTGCGTGCCGTGGACGGTGGGCGGCGGGGCTTGCGCTTCTTCGGCTTCGACCGCGCGGGTTCCGTCATCGGCGCCGAGAGAACCTTCACCGCGCGCCAGGCCGCCTCGACCTGCCCCACCGCGGGGTCGTCCGCGCCGTAGAGTTTGACGGCCGAGGCGATCGTCGCGCGCGCGAAGCCGGCGAAATCGACGTCCTTCGGCACCGTCCCCCCGGTCAGGGTGTCGTACCAGATCCGGCCCGCCTTCTCCCAGGCATACCCGCCGATCGCCGCCGCCGTCAGGTAGAACGCCCTGTTGGGAATCCCCGAATTCGTGTGCACACCGCCGTTGTCGTGCGCGTCGTCGTGCGGTAGGTCGACGAAACCGTCCATGTCGCTCGGCTGGGGGTCCTTGCCCAGGCGAGGGTCGTCGTATGCCGTTCCCGGCGCCTTCATCGAGCGCAGCGCCACGCCGCGGACCGACCCGGTGAACAGTCCGGCACCGATCAGCCAATCGGCCTGGTCCGCGCTCTGTCCCAGCGAGTGCTGGCGCACCAGGGAGCCGAAGACGTCCGAGATCGACTCGTTCAAGGCTCCCGATTGTCCGACATAGACCAGGTTGGCGGTGTACTGCGTGACGCCGTGAGCCAACTCGTGCCCGATGACGTCCAGACAGTCCGTGAAGGAGTTGAAGATGACGCCGTCGCCGTCGCCGAACACCATCTGCGCCCCGTCCCAGAAGGCGTTGTCGTAGCGCCGCCCGTAGTGGACGCTGGCGACCAGTTCGAGACCGGCGCCGTCCAGCGAGTCGCGGCCGAACGCCTCGTGGAACAGCTCCCAGGTCGCGCCCAACCCGGCATACGCCTCGTTGACCGACTCGTCCGAACTCTCCGGCTCACCCTCCTCGCGAACCAGCCGACCCGGCAGGGTGGTGCGGTGTTGGGCGTCGTGGATCGCGCGCGTCACGACGGCGGGCTGCGTCGCGGTGTCGGCCCCGACGCCCTCGGGCACGACCCGAAGGTCGGCCGGGCGACTGGCCCGAACACGATCCAGCAGCTCCGGCTGCACGACTCCCCGCGGCTCACGCTGCGGGGCGGCTCGTTCGGCCCGGGCCTCACGCCGCTGCCGCATCGCCAGGTCCGCCGCGGCCGTCTGGGTTGCACTGTCCCTGACCTGCTCGTCATCGGATTGGGCGAGCCGCTCCAGCAGGTAGGGCGGGAGGATGCCGCACAGCGGATGCCTGCGGGATCGACTGGTCAGCTCCGCGTGCGCTCCGATCGCGGCGGTGTCCTTGTCCATGTACGGCCCTCCCGAGTGGTGTGTCGTTCTGATCAACGTACTGGTGACCTCCGACAACGGCCCGTCGAGTACGCCGGCGCGCCGGCAAGGTCCCGGCGCGTCACAGACCCTGGCCGTAGCAGACGAACGGCGCCGGGAAGGACGAGGGGTCGGCCGTCGCCGCAGCCACGGCGGCAGCCGGCGACCGCCCGGAACGCAGTTCGACGTGGATCCGCCCGAGCACGTCGTGCGCGATGTCGTCCGACACCACCGAGGTCGAGGCGATGACGCATTCGGCGCCGGCATGCAGCCACGCGATGGCCATCCCCATCCCCTCTTCCTGCCAGTTCACCGTGGCCCGGCCCAGTTCACAGGCCGACAGCACGACGAGCCGTGGGACCCGCGCCAGCCGATCCACGTCGTATCCGAACCACACGCCGTCCGCCAGTTCCAGACCCGAGAACAGCGGGTTGTCGGCGGAGTGGCGTCCGTGGGCCGCGATGTGCAGCAGGTCGACCTCGGTCACCAGCTCGGCGACTGCGGTCGCGGTCGCCCGCGGACCGGTGAGGACCTCCGCGTCGGGCCACGTGGCCGCGGCGGCCCGGACCTCCGCCTCGGCGCGGACGATGTGCGGACCGGCCACGAAGCCCGCTCGCCGACATGCCCACTTCTCGACGGATCCGGACGGCTCGGACACAGCACTGACCCACGCGGTCGCCGAGCGCGGGACCGTCACCGGGCGTCCGAGCAGGCCGGGCAGGATCGTCCAAGGCACGCCGAGCAGTTCCCGAGGAGGGACGACGACGATCGGACGATCCCCCACGCGTCGGGTCAGCGGGGCGATCAGCCTTGCACTCAGACGAGTCAGTCGGGTCCGCAACCCGGTGCGCACGGCTCGGCCGAACGCCGCACTCAACTCGGTCGAACACATGTCGAGGTCGGCGTTGAGCAGACCGACATCGGCGCCCAGCTCACCGACCGGGCCGAGGTCGACGACCTGCGCCCGAGACCGCGTGACGACCAGGGCGGCAAGTCGGTCGCCACTGACGATGTGGGCCACCAAGGCGGCGTCGTGGACTCGCAACGCCTCCCGCAAGGCCGCCAGCCGCACCGGGTTCAGGGAGCGCCCCGAACCCGACGCGTACCACGACCGCTCGCGAACCCGTCTACGCAGCGATCTTTCCAGCGTCGTATGCCGGGCCCTCTGCTCGGTTCCGAGCGTCGCCAGATAACGCAACTCGGCCAATGCCTCGGCGATCTCGGGATCCGGCGGGGGCCGCATCGCGACGACGCGGCTGGCCATGGCCTGACGCTCCACCCACTCCAACGCGACGTCGGAGCGCCCGGTCCGAAGCGCCAGGGCGGTTGCGCCCGAAACCAATTCACGTCCCAGCGAACTGGTGGTGCTCTGCAACTCCAAGCTTGCGAAGGTGGCGTGCCAGTTCTGCAGCCGAGTGGCGCCCTCCCGGGCCTGGCGAAGCGCGGCTCGGGAGTCCCCGAGTGCGTCGGCCAACGCCATCCGGCATTCGTAGAACAGCACCGTGTCGGCGATCCGGACCAGCCGCCGAGGGTCTACGCGGCGGATCGACGACGCGGCCGTAGCGACCTCGCCCATCCGGACCAGCGCGCGGATCCGATACAACTCCAACGAATCCGCTTCGTAACCAAGCCCGTGGGCACGCAACTGCACGACCAACCCGGTGGCCGAGTCGACGTCCCGCGCGCGAGGACGTGGCACCGTCAGGGTCGCGATCGAGGCGACGGCCAGGGCCCGCAGACTCCATGCCTCGCTCCCCCGGGCGGCGAATCGGCGCCCGGACCGACGGGCGACGACGCCCGCTCGTCGTACGTCCGTTGGCAGGAGCGCCCGGGCGAGCATGAGTTCGGCCTCGGCCTGGGACTGCCGGAGGCGACGCGAACCGAAAGCCTCCACAGCCGATTCAAGCGCGACCCGCGCGGCTCCCGGCATACCGGCGGCGATCAGCATTTCGGCGCGATCCTGGTCGATGACAGCGCGATTCACCGCCGAGATGGGCGCGAGATAGCCGCGGACCGAGTCCATGACGCGGACCGCATCGGCGAGTTCGCCCCGCAGCAGCCGGACGTACCCCAGGTTGTGCCGGGCCTTGGCCTGCTGTATGCCGAGCCCGGCGTCACGGAAGTGGTCTGCGGCGCAGGCGAAGTCCGAAGCCGCCGCCCCGGTCGCTCGCAGTTGGAGGTGCACGAGTCCACGATTGAGAAACGCTCGACCCAGCGGCCCGTCGTCACGACACAAGTGCACCGAGAGGTCGAAGGCCGTCAGGGCGAGTTCGGCATTGCCGGCGCGCATGTGGATCATGCCGCGCTGGCAGTGCAGGATGCCGATCGTGTTCTCGCGCAAACCGACTCGCGCCTCGGCTGTGGCGAGGATCGTCAATCCGGCTGCGGGGTCACCAAGTTCGGATTCGACGTACGAGGATGTGGCGTCCAGCAGCGCGAGTTGGTCGGGATCGACGGCGCGCCCCCGGGCACGGGCCAGCAGGGTTGCGGCGACCCGAAGGCGCCCCGCATTGGCCGCCGACTGAGCTCGTTCGTGGAGTTCGGCCGCCGAGAGCACGCTTCATCATGGCACGTCGGACATCACTGAAGGAGGGGCGCGAGAACCTGCACAGCGCGGTTCGCCCGACGAACGGCCGCGCTGCGCGATTCGACCGTCGTGGCGGGCAATTTGCCGACCAGATGGGACGCAACCTCGCCGGCGAAGACCGGTGCCGCGAAAGAGGTCCCGCTCCAGACGGCGAATCCGCCCCTGAAGTCGTCCGGATCGATCGAGGAGCGGTCGCGCGATCCGACCTTGGTCCTCGCAACCGGTTGGCGGCCACCGTCGAAGGGCGGCATCGTGCTGAGGACCGCCGCACCGGGCCGGTACACCCGCACCCACGGCCCGGTGTTCGTGAACAGCGCATCGGTCTTCCCGTCGGGGTTGAGCGCCCCCACCGAGACCACGGGCACCCTGTTCGCCGATCGGGCGACCGGTCCCTTGCCATCGCTCCACGCCCACAGCGCCGCGGGGAACATCGGGCGCTCGGCCCCCTCGTTGCCGGCAGAACACACGACGACGGTGCCGCACTCTCCGAGGACGGAGAGGACGTCGATCATCGCGGGGTCGAAGAGTTCGTCCTGCGGCGTCTCGTGGTAGTAACCGATGGAGATGGACAAGACGTCGATCGGCCGGCCACCCGGCTCGCCGTCGCGGTACCGCCGAACGATCTCAGCCAATTGCGTGAGGACCTGAAGCCAGTCGGACTCGACGACCGGGCCGGTCGACGGGACGATCCGCACGGGCACGATCTCGGCGTCGGGGCACTGTTGATGGATCAGGCCGGCGATGAAGGTGCCGTGGCCGGCGAGGAGGTCGATCATCCCGTCCAGCGGGCCCTCCAGGTCGCCGTAGACCTCGGGGTCGGTCGCCGGATCGGTATAGCCGACCCGGTGTCCGTCCAGTTCCAGCGGACGACCCAGCGCGCGACCGAGCCAGGGGTGGTCCCCACATCCGGTGTCCACGGTGACGACGACCGGCCGACGGCCGACGAACTCCCGGTCCGAGGTGCGCTGCGGGGGATGCCCCGTGTATGCCACCGGCTGGCGTCCACCTTGTCCTGGGACGGCATACGTGGCCGAGGGGCCGGACGAGCCGACGGGATTGGTGTCGTGGAACGGATTGGTGTCGTGGAAGGGGTTCGTGTCGTGGAACGGATTCGGTTCGAGCGGGGCGGTGCTGAGGAGGTGGTCGAGGCCGACCCCCCGCAGGGCCGACAGCCCGTGGTCGGCGCGAGCCTTCTGCAGCAGCACCCAGGCATCGGGAGCGGAGGCGGCCCGGCCCGGTTGCACCTCGATCTTGAGTCGGTGCACCGCGAGTTCGCGAGGCGGCCGTCGCCGGCCGGCTCTCCCCGAGCCGCCGGAGCTGCCGGAGCCACCTGAGGCGCCGACCATGACCCGCGGCAGCGGGCGACCTGTCTCGTCGACTCGCACCTGCCAGCCGAGGTCCGCCGCACTTGCGGCCAGGAGCGCCTGGGTTGTCTCGAGATCGGCACGAGACACGACCAGGTGGGACCGGACGTAGACGGTGCTGTCGGGATTCACCCCGTCCACCGTCATGGCATACCGGGGGTTGAGCACGCGGGCGTCGACGGCGTCCAGCCGTCGAGCCAGGCGATTGCTGTGCTGCCAGTGCCGGGGGCTGCTCACGATCGGCTTACCTCGCTCGGGTCTCTCAGATGTCGAAAACAGTGGTTCCGAAGGGCCGTTCCACGTCACGTTCGGTCGCGATGAACCGCAACGTCGTCGACCCGGCCGGGATGGCTTCGAAGACGAACCGGCCCGCCTCGTCGGTCTGCCGGGTCCAACTACGAGAACCCTGGCGCAGCGCGACCTCGTAGTGACCCGCGGGCACGATCCACCCGTCCATCCGCCGGGCCCCGTGGGGGGCCTCGGCGACCCGGACCAGGAGACTGACGTCCGCGTCGGCGAATTCCATCCGCACCGGCGGTATCTCGGTGATCGCGACGGCCCGCGTGCCCGCCAGGGCCGGCCCCCGGGACAACAACACCAACTGCCGGTATTCCTCGTCGATGCTCAGACCGGCCAGCGCAGCGGTCACCCGCCGCGCCAAGTCCGGCGGCACCGGATCGCGCCGCTCCCACATGCCTCTGAGCCGCTGCATTACGGCGTGCTCGCCGTCATCCGATGTCGTCATATGTCCCCCTAGGTCAGCCCTGCCGCGATTCGGTCAGGGCAGTGCGTAGCTTGGCCAGGCACCGTTGCCGCGTGGGCCCCACGCTGCCGACGGGCACCTGCAGATGTTCGGCCAACTCCCGGTAGTCCGGCCGATCGGTGAAGGCGACCAACCGGAGCAGCCTGCGACACCGCTCCGGCAGACCGTCGACGGCCCCCCACAGTTCGTCGTCACCACTCGCGCGGATGACGAGGTCTTCCGGCGACTCCGTCGGCACCAGGTCGAGCGCGTCGAAAACCTCCTCCGGCGACACCAGAACGGCCCGTCCGGCCAGACGTGTCGCCTGCCACGCCTCGCGCCGCGCCGTGGTGAGCAACCAGCCCGCCACGGCCTGCGGGTCCCGCACCCGATCCGCGTTGCGCAACAAGGCGACCCACGTCGCCTGCACGACATCTTCGGCAGTCTCGGGCGCCAAGCCGTAGGCCCGGACGGTATGCCAGAGCACCGGTGTCATCGCCTCCACGAGCTGGTCGAGCGCAGCCGCGCTGCCCTCGCCCCAGGCCGAGAAGGCGAGCGCCGCCACGTCCCACACGGTTGCGTGGTTCGAGGACCGGTCGTCGGCCGACGCCGACCACGCATCAGAACGCGATTCGCGCATGCCGGGTCCTCTCACACTGGTCAAGAGGATTCGTCACCCCTGCAAAATACGTTGCCGGGGATGTATCTGCAGGGTATGACGCCCCTCCTGATGGGTGTTCGGGGGAGGGCCGGCGCGCAGCCTGGGACACTTCGCGCTCGACTGGGGGGGGCGGCCGCGTCACATCGCTCGGGGGCGGTGTGACGCGGCCGTCAGCCCTATGCCACGCGCGTGTCCGCGCCACCGTTCGGGCTCGTCGCGTCACTGTTCGGGCTCGTCGCGCCACCGTTCGGGCTTGTCGCCTCATTGTTCGGGCACGTCGGAACGTCGGGCGATGGTGGCGGTGGCCCGTCGCGGCGCGGTATGCGGAATGTGGGGCACGAAGTCCTCGAGGAAGGCATACCGGCGCAGCAGGCTCTGTCCGTAACTACCCTCCAGCCCGGCCGTCGACAGCCCCTGCCACCAGTCGGCGACATCCCCCCAGGTCGGCGCGGCCAGCGAACCGCCGTACTGCTGTACGGACAGCGACGCGCATAGATTGGCGAAGGCGAGCCGGTCCGAAAGGGCCCACCGGGCCAGGGTTCCGGTCACGAAGGCGGCCGCGAACACATCCCCGGCGCCGGTCGGGTCCACGCTCACCACGCGCAGCGCCGGAACGGAGGCCTCCTCACCCGTGGAGGAGTCGATGGCGATGGCCCCGTCCGGGCCGCGGGTGACGACCGCCAGGGGCACGCGATCGGCCAGGGCGTACAACGCCTCGTACGGGGTCTGCGTCCGGGTGTATGCCATTGCCTCCACCTGGTTGGGCGTGAAGGCGTAGCAACTGCCGAGCTGGTCGAGGACCTCCGGACACCATCGCTCCTGCGGATCCCACCCGACGTCGGCGAAGACCAGTGCGCCGTCCCGACGGGCCAGATCGGCCCAGGCCGGCGGCCCCCAGCCGTCGGGGCCCTCGGTCGTGGTCAAGTCGCAGATCACGGCCCGGCATCGCGGCGGCTCGCCGATCAGCGCGTCGGCGGTGAGCGGCGAGGGATGGGCGTGGGTGATCATGCTGCGGTCCTGGTCTCGGGCGATCGAGACCGTGACCGGGCTGTGCCAGTCCGTCATGCGTTGGGACCGCGACAGGTCGACGTGCTCCTGTTCCTCCAGCGTGCGCCAACAGAAGTCCCCGTAGTCGTCATCGCCCAAGGCCGCGGCCAGGCTGGTGCGCAGCCCGAGCCGGCGGGTCGCGACGGCGAGGTTGGCGATCCCGCCCGGGCACGAGGCCATTCCGTCGGCGAAGACCTCCGTACCCGGTTGGGGATCGCCGCGCAGGCTGGCGAAGATGATGTCGAGGAAGACGGTCCCCTCGAGGAACACGTCGAACTCCGGGTCCTCTGGTCCGCGCAGGGCGGCGAGCGGATCGTGCGAAATGGCCACCGGCACTCCTTCGGGTCGGATGGTCCCACCGTAGCCGTTGCGCCCGGAACCTCCCTCAATCCTCGAACGGGGCCCGATCCAGGGCCTCGGCCACCCGTTCGGCGGCATCGACGTTCGCGTCGAGGAAGGCTCGGTCGGCACCGGCATACTCGCGCCGCAGCAGATCGGCGGTGAACAGCCGGAACAGCGCCGCCCGCGCGATCATCGACGAACGTTCGCCGGTCGGGACGAGTTCGAGGACACTCTCGTCGGCGCCGTGCCAACTGAGCGCGTCCACCGCCACGACGGCGAGCGGGTATGCCGCCGGGCGCCAGTAGATCGTCAGGTCGATGATCGCGGGAGGTAGATCGTCCTCGAACAAGACGTTCCCGGTCAGATCGGCGTGCACCGGCTGGGACGGCTTTCTGCTGCGAAGCACATACTGCGCCAATCGGATCGCGGCGATCTGCACCTCCGCCGAACCCAACTCCGGTCGGCTCTCGCCCCAGGCCAGCTGGTCCGCGCGGGCCCAGGCGTGGCGCCTGGCGTCCAGGAAGTCCGGTCGCGGCATACCTGCCATGGCTGTATGCAGCGCCGCGCCGGCCGCCATCACCTGGGGCCAGCGATCGAAGCGGTGTCGTCCGGACAGATAGCGCCACGCCGTCCAGCCGCGCACCGACCAGGCACCGTTGCGGGCCCGGACCGGCTGTTCGCACCGGAATCCGTTCTGGGGCAGGCTCTCGGCCAGGAGGGCGACCCATTGAGCCTCGGCCGGGCTCTCGGCACGCTTGAGCACCAGGTCCCCGGCTCGCCAGGTGCGACCCCGGCCGCCGGGCAGCGGACGCACGTCAGCGCCGTTCGACTGGAACGCCCGGACGACGGAGTCCGGGGGCGGCGCGCCTCCCACGGTGGGATTGTCCCGCATGGCCGGTGCGTCTCGGGTTCGCGGCGGTCGGCGCGCGCCCCGACCGGCGGTCAGCCTGCGGCAGCCGGGCCGGGGAATAGCGTGTCGGCGGCCGCCAGAAGGGCAGGTGGCAGGTTGACCGCCGCAGCGGCGTTCTGCCGCACCTGCTCCACCGTGGTCGCGCCGGCGATCACGCCCGCCATCGCCGGTCGACTGAGCAACCAGCCCACGGTGACCTGCAGCATCGAGAACCCGGCGTCCCGGCATACCTGTCGGTAGTCGGTGAGCCGATCCCAGTCGACGTCGTCGAGGAGCTCCGGCTTGATGTCGCGAAGTCGGCCCGAACCGCTGTCTCGGGTGTACTTACCGGTGAGCAGACCGTTGGCCAGCGGGAAGAAGGGGAAGACGCCGAGCCCGAGTTCGACTGCGGCCGGCAGGATCTCGGGTTCGATGTCCCGGTGCAGCAGGTTGTATTCGTTCTGGGTGGAGATGAACCGGACGTACCCGTTGTCGCGTGCCACCCGGTCGGCCTGCCGGGCCTGGTCCGCGGAGAAGTTGGAGTGCCCGATGTGCCGGACCTTGCCTTCGGCGACGAGTTCGGTGAGCGCGGCGAGGGTTTCGCCGATGGGCGTCACCGGGTCGGGCGTATGCATTTGCAGGAGGTCGATCCGGTCGGTGCGCAGCCGCCGTAGGGAGGCGTCGACTGCGCTGCGGACATATCGGCGAGCGCCTTTTGGTCCCCAGTCAGCCGAGCCGGCGGCGTGGTAGTGCGCATGGCCGAACTTGGTCGCCAGCACGACTCGGTCACGGATTCCGTCCAGCGCGACCCCCATGAAGGTCTCGCTGAGACCCGGTTCCGCGCCGTAGATGTCGGCTCCGTCGAAGAAGGTGATGCCCTCCTCGACGGCGGCCCGGATGACGGCGGTGCTGCCCTCTTGGGTTGCCGTCGCGGTCTTGGGTCGGGAGAAGTTGTTGCAGCCCATCCCGATTGCGCTGACCACCAGGTCGCTGTCACCGACCTGCCGGTATGCCATCTCTGCCATGGGCAAACCCTACGGGGCGGGCCGACTCAGGTGAGGAGGCGGTCGGCGATCATCGCCGCAATTGGCA
>JBDIAR010000089.1:0-13850 GCA_039812545.1 Dermatophilaceae bacterium | reverse complement strand
AGAACCACAACACCGGCAAGAACCACAACACCGGCAAGAACCACAACACCGGCAAGAACCACAACACCGGCAAGAACCACGACACCGGAGGTATGCCATGACGTCACCCCCCAGCCCGGGTGCCGGGACCGCCCAGCAGTTCCCGACCTGGGCCCGGGAGCTGTTGCGCTGCCCCGTGGACCACGGCGAACTCGACGACGCGCCCCTCAATGCGCCCGTCGATGCCCCCCTTGAGGCGGCGGCGCAGCGCCCGAGCGGGCTGGGAGCGGAGTTGATCTGCCGGACGTGTGGCCTGGCATACCCGGTCATCGACGGGATCCCGGTCCTCCTCGTCGACGACGCCCGCCGACCAGGGCCGCAGGAGGGCTGAGCGATGTCGACCGAAGGCGGGACCAGAGCGGTCGTCGCGGCACTGATCGCAAACCTCGGGATCGCGGTGACCAAATTCGCCGCGTTCTTCGTCACCGGGTTCAGCTCGATGCTCGCCGAGGCGGTGCACTCGGTCGCCGACTCCGGCAACCAGGTGCTCCTGCTCCTCGGTGGGAAGAAGGCCCGCCGGGCCGCGACGCCGGAGCATCCGTTCGGGTACGGGCGGGAGCGCTACTTCTGGGCCTTCGTCGTCTCCATCGTGCTCTTCCTCGTCGGCGGCCTGTTCGCGCTGTACGAGGCGTATCACAAGTGGCACGAGGCGAGCCTGGGCCACGCGGACCTGGTCACCGACTGGCGGCGCTGGGTGCCGGTCGTCGTGCTCGTCGTCTCCATCGCCCTGGAGTCCCGGTCCTTCTCGGTCGCCATCGGCGAGTCCAACCCACGCCGCGGCCGACGGTCCTGGCGGCAGTTCATCACCACCGCCAAGGCCCCCGAACTCCCGGTGATCCTGCTGGAGGATTTCGCGGCGTTGCTCGGCCTGGTGTTCGCCCTCTTCGGGGTGGTCATGACGATGATCACCCACAACGTGATGTGGGACGCCGTCGGCACCGCGATGATCGGCCTGTTGCTCGTCGTCGTCGCGGTCATCCTCGCCGTGGAGATGCGCTCGCTCCTGCTGGGCGAGGGTGCCTCGCCCCAGCACGTCGCCGCCATCGCCGCAGCCATCGACTCGAGACCGGGCATCGAACGGATCATCCACCTCAAGACCTTGCACCTGGGGCCGGAGGAACTCCTGGTGGCCGCCAAGATCGCCGTCCCCGACCCCGGCGACGGGATGGCGCTGGCCGGGACCATCAACGCCGCCGAGGCCGCCGCGCGCGCGGCGGTCCCCGACCTGCACCTGGTGATCTACCTCGAACCCGACATCTACGCGCCGACGTTGGAGCCGACGCGTAGCAGAGCACAGGTAGAATCGAGACCGAACCGGCGTGGGTGACGACCCGCATACACACAGTTCGCCTGATGGGCGGCGCCGGGACGCCCCGAGAGCCGCGGTCCTCGCCCGCGGCCCCCGACGCTGCGACCCCACCGAAGAGCCCGGCCCATCGGCCGAGCCCGACCCGTCATGTTCAGGAGTTCGTGAATGTCCTTCGACTACCAGGTAGCCGACCTTTCGCTGGCCGAGGCCGGCCGCCACCAGTTGCGTCTCGCCGAGCACGAGATGCCGGGTCTGATGGCCCTGCGGGCCGAGTATGCCGACGAGCAGCCGCTGCGTGGCGCCCGGATCGCCGGCTCGTTGCACATGACCGTGCAGACCGCGGTCCTCATCGAGACCCTCACCGCCCTCGGCGCCGAAGTCCGCTGGGCCTCGTGCAATATCTTCAGCACCCAGGACGAGGCCGCCGCCGCGGTCGTCGTCGGCCCCACCGGCACCCCGGCCGATCCGCGGGGCGTGCCGGTGTTCGCCTGGAAGGGCGAGACCCTCCCGGAGTACTGGGACTGCACCGACAAGATCCTCACCTGGCCGGCCGACGCCGATGGCAACACCGGCCCGAACATGATCCTCGACGACGGCGGCGACGCGACCATGCTCGTCCACAAGGGTCGTGAGTGGGAGCTCGCCGGCCTGGTGCCCCCCACCACCGCCGAGGACTCCGAGGAGTTCGCGGTGTTCAAGGACCTGGTGCGTCGCACGATGGCGCAGGACCCCACCAAGTGGACCCGGATCGCCGCCGGCATCAAGGGCGTCACCGAGGAGACCACCACCGGGGTCCACCGGCTCTACCAGCTGGCCGAGGCCGGCGAACTCCTCTTCCCGGCGATCAACGTCAACGACTCGGTCACCAAGTCCAAGTTCGACAACAAGTACGGCTGCCGGCATTCCCTCGTCGACGGGCTGAACCGCGCGACCGACGTCCTCATCGGCGGGAAGGTGGCCGTCGTCGCCGGGTACGGCGATGTCGGCAAGGGCTGCGCCCAGTCGCTCGCCGGTCAGGGCGCCCGCGTCGTGGTCACCGAGATCGACCCGATCTGCGCGCTGCAGGCCGTCATGGAGGGTTTCCAGGTGGCCCGGCTCGACGATGTCATCGACCAGGCCGACATCGTGGTCACCGCGACCGGCTGCTTCGACGTCGTCACCGCCGAGCACATGCAGCGGATGAAGAACAAGGCGATCGTGGCCAATATCGGTCACTTCGACAACGAGATCGACATGGCGGGCCTGGCTCGGGTCGACGGGGTCACCAAGACCGAGATCAAGCCCCAGGTCCACGAGTGGACCTTCGCCGAGACCGCCGACCGGCCGGCGTCATCGATCATCGTCCTCTCCGAGGGCCGCCTGATGAACCTCGGCAACGCCACCGGACACCCCAGTTTCGTCATGAGCAACTCGTTCTCCAACCAGACGATCGCCCAGATCGAACTGTTCACCAAGACCGACCAGTACCCGACCAATGTCTACACGCTGCCCAAGCAGTTGGACGAGAAGGTCGCCCGGCTGCACCTGGACGCCCTCGGCGTCGGGCTGACCGAACTCTCCAAGGCGCAGGCCGAATACCTCGGCGTCGACGTGGCCGGTCCCTACAAGCCCGACCACTACCGGTACTGAGTGCGATGACGACCCGTCGGTATGCCGGGCACGTCGCGGTGGGAGTGCTCGTCGCGGCGGCCTCCGGGTGCACGGTGAGCGATGCCGGGCCGCGGCCCGGCGACACCACCATCGCGGTCACCCCGGTGCCGGTCCGGCCCACGTCCACCGGACCCGGCATCTCGGGGGCGGACACGGCGCTCGCGGCCGCCACGGCATACCTGCGGGCCTGGCCGGCCGGCGACGCCCTCACCCTGTGCCGGCTGACGATCGACGCCAAGGGGGTGGTCGTCCCGCGCACAGCGGAGGCCGAACGGCTCTGCGTCGACAGGCTGACCCCTCACGTCAACTCCGTCAAGGCCGGGATGGCGCCGCTGGCCGGTGCCGTCGTCCGCCAGATCGTGGTGAAGGACTCGGCGACCGTCGTCCCCGATCTGACCACCGTCACCCCGGAGGCCGCCAAGGCGTATGCCGCCAAACTGACGCTGGTGCTCTATCAGGGCCGATGGTTCGTGCGGACCGCGCCGTGACCAGGCTTTCGGTGATCGCCGTGGCGGCGACCGTTCCGCTCGCCCTTGCGCTGCCCGGCTGCGCGCGCCCCGCGCCGACCGGCGGCGCCGAGACCGCACCGGCCGCCGCTCAGGACTTCCTGCGCGCTCTCGGGACCGCAGACGCGACACGGTTCTGTGCGCTGGTGACGGTCGCCGGGCAGGTCGCCGGCGAGGATGACCTCGCGCGGTGCGAACGGGCCGGCCTGTTGGACACGTTCCGCCGGACGACCTCGACCGCGGGCCTGCCGGAGGCGGTCGTGACAGGGGTGACCAAGGTCGGCGAGGAGCGCGCATCCCTCGACCCCGCCCAGGTCAGCCCGAAGGCGGCCCAGGATTTCGTCGGCCGGACCGGCGGATCCATCGCCCTGGTCCGACTCGGCGACCGGTGGTACGTCACCATTGACGAGCACTGAGGGCCCGGCCGCGCGCTTGCCGGGCCGGGGCGCACGGGTGTGTGATGATGCCCGTATGGCTGTGGTGCTTGGTGGACGCTGCCGAAGGGGGCGCGGGTGAAAGGACGTGTGCTGGTCGTCGACGACGACCAAGCCCTGGCCGAGATGCTCGGCATCGTTCTGCGCAATGAGGGATTCGATGTCACGCACGTCGATGACGGCACGGCGGCGGTCCCGGCGTTCCGGCAGGTCAAGCCGGACATCGTCCTACTCGACGTGATGCTGCCCGGCATGGACGGCATCGAGATCTGTCGGCGGATCCGGGCCGAGTCCGGGGTCCCCATCGTCATGTTGACCGCTCGTTCGGACACCGTCGATGTCGTCGTCGGCCTCGAGTCCGGCGCCGACGACTATGTGGTCAAACCCTTCAAACCCCAAGAACTCGTGGCCCGGCTCAAGGTCCGGTTGCGCCGGGGCGACGAACCCGGCCCCGAACGCCTCGAGATCGGTGACCTCGAGATCGACGTCGCCGGGCACAGTGTGCGACGGGCCGGCCGGGTCCTGTCGTTGACGCCGCTGGAGTTCGACCTGCTGGTCGCCCTGGCCCGCAAGCCCTGGCAGGTGTTCACCCGCGAGGTGCTCCTGGAACAGGTCTGGGGTTACCGCCACGCCGGCGACACCCGACTGGTCAACGTCCACGTCCAACGGCTGCGCAGCAAGATCGAACACGACCCCGAACACCCCGAGATCGTGGTCACGGTCCGCGGCGTCGGGTATAAGGCCGGACCGGCTTGACCCAGGAGCCGGCGCCGCCGTCCGGGCCGCCCGGGCTGATCGGGTTGCTGGGGCGCTCGCCGATCCGCCATCTGGGCGGGCTGCGCGTGTCGCTGCCCGAGGCGGGGCCGCTGCGCTGGTGGGTCTCGTCCCTGCGGCTGCGGGTCGTGGTTGTCACCCTCTCGCTCAGCGCGCTGGTGCTCTACGGGGTCGGGTCCTATCTCTACCGGCAGATCGCCGACGGGCTGGTGAGCGACCGGATGACCGCCGCGTCCGCCGACGCCCGCGCTCTCACCGAGACGACGCAGGGCAAGTTCGACCGGGCCGACCAGATCGACACCTCCGCTCAGGACATCACGAGCCAGCTCGCCAATACCGCCGGGGACCAGATCCGCTATGTCATCTTCACCCGGGCCCGTGACAACCTCAGCCATGACCCGCTGCTGACCCGGACCTATGGTCCCTCGGACCTGACCGTCGGCGACATCCCCGAAGGGCTGCGCGAGGCGGTGTCCAACCAGCCCGCCATCCAGCACCTACAAGTCGGCACGGTGACCGGGCCCGACGGGACCAAGGAGTCGGCGATCTTCGTCGGCCAGGTCCTGCAGACCCAGCTGCGCGGCCAGTACGGGCTGTACTTCATCTATCCGATGACCAGGGAGCGCACCACGATCGCCCTCGTCGGTCGGTGGTTCGTCTGGGGTGGCGCGCTGCTGGCCCTGCTCGTCGGCGCGGTCGCTTTCGTCGTGACCCGGCTCGTCGTCGATCCGGTCCGGCGGGCCGCCTCGACGGCGGAGCGCTTCGCCGAGGGCCGGTTCGCCGAGCGTATGCCGGTGCACGGCGCCGACGACCTGGCTACCTTGGCGACGTCGTTCAACCTGATGGCCGAGAGCCTGCAGCGCCAGTTCGGGCAGTTGCAGGACCTGTCGACGGTGCAGCAGCGCTTCGTCTCGGACGTGTCCCACGAGTTGCGCACGCCGCTCACGACGATCCGAATGGCCGCGGACCTGATCTACGACAACCGAGCCGGTTTCGACCCGATGGTCGCCCGCTCGTCCGAACTGCTGTCCGCCCAGCTGGATCGCTTCGAGGCGCTGTTGTCGGACCTGTTGGAGATTTCCCGGTTCGATGCCGGCGCCGCCAACTTGGAGGTCGAGGCCGTGGACCTGCGCGCCATCGTGGCCACCGTGGTCGAGGCCCACGAACCCCTCGCCGAACGGGCCGGCAGCGTGATCTCCGTCGAGGCCCCCGACTCCCCGGTGGTCGCCGAACTGGACACCCGACGCATCGAACGCGTCCTGCGCAATCTCGTGGTCAACGCCCTCGAACACGGTGAGGGCGGCCCGATCGAGGTACGGGTCGCCGGCGACGACACGGCGGTCGCCGTGACCGTGCGTGACCACGGCGTCGGGCTCAAACCCGGCCAGGCCGCCCTCGTGTTCGACCGGTTCTGGCGGGGCGATCCGGCCCGCGCCCGCACGACCGGGGGTACCGGTCTCGGGCTGTCCATCTCGATGGAGGACGCCCTGCTGCACGGCGGACGACTCGATGCCTGGGGTATGCCGGGTCGGGGCAGTTGTTTCCGCCTCATCGTGGCGCGTCGGCAGGGGGACGACGTCGCGACCGAACCGCTTCCGCTCGTCCCCGCCGGAGAACAGCCGTGAGGCGCGCCACCGCGGCAGCGCTGGCCGCCGCGCTGCTCGTGCTCGGCACCGCCTGCACGGGCCTGCCGCAGGACGGCCCGGTGGTCACCGGCCCGGCGCTGGGCGGCGCGAACCCGGTCGGAGCCCGGTTGATCCCCAATCCCGCCCCGCCCGGCGCCTCGCAGGAGGAACTCGTCTCCGGGCTGCTGAAGACGATGAGCAGCTACGACGTGGATCGGTCGGTGCTGAAGACCTACCTCGCCGAGGCGGCGTCTCGGGACTGGTCGACCGCCCTGCCGGTCACCGTCTTCGACGCTCAGAAGGGCTATTCGGTCACCCGCGTCGACGCCGAAACCATCAAACTGTCCGCCCCCGTGGTCGCCACGATCGACGCCGACGGGCGCTACCGGCAGTATCCCGCGGGCCAGGTCGCCTCCACGACCCTGAACTTCGTCCGGGTCGCCGGCCAGTGGCGGATCAGGTTGCCCAAAGACTTCTCGTTGTGGATCGGTACAGACCGGCTCACCGATGTGTTCTCCCCGCAGGGCGTGTACTACTCCACCCCCACCGGCCGGCACCTGGTCGCCGACGTCCGCTGGTTCGCCACCGGCCCCAATACCGTGACCACCCTGGCGCGGGCCCGCCTCGGCCCCATCCCGGCATACCTGGCCGGTGCCGTCGCAGCGGTGGTCCCGGCCGGCACCGCCCTGACGGTCGCGGCCGTGCCCGTCCAGAACGGGGTCGCGGCCGTGGACCTCACCTCGCAGGTCCTCGGCGACGAACCCGACCAACGCAAGGCACTGTGGGCGAGCCTGGCGGCGACCCTGTTGCGCCTGCCCGAGGTGAGTTCGGTGTCGTTGTCGGTCGACGGGCACCCCCTGGAGATCGAGGGCACCTCCTCCTCGCTCGTCTCGCCGGAGATCCTGGGGTATGCCGTGCCGCCCGTCCCAGCCGCCGGTTCTGTGCTCCTGCGGGTGGACGCCTCGCTGCGCAAACTGGACCCGTGGGTCTCGGGTGGCCCGGATGCCCCGACCGGGACGGCCAGCGCAACGGTATCCGCGGCGCAGCCCACGGTCGATGTCCCGACCGACTATGTGGACCTCGCGCAGTCCGTCGACGGCAAGGTGTTGGCCGCCGTGTCCCGAGGCCGGGACGAACTGACCCTATTCCACGATCTGCGGGTCGTGCCCGTCCCGGTCGGCGGTGGCGCGCTGACGAAGCCGAGCTTCGATGTCGAGGGTTTCCTCTGGGTCAGCGGAGTGGAAGCCTCCGGTCAGGCGCGGATCTGGGTGACCGGTGTCGGCGATCCGGTGGTGGCGCCGGTGACCGCCGTGTCGGCCCCGTGGCTGACCGGTCGGATCGTCACCTCCCTGCGGGTGTCCCCGGACGGCACCCGCGCCCTGGTCGTGTCACATCGCGTCGGCGAGGAGTCCGGTGCCCGCGTTGACCGTCTGGACGTCGTGGGCATCGCGCGGGCGGCCAACGAGCGTCCCGAGCAACTGGCGTCCCCGTTGAATCTGGCCTCGCCGATCCGGTTCGTCCGCGACGTGGTGTGGATCGACAACCAATCGTTCGGGGTGCTGGGTCGCACGACGGCGTCCGGCCCGCTTGTCCCCATCGTCGCGAGCATCGGAACGGGCATCGAGGTGCTGGGCAGTGCCCCCCCGGGCCGACCGGTCGCGATCACCTGCCCCGGGGACGCCCGCAGCCTGATCGTGGTGACCGAGGGCGGGAAGGTGTTCCGCCGGGTGGGCGGGTCCTGGCCGCAGTTGGCGACCGGCACCGATGTGGTGATCCCCGGCCGCTGAATCAATGCGGCTCGGGCTCACCGGTCCACAGCGCGTGGGGACCGGGGGAGCGGAGGCCGCGGCGGACCGCAGACTGGCCGCATGAGCAACCCGTGGGCGACCGCAATCGCCGACCTCACCGCCCCGCGATCCTGCGCGGGGTGTGCCCTCCCGGGCACCGGCTGGTGTGAACGCTGCGATCGGTCCTTGGCCGCGGCCCTGCGGATCCGCCGGGCTCGGCCCGACCCGTGTCCGCCCGGCCTGCCGCCGGTCGTCACCGCCGGCCCGTATGCCGGTACGCTCGCCGCCGTCGTCGCGGCATACAAGGACGGCGATCGGCGCGACCTGGCCGCGATCCTCGCCCCGGTCGCGGCGGTCGCGATCGCCGCGGCCCTCGGCCGGCTTCCGGATCGGGTCGCCACCGTCGCCCTGGTCCCGGTCCCGGCATCACCGTCTTCGCTGCGGCGTCGCGGCGACCGGCCGCTGGCCACCCTGGTCCGACGCGCCGCCGGTCTGCTGACCGAAGCCGAGGCCGACGCCGACGCGGCCGGCTCGCGCAGTGTCGTGGTGATCGAACGCGCCCTCGTCGTGCGTCGGCGGGTCGGCGATCAGGCGCGCCTGGACGCCGCCACCCGGCAGCGGAATCTCGCCGGAGCCATGGCGGCGGCACCGTTGCCCGGGGGCTCGGCGCCGGACGCCTTCGTCATCGTCGACGACGTGATGACCACCGGGGCGACCATCGCGGAGGCGGCCCGGGCGCTGCGGGCCGGTCCCGGCCGCGGCGTCGAACCCCAACCCCTCGTGGTCGCCGCGACTCTGGCGGCGGCGGTGCGACGTGGGGCGTCGCCCGCGGGAAGACTGCGGTAAGGGTAAGGTCGGACCATCGAGACAGCGGCCGCGTCCGCCATGCATCCTCTGGCGGCCGGGGCACGCGGAGGAGGTGAGTTCTGCCGGCATACGCTCCGTGGTCTTGGGCCCATGCCTTCCCAGTTCGCGCCCCGTCATCAACGATCGGGCGCACCCGACTCGCGCGAGGAGTAACAGTGGAGATCGCCGTCACCGGACGTCACGTCCAGATCAGCGACCGGTTCCGTGAGCACTTGGCCGAACGACTGGCCAAGATCGAACACCTTGCCCCCACGGTGCAGCGCACCGATGTCGTCGTCAGCCATGAGGAGAAGCTGCGGGACTCCCAATGGGTCGAGGTGACCTGCCGCGGCAAGGGCCTGGTCATCCGGGCCGAGGCCGCCGCCGAGGACCGGATGGTCGCCCTCGATGCGGCATTGGACAAGCTGGTGGAGCGGATCAAGAAGGCCAGCGACAAGCGCCGGGTGCGTCGTCGGGAGCGGGCGGTCGATTTCGCGCCGGTGGATGCCGTAGCCCCCGCGCCCGCCCAGACGCCGGCCGCTGCGGAGCCGGCCGCGCCGTCCGCCCATGAGCGGTTCGCCGACTCTCCGATCGACGTGCGGGTCAAGGTGCACAAGAGCGTGCCGATGTCCCTGGAGGACGCCTTGAACCGGATGGAACTCGTCGGGCACGACTTCTTCTTGTTCCACGACAGCGAGACCGACCAGCCCAGCGTGGTGTACCGCCGCCGCGGCTGGTCCTACGGGCTGCTGCAACTCGACCTCGACCGCTAACACACTTTCCGGGTGGAGGTAAAACCGGTGCCCACCAGCATCCGGATTTACCTCCACCCGGCACCTGTCAACCCGGTGTTGGTGGGTGCGGTTCTGGCGAGCGCTACAGCGCCGCCGCGGCGGCGACCACGATCTCGACCGCCTCGTCGACGGTCTCGACCAGATGGATGGCGCCCTCCATCGGGCGCCCCGCGCCGAGCGCCCGCACCACCGGCCAGGCCGGCACCTGCTGGGTCCAGTGCCAGGTGTTCACCAGCACCAGGGCCGGCAGGTTGTGCTCGCGGCGGGTGTAGTACAGCTTGGTCGCGGCCTGGAAGATCTCCTGAACTGTCCCGGCCGCCCCGGGCAGCGCCACGACCCCGGCCGTGCTCCGCGTCAGCAGACCGTCCTCCCGCAGCGCGTTGGAGAAGTACTTCGCGATGGCGTCGGCGAACACCCCCGGCGGTTCGTGCCCGTAGAACCACGTCGGTATGCCGAGCGAGCGCGGCTGCGGGTGCGGCGGCAGGTCGGCGAGCACCGCGAGCGCCAACCGGGCCCACGCCGTGACGTCGTCGTGGAAATCGGGCACCGCCGCCAGTCGATCGAGGGCCTCGGCCAGGGCCGCGGGATCGGGACAGCGGGCGCCGAGATTGGCCGCTTCCATCAGCCCCGGCCCGCCACCGGTCGCGACCAGCAGCCCCGCCGAGGCCAGATCGTGTCCGACCCGGGCCGCGCCGGCGTAGGCCCGGCTGCCCCGGCCCGCGGCGTGGCTGCCCATGATCCCGACGACCTTGAGACCGTCCACGAACTCGACGAGGGCGTCGGTGATCTGGTCGTCGTGGATGGCGCGTTGCAGAGTCGCGTACGCGTCGTGTTCGGTGCGCGCGTCACGCGCCCACGCATACGCCCGCGCGTCCGGCGTCCCGGCATACCCCAGCGGCCCGTCGATGCCGGCATACAGCTCGGGTGCGGTGTACAGACTTGGCCGGTACACGTCCACTGGCGTCGTCGGATCCTCCGGGAACACCAGCGCGCCATGGGTCAGCAGATGCCCCTGCAGGCGTGGGCTGAGTCGGCCGCCGAGGACCACGAGCCCGCGCAGGTCGATTCGCCGCATGAGTTCGATCTCGTGGTCGATGAGGTCCACGGATTGCAGCCGCATTCCCGCCAGCGGCTGGTCGCTCGTCAGGATCCGACTGAGTTCGGCGTCGTCCTCGATCTCCACGCCCGCATCGTGCCATGCCGCCCGCCCGGGGGCACCTAAGCTGACCGTATGCCTGCGCGTCAGCTCCGCCGGTCCGCCGCGTCCGTGCTGGCGGTGCCGGCAGTCCTGGTCGGCTGCTCGGCGAACACCGGCCCCGGCCCCGGCCCGATCGCCCCGCCGGCCGCGCCCATCGTCATCACCAGCGCACCCGCCCCCCGCGACCGGACCGCCGAGTCGAAGTTTCTGCGGCTGCTGCGCGCCCAGTTCCCGAATGTCTCCGCCGGGGACGACAACCTGCTGATGCTGGCCCGGTTCGTCTGCGACGAACTCGACGCCGGACGAACCCCCGATCAACTCGCCGGCGGCCTCGGCGCGGCCTACGGCTCGGACCGCGGCCGCATCGCCGTGGCGCTCAGCACCCTGGCCGGTGCCGCGCACACCATGTGCCCGACCCACGGCGCCGCGGTGGACGCGTACACCCGGTCCAAGGCGTCGGTCGCCAGCCCCTGACGCCGCTCACGGTGCCGGCCCGACCCGGATCTCCCGTCCACCGCAGCCGAGGGCATGCCCAGCGCACACCGGGGGCGCCGTGTGGCATGGCTCACGTGACCTGCGGCACAGTTTCCGGCATGGCCGCATACAAGGACGTTTACGCCGAAAGCATCAGTGACCCCGACGCCTTCTGGGGCCGGGCCGCGCAGGACATCGATTGGATCACACCACCGGAGAAGATCCTCGACGCGGACCACCCCCCGTTCTACCGCTGGTTCAGCGGTGGCACCCTCAACACCTGTTACAACGCCGTCGACCGGCACGTGAAGAACGGCCGGGGCGAGCAGGCCGCCCTCATCTACGACTCGCCCGTCACGGGGGTCAAGAAGACCTTCACGTATGCCGAACTCCTCGACGAGGTGTCGCGGACCGGTGGCATGTTGCGGTCGTTGGGTGTCGAGAAGGGTGACCGGGTCATCATCTACATGCCGATGGTCCCGGAGGCGGTCATCGCGATGCTCGCCTGTGCCCGGATCGGCGCCATCCACTCCGTGGTGTTCGGCGGGTTCGCCCCGGCGGAGCTGTCCGCCCGGATCGACGACGCCGCCCCCAAGGTCATCCTCACCGCGAGCTGCGGCATCGAACCCAGCCGCATCGTGCCCTACAAGCCCTTCCTCGTCGGCGCCATCGAGCGCAGCGAGCACAAGCCCGAGAAGGTCGTCCTGCTCCAGCGCGAGCAGCAGCCGGCCGAGATGGAGGAGGGCTGGCTGGACTGGGCCGAGCTGCGCAACTCCGACGCCGCGCAGCCGGTCGACTGCGTCGAGGTCGCCGCGACCGACCCGCTCTACATCCTGTACACCTCGGGCACGACCGGGAAGCCCAAGGGTATCGTCCGCGACAACGGCGGCCACGCGGTCGCATTGCGCTGGTCCATGCCGAACCTCTACGGTGTCAACCCCGGCGACGTGTGGTTCGCCGGGAGCGACATCGGCTGGGTCGTCGGCCACTCCTACATCGTGTATGCCCCGCTGCTCACCGGCGCGACCTCGGTCATGTACGAGGGCAAGCCGATCGGCACCCCCGACGCCGGCGCGTTCTGGCGGATGTGCGAGGAGTACGGCATCGTCTCGATGTTCACCGCGCCGACCGCCATCCGGGCGGTGAAGAAGGAGGACTCCGAGGGCGCGTACATGAAGAAGTACGACCTGAGCAAGCTCAAGATGCTTTACCTCGCCGGCGAGCGGCTCGACCCGGACACCTACCACTGGGCCACCGACTGCCTGGGCAAGCCGGTCATCGACAACTGGTGGCAGACCGAGACGGGTTGGCCGATCGCCTGCAACCCGCGCGGCATCGAAGACCTGCCGATCAAGCCGGGTTCCCCGTCGGTCGCGGTCGTCGGCTATGACGTCCAGGTCCTCGACGAGTTCGGTGCCCAGCTGCCGGCCAACGCCGAGGGCGCGATCTCCATCAAGCTGCCGATGCCGCCCGGGACGTTGCCGAGCCTGTGGCAGGACGACGACCGGTACGTCTCCAGCTACCTGTCGGCATACGACGGCTACTACCTCAGCGGCGACGGCGGTTTCATCGACGAGGACGGCTACATCTACGTCATGGGCCGCACCGACGACGTCCTCAACGTCGCCGGCCACCGGTTGTCGACGGGTTCGATCGAGGCCGCGCTCGCCGGGCACCCGGATGTCGCCGAGTGTGCCGTCATCGGCGTCCACGACGAGCTCAAGGGCCAGTTGCCCCGGGCGCTCGTCGTCCTCAAGGCGGGTCGGGACGCGGTCGCGGACGGCGAGCGGATCAAGGCCGAACTCGTCGAACGCGTTCGCTCGGAGGTCGGGGCGGTCGCGGCGCTGCGCAAGGTCGACATCGTCACGGCCCTGCCGAAGACCCGGTCCGGCAAGATCCTGCGCAAGACGATGCGGGAGATCGCCGACGGACAGATCCCGGCGGTGCCCGCGACCATCGAGGACGCCAGCGTGCTCGACACCTTGACCCCGGTGCTGCGCCCGCAGGCGTAACGCCGAGTAGGTCGGCCAGCACAAGTCATCAGCGTTGACGAGTATGCCGGGCTGCGGCCCGGCATACTCGTCGTTGTGCCCACGCTGCTCGTCGTCCACCACACCGTCTCCCCGCATCTGGAGGCGATGCTCGCCGCCGTGCTCGACGGCACCCGGGCCGAGGGGATCGAGGGGGTCGACGTCGTGGTGCGCCCGGCCCTGTCGGCCGGTGTCGCCGATGTCCTCGCCGCGGACGCCTATCTGCTGGGGACGCCGGCCAATATCGGGTACATGTCGGGTGCGCTCAAACACTTCTTCGACACGATCTACTATCCGTGTCTGGGGGCGAAACCCGCTGCGGCCTATGGGCTGTGGATCCACGGCAACCAGGGCGTCGACGGCGCCGCGCGCGCGGTCCACTCG
>JBDIAR010000088.1:0-14331 GCA_039812545.1 Dermatophilaceae bacterium | reverse complement strand
CGGCGCCAGGGCCGGCATACGTCGCGCCCTGCACACCCTCGCGCCCGCCGCGGGTTGGCCGCCGCAGGGCCGTCAGAGGCGGTAGATCCCCAAGTCGTCGGGTCCGCCGTAATCGCCGCCGGGAGTGACGATGGTGCCCGCCCGGCCGGCGAGGATGTCCGTGGCATCTTCGAGCCGCCCGATGGCGGCCATGTCTCCGGTCAACTCGACGAACCGGCAGGCCGCCTCCACCTTCGGACCCATCGAGCCCGCCGGGAAGTCCATACCCCGCAAGGCTCCCGGCGTCACCTTGGTGATGGCGGTCGCCTCCGGGGTGCCGTAGTCGCGCACGACATTGGCCACGTCGGTCAGGATCAGCAGGGCATCGGCCTCCAGCGCCTCGGCCAACAACGACGCGGTGCGGTCCTTGTCGACCACCGCCTCGACGCCCTTGAGCCGGCCGCGTTCGTCACGGATGACCGGGATTCCCCCGCCCCCCGCGCAGACGACGACGGCGCCGGAGTCCACGAGTAGCCGGATCACCCTGGTCTCCACGACCCGTTGCGGCTCGGGCGAACCCACGACCCGACGCCACGAGTCGCCGTCGGGGCGCATCGTCCAACCCCGTTCGGCCGCAAGGCGATCGGCCTGCTCCCGGTCGAACACCTCGCCGACGAACTTGGTGGGCCGCGTCATCGCCGGATCGTGGGCCAGCACGAGGGTCTGGTTGACCACGGCGGCCACTTGGCGCGCCGGCAGCGCATTCTGCAGCGCCTGCAGGACCCAGTAGCCGATCATCCCCTGGGTTTGCGCACCCAACACGTCGAACGGATACGGCTGCGACAGAGCGGTGTCCGCGGCGGACTGGGCGGCTAGGACGCCGACCTGGGGGCCGTTGCCGTGGGTGATGATCAGGTCATTGCCCTCGGCCAACGGCGCCAGAGCCTCGACGGCCTCGCGGACGTGGCGCTCTTGCAGCGCCGCATCGGGCCGCTCACCACGACGCAAGAGTGCGTTGCCCCCGAGCGCGACGACGATCCGCATGGTCCGCTCAGCGCCCCAACGTGGCGACCATGACGGCCTTGATCGTGTGCATCCGGTTCTCCGCCTGGTCGAACACGATCGATGCCGCCGACTCGAAGACCTCGTCGGTCACCTCGAGAGCGGTCATCCCGGTCTGCTGGTAGATCTGCTCGCCAACGGTGGTCGCCCGGTCGTGGAACGCCGGCAGGCAGTGCATGAACTTCACGTTCTCGTTGCCGGTGGCCTTCAGCATGACGTCGTTGACCTGGAAGGGCGTCAGCAACTCGATGCGCTCGGCCCACTTCTCCTTGGGCTCACCCATCGAGAGCCAGACGTCGGTGTAGACGACGTCGACACCCGCGACGCCGGCGTCGACGTCGTCCGTGATCGTGAGCCGCGCTCCGGTCTGGGCGGCGATCTGGCGAGCCCGCGAGACGACCGCGTCGTCGTTCTGCAGCGCGACCGGCGCCACCATCCGTACGTCCATGCCGAGCAGGGCACCCATGACCAACAGCGAGTTGCCCACGTTGTTGCGCGCGTCTCCGACATAGGCGAACGCGATGTCCTCGTATGCCTTTCCGGTCGCCTCGTGCATCGTCAGGGCGTCACACAGCGACTGGGTCGGATGCCAGCCGTCGGTCAGCCCGTTCCACACCGGAACGCCCGACTTGCCGGCGAGGGTCTCGACGAAATCGTCGCGGGAGCCGCGGTATTCGATGCCGTCGTACATCCGGCCGAGCACCCGGGCCGTGTCGGCCATCGACTCCTTGTGGCCGATCTGCGAGCCCGTCGGGTCGAGATAGGTGACGTGCGCACCCTGGTCGTAAGCGGCGACCTCGAAGGCACACCGGGTCCGGGTCGAGGTCTTCTCGAAGATCAGCGCGATATTGCGGCCGACGAGGTACTGCCGTTCCCGCCCCTGCTTCTTGGCGGCCTTCAACTCGGCCGACAGGTCGAGCAGATACCGGAACTGCTCCGGCGTGAAGTCCCACTCCTTGAGGTAGCTGCGACCCGTGAGATCGCTGCGCAGGTCGGTCATCAGTCGTCCTTCATTGCTTCGGTGGTGAATGTGCTGGGCTGTTGCTGGTGGGTCTGAACGTGGGGAGTGCCATGGCGCTCGGTGTGACGGCGGAGCCTAGAGGTCGTCGCGGACGATCGGGCAGGACATGCATCGTGGGCCACCGCGACCGCGACCGAGTTCGCTGCCCGGCACCGGGACGACCTCGATCCCGTTGTCACGCAGGTACGCGATGGAGGTCGTGTTCCGCTCGTATGCCAGCACGACCCCGGGGCGGACGGCGAGCAGATTGCACCCGTCGTTCCACTGGTCCCGCTCCGCGGCATACGAATCCTGCGCCGTGGTGAGGACCCGGACCGACCGCGTACCCAGCGCTCGCGCGAGCGCCGCATCCAAGCCGTCGGTCAGTGCGCTGATCGCCAACGGCGGTCGCCCGCTCACGGGTCGCGCCGCGGGCTCGATGAGGAAGCAGTCCGGCTCGCCGAGTCCGGCGTACTTCATGAAGGTGTCGACATCGGCCATCGTCAAAACGGTGTCGAGGTGCATGAACGCGCGCGCCCGAGGGACGCGGATCGCGACGACCCGGCTGATCGCGCCCGCCTCGAAGAGCCGGGCGGCCAGCCGCTCGACGGCCTGTGGCGTGGTGCGCTCGGACAGCCCGACGACCAGGGCGTCCGGCGCGACGACCAGAACGTCACCGCCCTCCATGGTGGCCAACCCCGACTCCAAACCGTTGCTCCACAACGGGAAACCGACGCCGGCGAAGAGCGGGTGCCACCGGTGGATGGCCTGGTAGTTGACCGCCTCGCGGCGCCGGACGGCGTGCATCATCGAGTTCTCCGAGACGCCCGGGCCGATCCAGCACGAGGCGTCTCGGGTGAACAGGTGGTTCGTCAGCGGGGTGATGAGGAAGTCGCGTCGCCTCGTGATGCCGAAGGCGACCGACTCGGGCACCGGCATACGCTCCAGGCACTCCGACTTGGTGAGTCCGCCGACCAGGACGTCGTAGAGGTCGTCGGGGTCGGCGCCGGCCAAGTGGTCTCGGAGCGCGGTCGCCAGGGCGGGACCGTAGAGATGCTCATCGAACGCGGCGGTCAGGACGAACTGGCGAGCACCCTCGATGGCGAGCGTCTCGCGCAGCAGGCGCTCGAAGTGGTGGACCACCACTCCCTGCTCGCGAAGGGCCGCCGAGAAGGCGTCGTGCTCCTCCTCGGCCCGCTCGAGCCACAACACGTCGTCGAAGAGGAGATCGTCCTTGTTGCTCGGGGTCAGCCGGGCCAGCTCTCGACCGGGCCGGTGCACGATGACCTGCCGCAACCGCCCAAGTTCGGAGGTCACCGCGGGGCGCAGCGCCGTCGGGGCGGTGGCGAGCGACCCGCCGGCTTGCCGTGGTGCGTCGAATATCTGCCGTGAGGCGTCGATTATCCGGTCGCTGGCAGCATCGACACCAGTTCTTTCGGATGATTTCGCGTCCGACACCAGTCCATTCACCTCCTTGTGGGGGCGACGATACCAATATGCTCGTTCCCACTGCATCGGGCTACCCTCTACCGGGTGACGACCCCCAGCCCGAACCTCGCCGCCCTCGCCGACGCGCTTGCCCCCGCGCAGGCGGCATACGACGAATTCGTCGCCGCCGGGAACTCGCTCGATCTCACCCGAGGCAAGCCGTGCGCCGCCCAGCTCGACCTCAGCGAGGGGATGCTGGCGCTGCCCGGCGCCGGTCACCACACCAGCGCCGATGCCGGTGACGTCCGCAACTACGGCGGCACGGTCTTGGGCCTGCGGGCACTGAGGGAGATCTTCGCGCCACTCGTCGACGTTCCGGTCGACCAACTCGTCGCCCGGGACAACTCCTCGTTGGCGCTCATGCACCAGTGCGTCGCGACGTCCTTCTTCGACGCCCCGCCCGGGGGGACCCGGTGGATGGGCGAGTCGGTGGCCTTCCTGGCTCCATCTCCCGGCTACGACCGGCACTTCGCCGTATGCCGTGACCTCGGCGTGGAACTCATCGACGTCCCCATGACCGACGAGGGTCCCGACATGGCGGCGGTACGGACGCTGGTTCGTGACGACCCGCGGATCAAGGGGATCTGGTGCGTCCCGAAGTACGCGAACCCCACGGGAATCACCTACTCCCCCAGGGTGGTTCAGGAGCTTGCGAGCATGCCGGTGGCGGCTGCGGATTTCCGGATCTACTGGGACAACGCGTATGCCGTCCATCATGTTCGTGATCGTCACGACGAACTCGATTCCGTTCTCGAAGCGTGCGCGGCCGCCGGAAACCCCGACCGCGCCTTCGTCTTCGCCTCGTCCTCGAAGGTCTCGATGGCGGGAGCGGGCGTGTCCTTCTTCGGCTCCTCACCGGCCAATGTCGAGTGGTTCACCCGCCACGACGCGCAACGCTCGATCGGCCCGGACAAGGTCAACCAGTTGCGGCACATCGAGTTCTTCCGGGACAGCGCGGGGGTTGTGGCCCACATGGAGCGGCACCGCGAAATCCTCGAGCCGAAATTCGACGCCGTCCTCAACCGGTTGGACAAGGACCTCGCCGCCCTGGGGATCGCCCGCTGGACCGACCCGCGCGGCGGTTACTTCGTGAACCTCGACGTCGTGCCGGGCACGGCCAAGCGCGTCGTCGCCCTGGCCAAGGGTGCCGGGGTCGCCCTCACGCCGGCCGGAGCGGCATACGCCAACGGTGACCCGGTGGACGAGAACATCCGGATCGCGCCGACCTTCCCGACGATGGCCGAACTCGACGTGGCCATGGAGGTCTTGACCACCTGCGTGATCATCGCCGCGGCCGAGGCCCTGCTGTAAGGGCGGCCCGAGCCCGGCGGCTCCGCCACGCGGTTTCGCGCAAAATGATTGATGCCGCGTCGCGGTAGACAGGCCCTTTCGGCGGGAGCATCGTGAGGTGCCGCCACCGCAGCGCCACGAGCCCGGCGGCATTGCCGCTCGTATCCCGAGCTTTCGTCAGCCGTGCATCGTCCGCTGGAGGACATCGATGTCTGCCAATATCATCGTGGTGGTCGAGCGTCAGTTCGACTATCCACGTTCCGTCGTCTTTAGGGCCTGGACGGCACCCGAAGAAATGTCCCGGTGGCGGGGCAGCCCGGGATGGCACGTGGAGAAGGAGACCGTGTTCTCCGACCTGCGTCTGGGCGGCAAGCACCACCACGTCAAGGTCCGCGACAACGACCCGTCCGTCCGCGTGACGACCGACGCGGTGTTCGTCGAATACTTCGACCCCGACGTGTTCGTCGCGAAACAGCGCATCACCGGCGACCCCGGGATCGATCCGGACGTCCCGCTGGAGTTGCGCGTCGAGTTCACCAAGTACGGCCGGGACGGCACTCTCGTGCGGATCGTCCAGGGGCCGTACGACCCGAAGGTCGCCGAGTACCACGCCGACGGCTGGGAGAAGGAACTCGCCCGTCTCCAGGATTTCCTCGACTCGACGTCAGGAGGCGCGCGATGAGTGCTCCGGGAGCGCCGGCCGCGCACACCACGATCGTCCGGCAGAAATCGATCATGTCGATGCGGCAGATCCTGCTGATGAACCTCGGCTTCTTCGGAATCCAGTACTCCTTCGGCATGCAGCAGACCGCCGTCAATCCGGTGTTCGGATTCGTCGGCGCCAAGCCGGAGGAACTACCGCTGCTCAACATCGCCGGGCCGATCACCGGCCTGCTCATCCAACCGCTCATCGGCGCGTGGTCGGACCGGACGTGGAGCCCGAAGTGGGGACGTCGCAAGCCGTTCTTCCTCATCGGCGCAATCGGTTGCAGCGTATGCCTGTTCCTGTTCCCGTTCATCAGTGCGGTGTGGATGGCGGTCTTGTTGCTGTGGCTGCTGGACGCCTCCAACAACACCGCCATGGAGCCCTATCGGGCGTTCATCGCCGACAAGCTCCCGCCAGCCCAGCTGGCCAAAGGCTTCCTCGCGCAGAGCTTCTTCACCGGTTTCGGCATCACCTTGGCGAACCTGTCGCTCTTCGTCTTCCAGCAGTTCCTCAACGCCACCACGGCGGCCGGAATCCCCTACTGGGTCTTCGCATCCTTCATGCTCGGCTCGGTCTGCTCGATCGCCACGGTCCTCGTCTCGGTCATCAGCACGCCGGAGGACCCGCCGACTCCCAGCGAACTCGCCGCCATCCAAGCGAAGAAGTCCGGCAAGGGCGGCAATCCGGTGTCGGAGATCTGGGAGGCCATCGTCGAGATGCCCACCCAGCTGCGCAAGTTGGCACTCGTCTACCTCTTCCAGTGGTATGCCATGGCCTGCTATTGGCAGTTCGTGTCGCTGTCCATCGGCAAGAGCGTCTTCGGCACGGAAGACACCAAGAGCAAGGCATACGAGGAAGCCGTCGGCTGGACCGGTCTGGTGAACGGCTGGTACAACATCGTGACCTTCTCCGTCGCCTTCTCACTGGTCGCGTTGGCTCGCAAACGAGGGGCCAAATGGGTGCACTGTGTCTGCCTGCTGTGCGCCATGGTGGGCTTGCTGGTCTTCCCCCACCTGACGAACAAGTACCTCCTGTTCATCCCGATCATCGGGCTCGGCATCGCCTGGGCATCCATCATGGGCGTGCCGTACATCATGGCGGTGCGGATGATCCCATCGACCCGGTACGGGGTCTACATGGGCATCATCAACATGATGATCGTCATCCCCATGCTCATCCAGACGCTCACGTTCGGACACCTCTACTCCTCGCTCCTTGGCGGCGATCCGGGCAAGGCGATCATGTTCGCCGGGGTGCTCTTGGGCATCGCGGCTGTGGCGATGCTGTGGATCAACGAACCCCCGATCGTCAAGGACGTCGACGCCATGGACACCCCGGAGTCCCAGAGCGGTCTCACTCCTGAAGGAGTTCACGCATGAGCACGATGAACGCGTACCAGCGCATCGTCGTGGGCACCGACGGTTCGGCCCTGGCCGAGCCGACGGTGGCCCGCGCCGCGTTCCTGGCCGCCACCGAGGGCGCCGACCTGATCATCGTGTGCGCCTACAGCGACCTGCCCCGCCGGGTGGATGCCCGCAATGTCGCCACTTTGGGCGGCGATCCGAGTTTCGGACAGGTCCCCGGTAGAGAGGCGGCCGCCCGGGTCGTCGCCGAGGCCAATGCCATCGCCGAAGGACTCGGCGCGAAGGTGGCGAGCGTCGAACTCGTCGACGGCGAACCAGGAACGGCTCTCCTGCGGGTCGCCAAGGCCCGAGAGGCCGACCTCATCGTCATCGGCGCCCACCGCAATGTCTCCATCGCGGAACGTCTCCTGGGCACCGTGGCCACTCATGTCGTTCGGCACGCCGCCAGTGAGGTGCTCATCGTGCGGCCCAACGAGGGCTGGGGGGATCTGCAGATCCCGGAGAACCCGGAGACCGACCGGATGGGACACGGCCCGGCCTGACACGGCGGTGCTCGAGGCCTCCTGCCGGCCCGCGAGGAGACCTCGACACCACGCAACGGGGCGACCCGAGCGCTAGGCTCGGATCGCCCCGTTCGGTATCACCGGCGACCCGGATGACTCTTCGTCAGCGACCGACCCAACCGGCCCGGTGTCCGGCGGTGTGTCCCAGCGAAGGACTCGGAGGCTGACATGGCCAAGGCCAACCGTTTGCGCGCTCTGTCGGTGGCCCTGACCGCCACCGGCGTCCTTGCCGCGGCGTGTACCGCCGGCTCCCCCGGCCCCGGCCCCACCGAGGGAGTCCCGTCGCGCAGCCCCGGCCCTGGCGATATCCGGTGGAACGAACTGGGCCACAACAGCTTCGACCCGACCTATCGCTCACCGTTCGGAGCAATCAGCTCCGGAACGTCTGTCACGGTTCACTTCCGGACGGCCGCTCGCAACGTGGACCGGGTCGACGTCGTCGAGTACCTGCTGGATCCGGTGACCGGGAAGACCACTCCCTCGACCCAGCCCATGGCATATGAACAGGAACTCTCCGCGGACGGCACGGCCTATGTGATGTGGCGCGCGCAGCTCGCGACGACCCGTCCGGGTCTGCTGTACTACAAGTTCCGCGTCACGGCCGGGGACGACGTCGACTGGTACTCCGACGAATACGCCGACGATCACGACAACCTCGGCCAAGGCGGCTGGGGCGCCGCCTCGGACGACGAACCCGATCACGCCTTCCAACTGACGGTCTACGACCCGGCGTTCGCCACACCGGAGTGGCTGCGCAATGCCACGGTGTATCAGATCTTCCCCGATCGATTCCGAAACGGCGACCCCAAGAACGACTACTGCGTGACGGGATCCACGACCGGATGCCCCGTCTTCTACGGCACTCAGCGGCCGATCGTCCGGACGCCGTGGAACTCGGCGATCGCCGACCCACGGGTAGAGGGCCAGTACAAGAACCAATTCGGCACGCAGTTCTACGGCGGCGACCTCGACGGGATCACGGCCAAGCTCGACTACCTCAAGGGGCTCGGCGTCGACACCCTTTATCTGACACCGATTTTCACGGCCAGTTCGAACCACCGGTACGACACCGACGACTACCTACAGATCGATCCCGCCCTCGGCGGGCGTCCCGCTTTCGACCGGCTCGTGGCCGCCTTGAAGCAGCGCAAGATGCACCTGATCCTCGACGGCGTCTTCAATCACGTCTCCTCGGATTCGACGTATTTCGACCGCTATCGGCGTTGGCCGACGGTCGGTGGCTGCGAGTCGACGACGAGTTCCTTCCGGAGTTGGTTCGACTGGAAGAACGATGTGGTGCCCTGCAACGGCACCTCGTATGACGGCTGGTTCGGCTACGACTCGCTCGCGCTGCTCAAGGACGACTCGCCGGGCGTGCGGGACTTCATCTACCGCTCCCCCACGTCGGTGATGAACACCTGGTCCGTAGCCGGCGCGTCCGGGTGGCGCTTCGACGTCGCGACCGACCTGACGCACGACTGGTGGCACGACCTGCGCCCGTATGCCAAGAAGGCGGCTCCCGACGGACCGCTCGTCGGCGAGGTGTGGGAGGACGCGTCGAGCTACCTGCTGGGCGACCAACTGGACTCGGTGATGAACTACCGGTTCCGCAAGAGCGTGCTGGGCTTCGCCCGTGGGGCCGGGGTCGGATGGAAGGACAACGACAACAACGGTTCCAACGAGTTGCCGGGCCTCTCGCCGAGCCAGCTCGACCACGCGCTGACCGCGATCCGGGAGGACTACCCGCCGGCGGCCGGACAGGGGATGCTCAACCTGGTCGACTCCCACGACACGAACCGGGCGATGTTCGTGCTCACCGAAACCGGCGACACCGGCCTGACTCAGGCCACAGCGCGGTTGCGCCTCGCGGCGCTGCTGCAGTTCACGTCCGTCGGCGCCCCGATGGTCTACTACGGCGACGAGGCGGGGATCAACGCGCCGTCGAAAGCCAATGGCACCAACGGTCCCGAGGACGACCCTTACAACCGGGCTCCCTACCCGTGGCCGGATGCGGCGGGCGACCAGAGCATCTACGGCCCGGTGGATGCCCAACTCGTCTCCTACTACGCCCGTCTGGGGGCGCTGCGATCGGCTCATCCGGCTCTGCGCACCGGTGACGTGTCGACCGTCTTGACCGGGGACACCACCTTGTCCGGCACCGACGACGGCACCTACGCCTTCGCGCGGAGCACCTCGCAGGAAACCGTCGTCGTCGCGGTCAATAACAGCGCGTCCACGAATACCGCTGTCCTGAAGGCTCCCTCGGCGTGGCCGGACGGGACTGCCGTCCGGGACGCGTTCACCGGCGCCTCGGTCGCCGTGACCGGGGGTGCGATCACCGTGCAAATCCCGGCGCGCGGCGGACTGGTCCTCGTCGCCGGGTGAGCATTCTCACGCCGATGGCGGAAGCGGGCGCGGGCCGGCGTCAATAGGGTCGAGGTTGGCGCCGGCGAGCTGCCGGCATACCCCGCCTCGTCGAAGAGAAGCCGATGACCAGGACCCTCGTTCCTCAACCCGCCGTCACGGACCCCGCAGGGACGACGGTGATTCCGCCACGGACCGTCACCATCGTCCGCGTCGCGGCGCTGTGCACCTTCCTCGCCTTCGTCATGGGTTCGATCGTCTGCGCGACGGAGTCGGGCGCGGCCTGCCCCACCTGGCCGGGGTGTTACCCCGACCGGCTGGCACCGCATTTCGACGTCAGTCCGGTCATCGAGTTCACCCATCGGGTCGTGGCGGTGTCTGCGGGTCCGCTGCTCGTGCTCGCCGGTGTGGCGCTGGCCCGGGTGAAGGCGGCACCGGCATACCTGAAGTCCTTGCCCTGGGTTGCCCTGGTGGGTGCGGTCGCGTCGGCGGTCTTCGGGCGGATCGTCGTCTTGCACGGGCTGCCGAAGGCGTGGGGGTGCCTTGATCTGTTGGCGGCGCTCGTCGCGATGACGGCGATGGCGGTCGCCGCGGTCCGCGTCGGCGAGTCGTCGGGGCGCCCGCGCGCGATCGTTCACCGCGCGAATCGCCCGGAGTGGCTGGCCTGGTCCGCGCTGGTGGTCGTCCACGTGACGGGAATCGTTGTCGCAGGCTCAGGTTCGTACTCCCGGTGCATGGGCTGGCCGGTGTTGCGCTTGGTGACCGGCGACGATCCGGTTGGGCTGCAATGGGTTCGGTTGGCGCTGACCGTGGCCACGGCCGGGGTGATCGCCGTCGTCGTGCGCCGTCGGATTAACGGGCCGTCGACCCGCCGGACGGCCGTCGCGCTGGCCGTGCTGGTGATTCTGGAGCTGACGCTCGGCGTCGTTTTGGTCGCGACGGGTGTCACGCTGCTGGTGGCGGCCTCGTACTCCGCGCTGGCCGGGGCGATCGTCTTCGTTCTCGCGATGTTGGCGGCCCGTATCGTTGCCGAGTGACTCCTCTTGGGCTGCGGTCGCTGATCGTGGCGGCCGTCGTCCTGGTGGCGTGCTGGACGCCGTGGTTGTGGCGGGTATGCCACCACGCCGTGACCCTGGTGCACGAAGGGTCTCACGTCCTCGTCGGACTGTTGAGTGGGCGTTCCGTCGAGGCGGTGCGGCTGCACCGCGACCATTCCGGGGTGACCGTGACGCGGGGACGAGCCGGCGGGTTCGGTGTGGTGGCAACCTATTTCGCCGGCTACCCCGGGCCTGCGGTCCTCGGTGTCATGCTGGCCTGGGGAGCCTGGCGCGGTCGGCCGGGGCCGGTGCTGATCGGCCTCGCGGTGGCGATCGCCGCCCTTCTCCTGTGCATCCGCACCTGGCACGGGTTGCTCGTGGTGGTCCTCGCTGCGGGAGCGCTCGGCGCTTTGGCCCGGTGGGGCACGGCATACGGCCGACTCGTGGCAGTGCACGCCATGGCCTGGTTCCTGCTCATCGCAGCACCCCGGTCGCTGTACGCGCTGCAGGGTGCTCGGCGACGTGGCCTGGCCGCGGGCTCTGATCCCGACCGACTGGCGGCCGTCACGCACGTACCCGCTGCGGCGTGGCTGCTCCTCATGGGAGTCGTGATGGCCCTGTGCCTGTATGCCGGAGCCCGGCTGCTGCTGCAATCGTGAGTGTCAAGCAGGCACAATGGGTTACATGATTGCCATCGTCGTCAAGTGGGACGTCAAGCCCGAGTATGCCGACCGGTTCGTCGAATTGACGGCCGACTTCACCGCGGCCACGCGAGCGGAGCCGGGTTGCCTGTGGTTCGACTGGTCGCGCTCGTGTGACGATCCCAACGAGTACGTCCTGGTCGAGGCATTCCGCGACGACGGCGCCGCCGCCCACGTCGGCAGCGCGCATTTCGCCACGGCGATGAAGACCTTCGGGCGCTACCTGGTCGATCGGCCGCGGATCATCAGCATCCAGGCGCCGGGGGACGAATGGTCTCGGCTGGGCGAGATCGAGATGCCCTGAGCGGGCCGGTCGGGCGGCCGCGCCTGCCCGTCACACCTCGGCGATCGAGGCCAGCCGATCCAGCGACGCGCGCAGCCGCTCCTCGGTCGTGGCCTTGGCCCGTTCCAGCCGCGTCTCGTCGGTGAGTCCGCTCCAGTCGTAGGTATGCCGGACGAGCGTTCCGTGTTCGACGTGGGGTACGAGTTCCCATCGCCACAGGTGGCCCGGGGGCTGCTTGCCGACCTCGCTGGGCAGCCACGCGATGCGGCGCCCCTCCTCGAACTCCACGATCCTGTTCTCTCGCACGGAGCCGCTGGTCAGGACCATGGTGAAGACGTCCCCGACAGCCCTGACCCGGTGCCCCTCCGGCGACTCGGCGAGATTGTCGTTGCCGTCCCACAGCGGCTGCTTGGCCGGATCGGCGATCAGCTCGAAGATGCGGTCCGCGGGCGCGGCGATGACCCGGGAGGCGGTGACCACGCGTGACGTCTGATCGTCCATGGAGCTATTCAACCAGGCCGAACTCAACCTCCATGAGCCTGCCGACGCAGTGCCACGCCGGACAGCCGGATCGCGGCCTCCAGTTGCAGGGCGCCGGAGTGGCCCTCGGCCACCGCGCGCAACACCCGCCCAGATTCGTTGCGCAACTCTCGCTGCGAAAGGCGCTCGACCTGCATACCATCCGAGCCCACGGCGGTGTCGTAGCACCCGTGCTACGAAGTGAACGGGGCTCCAACACGTTCCGTAGCCGAAGAGCATGTCCTTGACACGGCTGCCGCGTGGTCCTCTGCGGTCGTCTTTAGGCTGTTCCAACCGGTTGCCCGGCGAGACCCTCAGACACGACTGACGTGCTACACATAGGCATTCCGCCGGTGACGAACCGTAATCACGCCAACGAGTACGCGGTCCTCGTGGATCTCGTAGATCACCCGAAACTCTCCGCGCCGGGCTGACCAACGGCCCGTCAACTCGTTGTGCAACCGCTTGCCCACCCGGTGGGGGTTCTCGGCCAACACGTCGGTGAGGAGGTTGCAGCACGCTGCGGCCACAGCTTCGGGCAGCGTTTCGGTCAGCGCCCGCCGAGCCGCTGGCGCTCGTTCGATGAGGTAGATCACCGAGACTGGCGCCGGCGAGCCTGCATCTCTGCCCTTACCTGATCCAGCGAGTACACCTCGCCACGCGCCACGGCACGCTCAGACTCACGGATCTCTGCCATCGTCTCGGGGTCGCCAAGGATCTCCAAGGTCTCGATCAGGGAGTCGTAGTCGTCGACGCGAGCAGCACTGCCTCCCTCCGGCCATTCTTGGTCACCTCGACACGCTGGTGGGTGCGCTGAGCTTCGTCAACGAGCTTCGAAAGCTGCGCCGAATGCAACGTCCTCGACAGCGCCGTCCTGGCAAGGTAACTTGGAAGCGTGGACGAACCCCTCATCGCTCAGTCAGCGCTGAAGCATGGGCTATCCGTGGACGAGATCCTGCACGCATACCGCAACCCGATCAGAGCCTGGATCTAGGCGAGGGGTTCACCATGCTGATCGGCGCAAACCAGGCCGCCCTCATTCTCGAAGTCGGCTACGTCCAGGGCACCACCGCCATCGTCATCGTCCACGCGATGCGTGCCCGCGAGAAGTACCTGAGGTGATGACCATGCCACGCACTGTCGAGGAGATCCTCGCCCACGCCGACGAACTCGCCGCGCGGTTCGAGAACTACGAACCCAAGCCCGGCGACGAGCTCGACTTGCCTGCCATCAATGCTCTCCGCGCCGCGGTTGCTGAACAGTCCCGGGCCGAGCGACACATCGTCGAAGCCGTTCGACTAGCGCGGGGGACGGGCATGACGTGGGCCGCCATCGGCACCTTCGTCGGCACATCCGGCGAAGCCGCCCGCCAGCGATACGCCGCACGCGTCGCTCCTTGACGACCTCGGTAGGACGCTGCGCGGAATACGCGACGTACCCGGGGACGCTGGTGGACGCTCCCTGCGGCGACCTACTGAGGCTGCCACCCGAGTAGCCGCGCTCTGAGACCAGCGATGACCTCCAGCGCCTCGTCAGCGTCGCTGCCCTCGTGCCACAGCTCGCGCCATTCCGAGTCCTCGTCGACGACCCGGTCAAGCGCCTGCACCGCAAGGGGCGCGAAATCCGCAAGCATCGCACCTCCTTCATCAGAGAGGGACTTCGGTCCGTATGCCGTGTCCACTCGCTCACCCCCCGGCAGCTGGGCGGCGACGATCGCCGCCGCCGCGATGGCGATGGTGGCGACATCGACGTCGAGGTAGTCGCATACGCCGACCGCGTTCTGGAGGGCGTCGCGGATCAGCTCGGGCCGGTCTACCTGTGAGGCATCATCGAAGTCGCCCGAGAAATCGGCGGCGTCATCATTGTCGAAGGGTCCAATGCCCCAAGCACCCATCTCTGCTCCTTGTCTTCGCGTGCTCAGCTCAGTGGTTGTGCCGCTCGGATGTGGGACTGGAAACTACACATTGGACCTGAA
>JBDIAR010000087.1:0-14462 GCA_039812545.1 Dermatophilaceae bacterium | reverse complement strand
AGTGTCGATCGCCCAGGCCCGTCCGGCCACCAAAATCGCCCCATCGGGCGAAAGTGTCGATCGCCCAGGCCCGTCCGGCTGACAAAATCGCCCCATCGGGCGATTTTGTCAGCGGCAGCGGGGCACGCCAAGACCTGCGGTGACGCGTGGTGGGCCCCGCCGGGCTCGAACCGGCGACCGTTGGATTAAAAGTCCACTGCTCTGCCAACTGAGCTAGGGGCCCTCGGGGAGACAGATTACCGAACCCCGGCGGCTCTTCCGTCCGACGGGCGAGCGTGCGGCTGCTGGCATACAGTGGCGCAATGCCGACCGAACGCCCCCGGCGCCCGGCCTACGTCGACCCGAACGCACTCGCCGCCCTGGGCGGGCGGTACGACCCGAGTCGCGAGGTCGAGATCGCCCACGAGAGCGCCCGGGTCCTGGTGCGCACCGGCCGGGCGGCGCACGACCCGGACACCACGCGTCGGTTCGTGGCCCTCGTCGACGAACTCGGTCTCGACACGGTCGCCGATCTGTGGGCCGCGCGCCCCGCCACGTCCCTGCCCGGGGCCCTGTGGCGCCTGTATGCCATTCGTCAGTGGGTGCGCGAGGATCCGGTGAACGCCAGCCGGGAGTATGCCGCCGGTATGCGGTTCGCCGACGTCCAGCACGCCGTCGCCGGCCCGGCGGAGCCGCCCGGACCGGGGGAGCTCACCGACCTGGTCGACGCGATCCTGTCGGGTGTCTTCGAGGGCGACCTCGCCGTCGCGCTCGAACGCGCCGCCGCCTTTTGCCGCGTCGTCGCAGCCGGCCGGGCCGACCTCGGCGACGGCGAGGAACACGCCCAACGCGCCTCGGGGCTGCTGGCCACCGGAGAAGACCTGGCCAGATGTGCTGCTCTGTGGCGCACAGGTCAGCTCGATTGACCTATCCTGGGGGACGCGTCGGGTCGTGGTAGCCCCGGGTCCCATTTTTCGCCGCTACGAGCGGCCGTGTGCCGAGAGGCGCTCCCGACCCGACGCATCGGAGCCCGGACACGACCCCGTATGCCGGTCGAGATCCTTCACCGCGCTGCGTTCGGCCCGTCTGGCCGGACCGGTCCACCCACAGCGGCCGCAGACTGCGTGCACGAAGGATCCGTTGACCCACAGCCTGTCATCGCTCGATGCCGCCGGGCCCTCGGAATCCATGCCCACATCATGACCTGCCGGAGTGCCCAGCCGAAATCGTGGGTGCCACCGCGGCCGATCGACTCCCCACCGACCGTTCGGCGCCTCGTCGGACACCAGCATGGGCCGTTCCGACGACGGGACGCCGACCGCGCCCGTACGGTGATGAAATGGCCGGCGACCAGCGGGACGACCAGCGGGACGAGCTGAGCGACGCCGATCTCGACGAGGAGATCCGGCTCGTGGGCGAACTCGTCGTGGCCGCATCCGCCGTGCAGCGACCGCTCACCCCGGACGAGGTGGACGCCGTCCTCGGGATCGGCACGGAAGACCCCCGACCCTCCGAGGACCAGGATCAGCCGAACCGGCCCGAGATGTAGTCCTCGGTCGACTTCTCCGACGGATTGTTGAAGATCTTGCTCGTGTCGTCGATCTCGATCAGCTTGCCCGGCTGACCGGTCGCCTTGAGGTTGAAGAAGGCCGTTCGGTCGGAGACCCGGGCGGCCTGCTGCATATTGTGCGTCACGATGACGATGGTGAACTCGCTCTTGAGTTCGTTGATGAGGTCCTCAATCGCGAGGGTGGAGATCGGGTCGAGAGCGGAGCACGGCTCGTCCATCAACAGAACCTGGGGTTGGACGGCGATCGCCCGCGCGATGCAGAGCCGCTGCTGCTGCCCGCCGGACAGGCCGGCTCCGGGTCGGTCGAGGCGGTCCTTGACCTCGTTCCACAGGTTGGCGCCGACCAGCGCCTTCTCGACGACCTCGTCGAGCCGCTTCTTGTTCTTCATCCCGTTGAGCTTCAGACCGGCCGCCACATTGTCCCGGATGCTCATCGTCGGGAACGGGTTGGGCCGCTGGAAGACCATGCCGATGGTGCGCCGCACGGCGACCGGATCCATCGAACCGGCATACAGGTCCTGGTTGTCGAGCAGCACCTGCCCGGAGACACGGCCGCCGGGAATGACCTCGTGCATCCGGTTCAGGGTGCGCAGCACGGTCGACTTGCCGCACCCGGAGGGGCCGATGAAGGCGGTCACGGAGCGGGGCTCCACCGTCATCGTCACCCCTTCGACGGCCTTGAAGTTGCCGTAGAAGATGTCGAGGTCCTTGACGTCGATGCGCTTGGCCATGTGACTGGGATTCCTTCGGTATGCCTGTGGTCCGGTATGCCTGTGGTCGCGGGACGTGTCAGCGCACCTTGCTGAAGCGGCCGAGGAAGCGGCCCAGCAGGTTGAGCACGAAGACGATGAGGATGAGGGTGAGGGCGGCGCCCCAGACGCGGTCGATGGCCGGCTGGAGGGCTTCGGTGCGGTCCTGGTTGATCATCGTCGGCAGGGTGCCCATGAGACCGCCGAAGAGGTCCGAGGAGATCGTCTTGGCATACGGCCCCAAGATGATCAGCGGCGCGGTCTCGCCCATGACGCGGGCCAGCCCCAGCAGGATCCCGGTGACGATGCCGGAGAAGGCGGTCGGCAGGACGACCTTCACGATGGTCTTCCACTTCGGCACCCCGAGGGCGTAGGACGCCTCGCGCAACTCGTTGGGGACGAGTTTGAGCATCTCCTCTGTGGAGCGCACGATCGTCGGGATCATGAGCAGTACGAGCGCCAGGGTGACCGCGAAAGGCACCCGGTCCCACCCGAAGGTCGTCACCCACAGCGCGTAGATGAACAGGCCGGCGACGATCGAGGGAACCCCGGTGAGGATGTCGACCATGAAGGAGACGGCCTTGGCCAGGCGTCCCCGCCCGTATTCGACGAGATAGACCGCCGTGAAGACGCCGATGGGCACCGACATCGCGGCGGTGACGAAGCCCTGGAGCAGGGTGCCCTGGATGGCGTGGATCGCGCCGCCACCGACCCGCCGGGCGGTGATGCCGTTTTGCGACTTCGTCCACCAGTCGATGGACACAAGCATGTGGCCGCCCTTGACGATGGTGCTCACGAGAATCCACACCAGGGGGATGCAGGCGAAGAGGAAGGCCGACCACATGACGATGCGGGCCAACTGGTCCCGGGCGGCCCGGCCGCCCGACTTGCCGCCCAGATCGGGGCCTGAACCGGCGCGCGTGCGGGCCTCCTCCTCGCCCAGCTGGATCGCGGTGCTCATTCGGTGAAGGCCTTCCTGCGGTTGATCACGGTGCGCGCGATCGAGTTGACGACGAAGGTGAGGACGAAGAGCACCAGGCCGGCGGCGATGAAGGCGCCGGTCTTCTGCGGGGTGTCGAACTCGCCGGCGTTGAGGGCGATCTTGGAGGCGAAGGTCTCGCCGCCGTTGAAGATCGACCAGGTCCACGGGGCCGACGAGTTCAGCGTCGACAGCAGGATCATCACGGCCAGGGTCTCGCCGAGGGCCCGGCCGAGACCCAGCATGGCTCCGCTGATGACGCCGGGCTTGCCGAAGGGCAGGACGGCGACGCGGATCATCTCCCATTTGGTGGCTCCGAGGGCCAGGGCGCCCTCCTTGTGGGCCGTCGGCACCTGCTGGAAGACCTCGCGGGAGATCGCGGTGATGATCGGCAGGATCATGAAGGCGAGGATCACGCCGGCAAAGGCGAGCGTCGACTTTGCGCTGAACCCGACGTCCTTGAAGAACGGGATGAACCCGAGGCTCCGAGAGACGAACTCCATGATCGGCTGGAAGTACTGCCCGGCGACCGAGAGGCCCCAGAAGCCGAAGACGATGGAGGGGACGGCGGCGAGCAGGTCGATGATGACGGCGGCCGGTTTGGCCAGCCAGGGCGGGGAGTACTGCGTGATGAACAGGGCGACCGCGACGCCCAGTGGCACGGCGACGACCATGGCGATGACCGAGGTGACGACCGTCGCCCACAACACGGCGGCGATCCCGAACCGCGGGGCCGAACCGGCGGGGATCCACTCGGTCGAGGTGAGGAAGTTCGCCTGGTTGTTCATCAGGGAGGGGACGGCCTGCACGAGCAGGAAGAGCCCCACCAGGGTGACCAGGATGACGACGAAGATGCCCGACCCGGTGGCCGCGGCGCTGAAGAGACGGTCACCCAGGCGGCCGGTTCCGGCCCGGTCGGCGCTGGGCTGAGCGTTCCCGTCGGGGTCCGGCAGGGCGTTCACGGCGGAGTGGCCGGTGATGGACGTCGACACGTCTATGGCCCTTTTCTCTCGAAGGGAGATGGGGTGGGGCCGGATTGGCCCCACCCCATGGCGATCAGCGGTGTCCGATCAGGACAGCGCGTCGATTGCGGTCAGAACCTTGTCCTCCATCTCTTTGGGGAGGGGCGCGTAGCCGATCTCCTCGAGGCCCTGCTGCACGTCGGCGGAGGCGAAGTGCTTGAGGAAGGACTTGATGCCCTTGCCGAGTTCGGCGTCCTTGTTCTTGGAGCAGACGATCTCGTAGGTGACCAGGATGATCGGGTAGGCCCCGGCCTGCTTGGTCGCGTAGTCGAGCTTGAGCGCCAGGTCGTTGCCCTGGCCGACCTGCTTGGCGCTCGCGACGGCCCGGCCCACCGACTCACTGGTGAGCTCGACGGCGCCGGCACCGTTGTCGATGGCCGCGATGCCGAGCTTGTTGTCCTTGGCGTAGCTCCACTCGACGTAGGTGATGCCACCGTCGGTCGACTTCACGCCCTCGGCGACACCGGCCGACTTCTCCTTGCCCTCGCCGGCGCCCGGCCACTTCTTGGGGTTGTCGGCGTTCAGCTGCCACTTGTCTCCGGCAGCGGCGACGAGGTACTTGCCGAAGTTCTCGGTGGTGCCCGATTCCTCGGCGCGGAAGAAGACCTTGATGGGGGTGGCCGGCAGGTTGACGCCGCTGTTGATGGCCGCGATGGCCGGGTCGTTCCAGGTCTTGACGCGGCCGGCGAAGATGTCGGCGGCGACGGCGGGGGTCAGCGTGAGCTTGCCGACGTCCTTGAGGTTGTAGGCGATCGCGATCGGGCCGGTCACCATCGGCAGGTTCCAGGCGGGGCTGCCGCAGGCCGCCTCGGCCTGAGCGACCTCGGACTTCCCACCGTTCTTGCCCTCGGTCTTCAGCGCCGAGTCAGAACCCGCCCAGCTGGCCTGGCCCGCGATGAACTGCTTGATGCCGGTGCCGGATCCGGAGGAGTTGTAGTTGATCTTGGCGGACTTGCACTGCTCTCCGTAGGAGGCGATGGCCTCGTCGATGGCGTTCTTCTGCGCCGAGGAACCCTCGGGCTTCAACTCGCCGGTGAAGCAGTCGACGGCGCCGCTGCCGGTGCTGCCCGACGTGCCGCTCGAGGCCGACGTGCCGTTGCCGGCGTTGGTCGTGGGCGTCTTGCTCTCCGAGGCGCAGGCGGTCAACGCGAGCGCCCCGGTCACGGCGATCGCCGTCAGGGCGCTGATGCGAGAAACAGTCACGAGGTAGTCCCTCTCCTGTGATGTCGATGGGTGAGTCGTCGGATGCCCTGTTGGTCGCGATTGCCACCGGTGTGGGGCATCCTGCCCGACACGGTAGGGATCTCGGATGACGGGACGTCTCTGGCGGGTGAACGCGTGATGAACCGCAGGCGACGATTCGACATCGGGAGGCGCCGGGCTCCGGCACCCGCCTTCAGGCGGGGGCGATGGCCGGTGGTCCGTGGCGTTCGGCCGCCACCACGCTCGGATGAGCACCCTCGCGGACATGGCATACCAAGATCTCGCCCTTGGACAAGCCCAGGTCCACGGCTTCGCCGATGACCGCCCCCGGCCCGGCCGGTTCCGGCGTGGCGCCGGTCTCGTCGGCGGGCGGGGCGGTCGACGCCGGCACGCAGCGTCCGATCTCGGCGAGCATCTCCGGCAGCACCGGACCGTGGCCGCAGACCGCGACCGGCCGCCCACGGTCGAGCAGCCGCCGCACCTGGCGGGCCACCCGGTGCGGTTCGGCGGCGAAGGCCTCCTCCGTCAGGTCGTCCTTCTTCACCAGCGGGAGCCCGCGGGCGGCGGCATACGGGCGCAGGGTGTCGACGCAGCGGACCGAACTGGACGACACCAGCCGGCGTACCCCGAAGGCGTGCAGCAGCGGTACGAGCCCCTCGGCCTGCGCCCGCCCCACCGCGTCCAACGGTCGCTTGCGGTCGTCCTTGCCGGAGAAGTTGCCGCGCGAGACCGCCTTGGCGTGCCGGACGACGACCAGTGGCCAGGTCGACAAGGTCCCCTCCCGACCGGCGCGCACGACGTCGCGCAATTGGTCGCGGTCCCGGGCGTAGTCCAACCGGGTCCAGGCCGCGGTCGGGTCGAGCCAGACGACCGCGTCGATCTCGTTGACCAGGGTCCCGGGGCCGCCGACGATCTCGGCCGCCCAGTACGCGACGACCTTCTGGGCCGGCCGGCCGCCTCGATCCAGGACCGTGTATGCCGCGGGCGTCAGGGCCCGGCCCAACTGGACGGCCAGCCCGGTTTCCTCCAGGGTCTCGCGGGCCGCCGCGACGGGAGCCAGCTCGCCGGGATCGAGTTTGCCCTTGGGCCAGGACCAGTCGTCGTACTTGGGACGGTGGACGATCGCCACCTCCAAGGCTCCCCGGCGACGACGCCAGGGCACGGTGCCCGCGGCGAGGATCGGCGCGGTCGAGGGCTGGTCGGCCATGAGGTCAGCGGCGCCGGGACTTGCGGCGCCGCGCGGCGTGCCGCTCGATCATGACGACGTGGAGGTCGAGCAACGGCATACCCTCGTCGTCCAGATGATGGCGAGTCCACCGGCCATCCGGACCCAACTCCCAACGGGACGTCTTGTCCGACATCGCGACCGCGAGCAGCTCGCGCAGCTCCTTGATGTGGCTGGGGTCGGTCAGCCGGACCAGTGCCTCCACCCGCCGGTCGAGGTTGCGGTGCATGAGGTCGGCGCTGCCGATGTAGACCTGCGGATCCCCGCCGTGGTCGAACCAGAACAGCCGGGAGTGTTCGAGGAAGCGTCCGAGGATCGAGCGGACGTGGACGTTGTCGCTCAATCCCGGCACGCCGGGGCGGATCGCGCAGATCCCGCGGACCCAGATGTCGACGCGCACCCCGGCCTGGGAGGCGCGGTACAACGCGTCGATCAGGGCCTCGTCGACGATCGAGTTCATCTTGAACTGGATGTGGCCGCGACCGGTCTGGCGGTGCCACTCGACCTCGGCGTCGATGAGTTCGAGCAGACCGCTGCGGCAGGTGCGCGGCGCGACGAGCAGTCGGCGGAACCGCGAGCGCGGCGCGAAACCGGACAGCAGGTTGAACAGCCGGGTCATGTCCTCGCCGACCTGCGGGTCGGTGGTGAGGATGCCGAAGTCCTCGTAGAGCCGGGCGGTCTTCGGGTTGTAGTTGCCGGTCCCGATGTGGCAGTAGCGGACCAGGCCCTCGGACTCCTGCCGGACGACCAGGCAGAGTTTGGCGTGGGTCTTCAGGCCGACCATGCCGTAGACGACGTGCACGCCGGCCTCTTCGAGCTTGCGCGCCCAGGAGATATTGGCGACCTCGTCGAAGCGGGCCTTGATCTCCACGACGGCCAGGACCTGTTTGCCGGACTCGGCGGCCTCGATGAGGGCGTCGATGATCGGGGAGTCGCCGCTGGTGCGATAGAGGGTCTGCTTGATGGCGAGCACCCGCGGGTCGTTGGCGGCCTGCGAGAGGAAGGCCTGCACCGAGGTGGAGAACGAGTCGTACGGATGCTGCAGCAAGATGTCCTTGCCGCGCATCGCCTTGAGCAGGTCGCTGGGTTTGCTCGACTCGTTCGGCGCGAGTTCGGGATGGGTGCGGGCGACGAACGGGGGATAGTGCAGGTCGGTCAGCGACAGATCGGCGATGACGTTGAGACCGCGCAGATCCAAGGGACGCGGCAGGCGGTAGACCTCGGCGCCGCCGATGCCGAGCTCGCGGGTCAACATGTCCAGGACCAGGTCGTCGACGTCGCGTTCGATCTCCAACCGCACGGGTGGGCCGAACCGGCGCCGGGTGAGTTCCTTCTCGATCGCCGTGAGGAGGTTCTCCGCGTCGTCCTCCTCGACCTCGAGGTCCTCGTTGCGGGTCACCCGGAACGAGAAGTGCTCGTGGATCTCCATGCCGGGGAAGAGCATGTCCAGGTGCGCGGCGATGACGTCCTCGATGGCCACGAACCGGTAGAGCGTGCCCTCGTGGGCCGGCGCCGCGTCGAGTCCGATCTGGACGAACCGCGGCAGGTTCGGGGGAACCTTGACCCGGGCGAAGTGCTGGGTACCCGAGCGCGGATTGACCAGCAGCACGGCCAGATTCAAGGAGAGCCCGGAGATGTACGGGAAGGGGTGGGACGGGTCGACCGCCAACGGCGTCAACACCGGGAACACCTGCTCGCGGAATAGCACGCCCAGCGGCGCGCGCTCCTCCTCGGACAACTCGTCCCACCGCAAGATGACGATGCCGTGCTCTTCCAGCGCCGGGCGGACGTCGCTGGTGAACACGTATGCGTGCAGCCGGACGAGTTCCTGGCTGGCCGCCAGGATCTGGTCCATCAGGTCGCGGGGCTCCAGGCCGCTGGCCGACCGGATCGCCAGGCCGGTCGCGATCCGTCGCTTCAGACCGGCCACCCGGACCATGAAGAACTCGTCGAGGTTGCTGGCGAAAATGGCGAGGAAGCGCACGCGTTCCAGCAACGGCAGGGTTTCGTCCATCGCCAACTGCATGACCCGCTCGTTGAACTGCAGCCAACTCAGTTCGCGTTCGAGGAACCGGTCCTCCGGGAGTTCGTCGTCGGTCTCCGGGTCGGCGGGCCCGGGGACCTTGACGAACTGGCCGTTGGCCGCACGCGGCCGGGACAGCGGCGACCGGGGGACGGCGCTCGCGATCGACGGCATCGCCAACGGATCCGGCGCGGCATCCACGGGGATGGGGGTCGGTCCGGCGTCGACGCCCAGCTGCGCCGGGTCGTCGACCCGTCCGGCATGCATGGCGGTCATGGTCCGATGCTGCCAGAGTTCGCCCCGGCATACATCACACCGGCATACATCACATGCGTGGCGACGACGCGAAAACCCAACGCTGCGTAAGTCCGCTGGGCCGGTAGGTTGTCCGACTCGACGTACAGTTCGATCGCCTCGACGCCCGCGGCGATGAGGTGGTCGACGCCGATCGCCGTGATCCAGCGGCCCAGGCCGCGTCCCTGGTATGCCGGGACGACGCCGACCGCGTATACCTCGCCCACCGGGTCTCCCGGGGGGCGTTTGGTCCAGTGGAAGGCCGCGATGGGCGGGTTCCCGGGGTGGGCGGGGTCGTCGAGGGATTCGTCAAGGGGGTGGACGAGGAAGAAACCGGCCGGGTCGAACCAGGGTTGCGCCTGACGGTCCCGCAGGTCGGCCAGGGTCAGCGCGCCTTGTTCCGGATGTCCGGCGAAGGCGGCGGCGTTGGCCGCGAGCCAGGCCCCCTCGTCGAGACCCGGGACGAAGGTGCGGACCGTGAATTCGGGCACCGGTGGCACGACTGGCGGCGGTGGCGTCGCGGGCCGGCGCATCAGGTCCAGACCGCGGACGGCGACGCAGCCGACGGCCTCGGCGAACTCGGCGGCCCCCGGGACCGGACCGTGGGCCCACACCCGCACGCCCACCGGCAGGGCCGACAGGAGGCGCCGACCCAGTCCGCGACGGCGGGCGTGTGGGGCGACGAAGAGTTCGCCCGCGGGCCCCTCGGGGGTGGGGTGGGCTTGTGCGTAGCCGAGCACTCCGATGCCGTCGGGCGTCGGGCCCCAGGCCAGGACGTGGGTGGTCCGGGGATCGGTGCCGTCCAGGGCGAGGAGGAACTGCTCGGAAAGCGGTTCGACCCCGTCGTGGGCGGCCGTCGCTCGGACAGCCCGGCGGATCGCCGCGGTCTCGGCGGCGGCGAGTGCGCCGATCCGCGGCTCGGCGATGCGCGGATGGCCGGAGTCGGGTTCGGACATGGGAAGAAGTTCACCAGAAGGTCGACGATCCGGCGACCCTGCGGCGACCACCCTGTCGGCCCGGCGGAGTAGCCTGCGCCAATGCGCCGGTTCGCGGCGGGTCACCACGGCGAGTAGGAGTACGGATGTCCGCAATCACCAAGCGCGCCGGTCGGCGCGTCGTCGCGGTCCTGGGGGCCGCGGCCTGCCTGGGCGCGACGCTGACCGTCGCGGCGGGGAACAGTTCGGCGGCCTCGTCGCGCGGCGGCGACGACAAGCACCACCCGGACAAGCAGCACAGCTCGAACGGTCCGACGTTGCCGATCCAGATCTTGGCCTTCAACGACTTCCACGGCAATCTCGAACCCCCGAGCGGGTCGAGCGGCACGGTCGTCTCCGGACTACCCACCGGGCTGAACCCGGTCACGGGGGCGCCGGTGGACACCACGACTCCGGCCGGCGGCGTCGAATACCTGTCCTCTACCCTGACCCAGGCCCGCAAGGGCCATCCCAATTCGGTGACGGTGGCCGCCGGCGACCTGGTGGGCGCCAGCCCGTTGCTGTCGGCCGCGTTCCACGACGAGCCGACCGTCGAGGCGATGAACAAGCTCGGCCTGTTCGCCTCCGCGGTCGGCAACCACGAGTTCGACGAGGGTTACCAGGAGCTCCAGCGCCTGGCCCGCGGCGGGTGCATCGACGACGGTGACGGCGCTGATAACCAGAACTCCTGTGCCGCGCACGAGTTCACCGGGGCCGACTTCGCCTACCTGGCCGCCAACGTCCGCTACGCGAGCACGAAGAAGACGGTGCTCCCGGCATACGCGATCAAGAAGTTCAACGGCGCCAAGATCGGGTTCATCGGGATGACCCTGAAGGAGACGCCCACGATCGTGACGGCCAGCGGCGTGGCCGGGCTGGAGTTCGACGACGAGGTGGCCACGGCCAACCGGCTGGTCCCGGTGCTGCGCAAGAAGGGCGTCAACGCCATCGTCGTGCTGATCCACCAGGGCGGCACTCCCAACCGGGTCCCGTGGACCTTCCAGGGCAAGACCTACCAGGTCAACCCGGCATACGACTACACCTGCGGTGGCGGCGGGACGCTCGACCCGAGTTCGCCGATCCTGCCGATCGCGGCCAAGCTCGACCCGGCCATCGACGTCGTGATCTCCGGGCACACCCACCAGCCGTATGTCTGCGACGTGAAGGACCCGGCCGGGAAGTCGCGGCTGGTCACCTCGGCATCGTCCTTCGGGCGGCTCGTCACGGACCTCGAACTCACCTACGACCGGCGCACGCAGGACGTCGTGCGGACCTCGGTGACCGGCGCCAACCTCGTGGTCACCCGCACCGTCAAGGACCCGGCGATGACCGAACTCATCGCGCTGTACAAGAAGCTCGTCGGTCCGATCGCCGGCCGGATCATCGGTCACATCACCGCCGACGTCACCCGCGCCGGCAACCCCGCAGGCGAGTCGGCCCTCGGGGACCTGATCGCCGACGCGCAACTGGCCGACCCGTCGGTGGTCACCGGGGGCAAGAAGCCGGTGGTCGCGTTCATGAACCCCGGCGGCATCCGGGCCGACCTCACCTTCACCAACTCCCCGTATGCCGAACCGGCCGGTGACGTGACCTTCGACGAGGCGTTCACCGTGCAGCCGTTCAACAATTACCTGGTCTCGATGGACCTGACCGGGCAGCAGATCTACGACCTGCTCGGCCAGCAGTACACCGGCGGCAACGCGGCGTCCCCGAAGGTTCTCCAGGTGAGCAAGGGCTTCACGTACACCCGCTCGGGCGCCGGGGTCGTCGACGGGTCGGTCGCCATCGGCGGGACGCCCGTCGACAAGGCCGCCACCTACCGGGTCGTCACGAACAACTTCCTCTCCGACGGCGGGGACGGGTTCGCGGCGTTCCGGTCGGGGACGAACAAGTACTTCGGCGGTCTGGACATCGACGCCTTCGCGGCATACCTGCCGACGGTGTCGCCGTACACGCCGGTGGTCCCGTCTCGGATTTCGGGTAGCTGAGTCGACACCGGGTGAGCGGCCGTCGGGTTCGGCGGCGCTCACCCGGGGCGGTGAGTCGAGGAGTGGGGACGCGGCGGGGCGCTGGTCAGACCCGGCTGAATCGCGAGCCGCCGTACTTGCGGTGCGCGGCTTGTTTGGCGACCCCGAGTGCCACAGCGATCTCCGCCCAGGACACGGGCGGTTCAGGAGACGGTGCTGGTCTCGCGCGCGAACCGGTAACCGACGTTGCGGACCGTCCCGATGAGGACCTCGTGTTCGGCGCCGAGCTTGGCGCGCAGCCGCCGGACGTGGACATCGACGGTGCGGGTTCCGCCGAAGTAGTCGTAGCCCCACACCTCTTGCAGGAGTTGCTCCCGGGTGAACACCCGACCCGGGTGTTGGGCGAGGTACTTCAGGAGTTCGAACTCCTTGTAGGTCAGGTCGAGACTGCGTCCGCGGACCTTCGCCGAGTATGCCGACTCGTCGATGACCAGATCGCCGGCCTCGATGGGTGCGTCCAGTTCGAACCCCTTCTCGGCCGCCCGGCCGATCGCCAGCCGGATCCGGGCCTCCACCTCGGCCGGCCCGGCGGTGTCGAGCAGGACGTCGTCGACGCCCCAGTCGGGGGTCACCGCCGCCATCCCGCCCTCGGTGAGCACGGCGATCAACCCGGCCGACAGCCCGGTCAACCGGACCATCCGGGCCAGCGACCGGGCGGCGGCCAGGTCGCGTCGGGCGTCGATGATGACGATGTCCCTGGCCGGGGCGTCGATCAGCGCGCCGGGTTCGGGTGGGGCCACCCGGATGTGGTGGCTGAGCAGGCCCAATGCCGGGAGCACCTCGGCGCTGGGCGCCATGGTGTTGGTGAGCAGCAGGATTGTCGCCACGTCAACAGGATAGAGAACCGGAGCCCGGGTCGCCGAGCCGGGACATCGGACGCGAGCACCGCCAACCCTGCCCGCTGTGCCCCTCATGTGGGAGCATGCCGGTGAATGACTCGTCCGGCATGAGGAGAAGGGAGCCGACCTGTGATCACCGTCCGTTACTGGGCGGCCGCCCGGGCCGCGGCCGGTGTCGCCGACGAACAGTTCGAGACCCTGCCCGCCGACCCGGCCGAGCTGCGAGCCCGGCTCGCCGCGGCCCGCCCCGACCTGGCGCCGGTCCTCGCGGTGTCCACGGTCCTCGTCGACGGGCTCGCCCAATCCAGCGCCTCCGATCGTCCCCGCAGCACCGCCGATCTCATCGGCGGGTCGGTCGTGGAGGTGCTGCCTCCGTTTGCGGGAGGATAAGGCGTATGCCGTGCCCCGAGGACAGCCCCGCCCGGGAGGTGAGGGACTCCGGCGCGTCGGTGGTCGAACTCGACACCGAGATCGCGGACCTCGTCCCCAGCGGACAGACCGACGAGACCGGACAGGCCGAACAGGCCGACGAGACCGAACAGGCCGGACAGGCCGACGCGATCGACCAGCTCGCCGACGAGGACACCAAACTCGGCGACGACGCGTTCGCCCAGAGCCCGGTCCTCACCTGGGTCACCACCGCCTCCGCCCGCGCCGACCACCCGCGCGTACTCACCCTGTCGGCCACGTTCGTCCTGGCGCTCGTCGTCGGGGTGGCCGCCCAGGTGGGTGGCAGCGTCGTGGCCTTCGCGCTCGCGATCGTCTACGTCCTGATGTCCGCCGGCTGGCCCATGCTGATGCGACTTCCGGACCCGGTGACGGCCGGGGCCGCGGTCGCCTTCTGTGGAGTGGCCTCCTGTGCGACCGTCGCCTGGAGTGGTGCCTCGCCCGTCCTGGCGTACCTGCCGGGGGTGGTGGCGCTCTCGCTGTTCCTCGCGCTGTTGCGTGAGTTCGCCCGCGGGCAGGGACGCCCGCGGCTGGTCGAATCGGTGACCGGGACGGTGTGCGGCCAGGTGATTCAGGCCTCGGGTGCCACGATGATCGCCACCGTGGTCACCGGCCACGCCCCGTTGGCGATCCCGGTCTCGATGGCCGCGGTGGCCGGCGGACTACTCGCCGAACCGCTCTTCTTGACCCGTCGACTGCGCTTCCTCGCGCCATACCTGACGCTGATCTTCGGTGGGATCGCCGGGCTGACGGTCCGGATGATGCTCTCCGCCGGGGCGCCGGACTACAAGCCGCTGACCGTTTTCGCGGTGTCCTGCTTCATCGCCGGCGTCGCCTACCTGGTCCGCCACGTCTTCTCCTCGCAGCCGACGATCTACGGCGAGCGGGTTCAACTGTCGGTGGCGGCGGCCACGGTGGCCGCGGTCGGCTTCCCCGGCTTCCTCGTCTTCTCCTCCCTGCCGGGTCTGTGACGCCGCGCCTCTGACACCGGCCTTCTGACACCGGCCTTCTGACACCGGCCCTGTGACACCTACCCTGTGACGCCGGGCCTGCGACCCCGGGCCTGTAAACCCCGGGTCAGTAGACCAGCGCCTGCGTCCCGTCGCGCAGTGCCTCCTCCACGAAAGCCGC
>JBDIAR010000086.1:0-14662 GCA_039812545.1 Dermatophilaceae bacterium | reverse complement strand
GCGGCGGCCCAGAGGCCAAGGACGATGAGTGTGGAGCACCACACCACGGGCGAGATCGCGTGCACGACGAGCGCCGGGTTCGAGCAGCCTGATCCGGTGGAGACCGTGGTCCCGGACGGCGGCGAACAGGCCCACCGCGAGGCAGGCGGACCGGCCCACCTCGTTGGTCTGCGGCGGACTCGCCAGGGCCTGCCGCAGGGCCTCGGGATGGCGAGCCAGCACGGGACGTACGCTCGCCCACGCGTCGTGCGGATCGGCATACCCGCCCAGGCACGGGTAGAGGCGGGTGAGCTCGGGAGCCTCGCCGGCCAGGACGAACTCGAAGATGCCGGCGAGCAGCCGCAGCTGGACGGCGTCGGCCCGCGTCGCCCGCAACTGGTCGCGGCAGATGCCGGCGGTGGGGCCGCCCGCCTCCAGGTCATCGGCCAACGCGGCCAGCAGGATGCCGTAGAGGTGGTCCCGGTACCCGAAGTGCTGACGGAAATGCGCTGCCAGCATCCCGGACCCGACCGAATCCGAGTCGCGCGACATCAGACCAGTGTGGCTTTGATCTCCGAGATCCGGGCGAGAAGACCGTTGACGAAGGCCGGCGACTCCGCGGTGGAGAGGTCCTTGACCAGGGCGACGGCCTCGGCGATGGCGACGGCGTCCGGGACGTCGTCGCGGTAGAGCACCTCGTACGCCCCGAGGCGCAGCGCGCACCGGTCCACGGCCGGCATTCGATCGATCGTCCAGCCCTGGGAGTAGGTCGCGAGCGCGTCGTTGAGTTGAACCCAGTGGGCGATGACCCCGCGGACGAGTTCGGCGGTGTACGGGTTGCGGCCCGCCGGGTCCTCCGGCGTCCCGAGCCGCTGGTCGAGCAGCCGTTCGGCGTTCAGGCCGCGTTGGTCGGCCTCGAAGAGGACGTCGAGGGCCCGCTTGCGTGCCTTGGTGCGCGCGGCCACGGCGGGGCTCTACGGAGGTCTTCGGAGACTCGGCAGGATCAGTCGTTGACCCGGCCGAGGTACGAACCGTCGCGGGTGTCGACCTTGATCCGGTTGCCGGTCTCGATGAACAGCGGAACCTGGATCTGCGCGCCGGTCTCGACGGTGGCCGGCTTGGTGCCGCCGGTGGCCCGGTCGCCCTGCAGGCCCGGCTCGGTGAAGGTCACCTCGAGGGTGACCGCGGCGGGCAGTTCGACGTAGAGCGGGGCGCCCTCGTGGGTGGCCACGATCGCGTTTTGGTTCTCCAGCATGTAGTTCGACGCGGTGCCGACAACGGCCTCCCCGACGTGGAGCTGGTCGTAGGTGTCGGTGTCCATGAAGACGAAGTCGGACCCGTCCTTGTAGAGGTACTGCATCGTCCGCTTGTCGACATTGGCCGTCTCGACCTTGGTGCCGGCGTTGAAGGTCTTGTCGACGACCTTGCCGCTCAGCACCGCCTTGAGCTTGGTGCGCACGAACGCCGGGCCCTTGCCGGGCTTGACGTGCTGGAACTCGACGACCTGCCACAGCTGGTTGTCGAGGTTGAGGACCATGCCGTTCTTAAGGTCGTTCGTCGTTGCCACTGGTTCGCTTTCGTTGCGGGGAGTATGCCGTGGGTCTGCCTGGGGGATGCCTGGTGCTATGCCTGGTGGTATGCCAGGTGGTATGCCGGTCGCGTGGGGCGACGCCGGGCGTGCAGCACCCGGTCAGGCCCTGGGGATTCCGCACCATTCTAGAGGCTGCGCACCATGACCGCCGACACCTCGCCCGACGGACTGAGCCGCAGCTCGCCGGTGGCCCGGAAGCCGTGCCGCCGGTACAGCGCGGCGGCGCGGTCGTTGCCCTCGGCGACGAACAACTCCAGCGACCGGTTCGCGGCATCGGCCGTGGCCAGCAGTTCGCCCATGACGGCGTCGGCGATGCCCCAGCCCTGGCGCTCGGGCGTGGTCGCGACGAGCGCCACGAAACCGTCGGCCGAACTGGGTCCGCGAGTCACCTCACCGAGCACACCGCTACCGACCACGTGGCCGGCCTGCTCGACGACGACGGCGCTGATGGCATCGCGAATCCGGGCACGGACCTGTTCCACCGTGGTCGGGATGGGTGCGCGGGCCGGATTCCTCGTGTCGTTGGCCCGGCACCACACCCGGTGCATCGCGACGGCGTCCTCGATCCGCGCGGCGCGCAGCCGCGGCAGCGCGAGGTCGTAGCGCAGCGCTGGTTCGGGGCCGTACCAGGTGCCCTCACTCGTCACCACGCCACCCAGCCGCAGAGCCAGCGACCGACTGCGCTCGTTGTCGTGGCGGACCAGGGCGATCACCCGGTCTTGGCCACACTCGAGCCAGGCGTACCGGAGCACGGCCCGCATACCCTCCGCCGCCAGTCCCCGGCCCCACTGGTCGACGACGAGGAACCAGCCCACCTCCAACGGATCGCCGGGGCCGGCATGACGCCAGGGCCGTAACGAGAACCGGCCGATCACCCGTCCCGTTGGATCGCCGACTGCTCGGGCGACCCAGCCGCCCTGCCCCTCGGGTAGATCCTCGAAGACCCGCAGATAGGCCAGCTTGGACTCGACACCGTCGTGCGCCCCCGAGGCCAGCCGGGCGCCGAACCGCGAGTCGGCATACAGGGCAAGAAGGTCGGCGGCATCCCGCTCCGGCTCCAGTGGGTCGAGGAGGAGCCGACGCGTGCGCAGCGGCGGCACGCTCATCTGCGCCTCCCGCCTTTGTGGCTTCGCCGCCCGGGCGGATCCGGGCGGCGCCGGAAGCCTACCGGGGACGCAGCAGGTCCACGCGACCCCCCGAGGTCGCGCGGAGCCGCTTCCGGGTGAAGCGTCGTCCAGATGAGCCTGCGGGTCAGCGCACCTCGGCCCGCTGGATCCGGAACATCCCCGCCACGACCGGCAGAGCGACCCAGACGAGGATCGAGACGAGGAGTTGGGCCCAGTGCTGGCCGGTCAGCGCGGTGTCGGACATGATCCGGGTCGTCGCCCGGTTGATGTCGGTCCAGCGCGCGATGGGTTCGAAGGCGCTCCAGGCCGCGCCGAGCATCGTGTAGAGCATCGGCAGCGCGACGATGGCGACCACGGCGGCGGCGGTGTTGCCGATGAGCATGCCGAACCCGACACCGATGAGGACGAGCAGCGCATTGACGCCGAGGAAGGCGAGGACCTTGACGGCCGGCAGATCCCAGTGGTCGACCTGAGGCTGGCGGGCCGCGACGACGGCGGTCAGCCCGGCGGCGACCACGGCGACGAGAACCGAGGCGGCCGTCCCGAGCAGCACGGCGGCCAGACTCTTGGCGGCATACATCCGGCCTCGTCTCGGCTCCAGGGCAAAGGTGACGAGTCCGGTCCGCTGGGTGAACTCCGTTGTGGCGGTGAGGATCCCAAGGATCGGCAAGAGGAGGTTGAGTCCGGTGCTGGTGGCTCCCAGGAAGGTGCGCAGCCCCAGGTCCTCGGCGGTGCCGAAGACGAGGAGGAGTCCGTCGATCAGGACCGCGATCCCGACGATGGCCACGCCGAGCCAGAGCCCGGAGCGGGTATCGACGAGCTTGCGGAGTTCGACTCGAACCAGCCGGAGCATCGGGACGCCGGCGCCGTCGGTGTCCGGCGTGGGGGTCGGTGAGGTGCGGATTCGGGTGGCGGTGTGCGGCGTCACGTCGGAGATGGTCATGTCAGGCAACCTTGGTCGTCGAGGTCCCGCGGGAGCTGTCCGCGGTGAGAGAGAGGAACACGTCTTCGAGGTCGACGCGGACGGCCGTCAGTTCGACGACCGGGATCTGGTCGGCCAGGGCCAGGGCGGCGATCTCCTCGCGTGGGGCGTCGGTGCGTATGCCACCGTCCGGCTGGATCTGTGCGCGATGTCCCGCGCGGGCAAGGGCGTCGGCGAGCCGCGCGTCGTCGGTGCTGCGGACCAGTTGTTCGGCCGAGCCGAGAAGGTCGGTCAGCGGACCGGCGGCGACGATCCGGCCGTGACCGATGACCACGAGTTCGTCGGCGATCTGCTGGATCTCGGCCAGCAGGTGGGAGGAGAGCAGGACGGTCCCGCCCTCGTCGGCGAAGGCCCGCAGCAGCCCGCGCATCCAGTGGATGCCCTGGGGATCCAGGCCGTTGGCGGGCTCGTCGAGGACGAGGACGGACGGGTCGCCGAGCAGGGCGTGGGCGATGCCGAGACGTTGGCGCATGCCCAGGGAGTAGGTCCCCACCCGTTTGCCCGCCTCGGCATCGCTCAGGCCGACGACCGCGAGCATGTCGTCCACCCGGGTGCCGGGCAGCCCCATCGTCATCGCGCCGAGCCGCAGCACCTCTCGGCCGGTCCGGCCCGGGTGCTGCGCCGAGGCGTCCAGGAGGACGCCGACATGGCGCCCCGGGTTGGGCAGGTCGGCATACCGGTTCCCGAGGACGTTCGCCGTTCCCGAGGTCGGGTGGGAGAGTCCGGTGAGGATGCGCAGCGCGGTGGTCTTGCCGGCCCCGTTCGGGCCGAGGAAGCCGACGACTCGCCCGGGCGCTGCGGTGAAGGTCACGTCGTCGAGGGCGAGGACGTCGCCGAATCGTTTGCTCAGGTGGGTCACGGTGATCATGACTCCATTCGATGCCCACCACCCGGGACCACGCATCAACCCGCGGGCTGGTTCCCCTCGCGGTGACTGCGACCTTGGTCGCAGTCGGCATCGACTCCGGGTTACGTCACACCGGCCGCAGGTATCCCTAGGGTGTGGCTATGCACCGGTGGCACCCGCGATTTCCGCCGCCTCCCATCAAGCCGTGGGGGCATATCTGGAGGTATCTGCTCGCCCTGGTGCCGATCGCGGTGACCCTGGTGATCTCGGCGGGCACGAACGCCTCGCTCGGCGACACCGAGGCGATCCTCAACGGCGGACCCACGTCCAGCGCGGCCCCCACGACCACGGCCCCCACCGGCGTGACCACGCGCCCCTCCGGGCCGGCCTCCATGCCCACGACGGCGCCGAAACCCACGACGACGCCGATGCCGACAACGGCGCCGTCGATGCCGTCGCTGTCCCCGCAGGAGCAGGAGGCCATCACGGCCGCGACCATGGCGGCCCGAGACCGCATCGAGAACCGGGCCTTCTACCTGTGGCTGGATCTGGGCATCGGCGTGGCCGGCCTGGTCGTGATGGCCTTCCGCCGACGGTGGCCGCTCGCGGTGGCCACCCTGTTGTCGATCGGGTCGTACTGGTCGCAATCGGTGGCCGGCGCCTGGGCGATCGCCATGGTGTCCCTGGCCACGCGGCGCCGCTGGCGCGAGGTCATCCCGATGGGCGTGCTGCCCCTGGCCCTGCAGGCCCGCCGAGCCGCCCCGGATCTCGCGGTTCTCGGCATCGTGCCGCTGTGGGTGGTCGGCATCACGGTGGCCGCGATGCTGCTCGTCATCGCCACCGTGGTGGCCACCGGCTTCTACATCGGCACGAACCGCGAACTCGTCGCCTCACTCAAGGACGACGTGGCGACGGCCGAACGCGAGCAGCAGCATCTCGCCGAGCGGGCCCAGCAGGAGGAGCGCGCCCGGATCGCCCGGGAGATGCACGACGTCCTGGCCCATCGGATCTCCGTCATCGCCATGCACGCCGGAGCCATGGAGTACCGCGAGGACCTGGACGGCGCTGAATCGCGGGAGGCGGCCGGGGTGATCCGCGAGTACGCCCATCAGGCCCTGACCGACCTGCGCGGGGTCCTCGGCGTGCTGCGGTCCACCCCCGTCTCGGGCCCGACCGACTCCTCGGGTTCGGTGCCGGAACCGCCTCAGCCCACGCTCGGCGACATCCCGGGCCTCGTCGACGATTGCGTCGCCAACGGGATGACCATCGACTTCGCCGACGACGTCCACGGGCGCGAGCGCCTCCCGATGGCGCTGGGCCGCAGCGCCTACCGGATCGTCCAGGAGGCGTTCACCAACGCCCGCAAACATGCCCCCGGCTCTCGCGTTTCCCTTGCTCTGGCCGGTATGCCGGGTGCCGACTTGACCGTGCGCATCGCCAATCCGCTCAGTCGCCAGCCGGCCACCGGCATACCGGGCAGTCGGCTCGGGCTCGTCGGACTGAAGGAGCGCGCCGTGCTCACCGGCGGCACGCTGGAGCATCAGGTCACCCCCGACGGACAGTTCGAACTCGTGGCTCGGCTACCGTGGCCGCAGGATCCGCTTGGTGCCGGCGGGCCGACCCACGCAGCCCTCGGGGAGGATGCACGATGAGCAACGACCAGTCGGCCACGCCGCCAGCCGACGACACGAGCGCGCAACGCATCGGGGTGCTCATCGTCGACGACGACCCGCTCGTGCGCGCCGGCCTGCGGCTCATCCTGGGCGGGGATCGCAGTCTGACCGTCGTGGGTGAGGCGGGCGACGGCGTCGAGGGCATTGAGGCCGCCCGCCGCCTCCAGCCGGATGTGATCCTCATGGACATCCGAATGCCGACGCTCGACGGCCTGGAGGCGACCGCTCGGATCGCCCGAACACCCAACTCCCCCAAGGTGATCGTGCTGACCACCTTCGACACCGATCAACAGGTGCTGACGGCGCTGCGGTCCGGTGCCAGCGGATTCCTCCTCAAGGACACCCCACCGGCGCAGATCGTGGAGGCCATCCGCAAGGTAGCCGATGGCGAGCCCATCCTGTCCCCCAAGGTCCTCGCCCAGATCATCACGACGGCGACCTCCGCCGGGGTCGATCCGCGAACGACCAGGGCGCGCAACCAGTTGGCCCAGTTGACCGAACGGGAGCTCGACGTCGCCAAGGCGATCGGGGCCGGTCGGTCCAATGCCGAGATCGCCGCCGAGTTCTACCTGAGCGTCGCCACGGTGAAGGCGCACATCACCCGACTGTTCACCAAACTCGGGATGGACAACCGCGTCCAAATCGCGGTCCTCGTCCACGAGGCCGCTCTCGACGACGCGTGAGTCCGCGCGGGCCGACTCCTCGCTCGCCGCTGCCCCAGCGCGACGGCGTGGATGCGGTACGGATTCGGATGCCCCAGGGCGGCCCATGGCATACGGTCAGAGATCACCTGATCGAGCGCATCCCCTCACTCGGCGCGGACGGCATCGACGCGCTCCTCGCCGCCGGGCAGATCGTGGGGCCGGGCGGGGCGGTGATGACCGCGGACAGTCCCTTCGTTCCCCGGTCGGTGGTGTGGCTGCATCGTGATTTCGCACCCGAGGTGGAGGTCCCCTTCGAGATCGTCGTCCTGCACCGGGACGAGCGGATCGTCGTCGTGGACAAGCCGCACTTCCTGGCGACCGCCCCGCGCGGACGCCATATCCGGCAGAGTGCAACGGCCCGGCTGCGGGTCGCCCTCGGGATGCCCGAACTCAGCCCCGCCCACCGGCTCGACCGGCTGACCGCCGGGGTCCTGCTGTGCACGACGGAGCAGCGCTGGCGGGGGGCGTACCAGCAGTTGTTCGCCTCGGGGGCGGTGCGCAAGAGGTATGCCGGTATCGCGCCGGCGCGTGGCGAGCTGCGCGAGCCGACGACCGTTGCGCTGCACCTGGACAAGCCGCGGGGCGAATTGCGCTGTCGCATCGATCTGGACGCGCCACCGAACGCCACCACGGTGGTCACTCTCCGCGAGGATCGGGACGGGGTGGGCCGGTACGACCTGCAGCCGCTCACCGGTCGCACCCACCAACTGCGGGCAACCATGTGGCACTTGGGGATTCCACTGTTCGGCGATCCGCTCTACCCGGAGGTCGTCCCCGACGAGGAGCTGGACCACGAGGACTTCTCTGCACCCTTGCAGCTGCTGGCGAGCGAGTTGGCGTTCGTCGACCCGATCGACGGGGCCGCGCATAGCTTCGTCTCGCGGCGTGTACTGGACCGCTGGCCATCGCAGCCCGGCCCGTAGTCTGTGGCCATGGGCGAGACCTCCCGCGAGACCCGCGCGATCCGGACCGGCATCGGCGTCGACCCGGCATACCGCTCGATCGTGCCGCCGATCTACCTGTCGAGCACGTTCGCGTTCGACGGGTACGAGAAGCCGGGCCCCTACGACTACACCCGCAGCTCCAACCCGACCCGGAACACCCTCGCCGAGGCGCTCACCCAGTTGGAGGGTGGCGCCGGTGGGGTGGTGACGTCCACGGGGATGGCCGGGATGACGCTGATCCTGGCTGCGTTCGTGTCGGTCGGTGAACGGATCGTCGTGCCGCACGACTGCTACGGCGGGAGTTGGCGGCTCTTCGATTCCCTCGCGGGCAAGGGCCATTTCACCGTCGACTATGTCGATTTCAACGACTCCGAGGCGGTCGCGGCGGCGCTGCACACGGAGCCGGCGCCGCGGATCGCGTGGCTGGAGACGCCGTCGAATCCGTTGCTGCGCATCACCGATATCGCCGCGGTCGCCGAACGGGCCCACGCCGTGGGCGCGCTCGTCGTCGCCGACAACACCTTCCTCTCGCCCGCTCTGCAACAACCGATCTCGCTCGGCGCCGACATCGTGCACCACTCGACGACGAAGTACATCGGCGGCCACAGCGACGTCGTCGGCGGCGCCGTCGTCGCGGCCACCGCGGAGTTGCACGAGCAACTGGACTGGTGGAACAACGTGCTCGGCACCACCGGCGGCCCGTTCGACAGCTACCTGACGCTGCGCGGGCTGCGCACGCTGTTCCCCCGGATGCGCCAGCACCAGGCCAATGCGGCGGCCCTTGTCGAGGTGCTGGAGCGGCATCCGGCGGTCACGGCGGTGAACTACCCCGGGCGTCCCGACCACCCGGGACACGCGGTGGCGGCGCGCCAGCAGCAGGGCTTCGGCGCCATGGTGTCGTTCGACCTGCGCGGAGGTACCCAGGCCGTGCGGCGGTTCGTGGACGGCCTGGACTGTATGTCGTTGGCCGAGTCGCTGGGCGGTGTCGAGACGCTGGTGGCGCACCCGCGCACGATGACGCACGCGTCGATGACCCCGCAGGCGTGGGAGATCGCCGGGATCGGCGAGGGACTGGTCCGGATCTCCGTCGGGATCGAGGCCGAGAGCGACCTCGTCTCGGACCTGACCGACGCCCTGGACCGCGCCGCCGAGGGGTAACTCGCTCACACGAACCCAGCGACGGCCCACGGACGCGTCGGCTTTCCGCGTCCTCCAGTTCCTCCTGCCGTCGAGGACGACCCGAACAGGTCCACCACAAGTCGGCGGAGCCACTGGTGAGCCGGGTCGCCGTCGAACCGGGCATGCCAGTAACTCCGCACGACAAAGGTCCCCACGTCGATGGGACACGCCGTCAGCCGGATCCGTGGATCGTGGGCGAGCACGGTCCCGACATGCCGGGGAACGGTCGCCACGAGCTGCGACGAGGCCAGAATGGCCGGCAGCCCGAGGACGCCGGGGACGGTGAGTACGGCATCCCTGCGAATGCCGGCATCGACCAGCCGCTCCTCGAGCAGGGTGGCTCCGGTGCCCTGGCCGATGGTCACGTGGCCCAGAGTCGCGAACTGACCTCGCGTGAGCGATCGCCGCACGTGTGGATGGGCGGCGCCGACGAGGCATACCCAGTCCTGGCTGTACAACGACTGAGCGAGGAATCCCGTTTCTAGACCCGGGACGAACCCAAGAGCGAGATCGCCTGCCCCACTGCGAAGTTCGGCGGGTGTGTGACCGTCGATCGGAACCGCATCAAGGCGCACACCGGGAGCCTCCTCCCGAGCGCGCTTCAAGAGGGTCGGCAACAACGTCACGGTGGAGGCATCCGACATATGGATCCGGAAGCGTCTCGACGTGGCCGCCGGGCTGAACGCGGTCCGCCCCGTACTCACCCGACGTAGCGCGTCCAGAGCCGCACGGACACCGGCGATCAACTCGTCGGCCCGCGGCGTCGGACGCATCCCGGTCGGAGAACGGACGAACAGCGGGTCGCCCAGAGCTCGGCGCAGCGCGGCCAGCTGCAGGCTCGCCGTCGGCTGACTGATCTGGAGCGAGTCGGCCGCCTGGGTCACGCTCCCCACCGAATACAGCGCATCGAAGAGCCGCAAGAGGCGCGGATCGAGCAGCCCGTCGTCACCGGCCGGCACCACAGGTCCCATGTTCACCTCTCCCACCCATCAAACATGTCTCATGCACATGTCACTATTGGGTTCATTGCATGGACAGATTACCGCGATCGCCCCTACCGTCGAAAGACCCGAAGGTCCCGCAAGCGAAGGAGCCAGGCTCGTGCACATCGTCGTCGTCGGCGCCGGAGCGCTGGGGTGCGCGATCGGCGGCACACTGGCCCAGGGCGGCGGTGAGGTAACGCTCGTGAGCCGCAATCGCGCCCAGGTGGCGGCCATCGAGCGCCACGGCTTGGTCTTGCGTACCGGCAGCGGCCCGAACGCCGTGGACCGCGCCGTGGCCGTGCGCGCCACCTGCGGATATGCCGAGGTTCCCGCCGCCGATGTCGTCGTCGTGCTCGTGAAGTCCCACGACACCGCCAACGCGGTCCGTGACGCAATGCCCGTCATCGGGGCGCAAACCCAGGTCCTGACTCTGCAGAACGGCCTCGGGCATGAGGAGACCCTCGCGCGCCTCGTCGGTTCCGACCACATCCTCCTCGGAGTCACGTATGCCGGCGGCCGCCGCATCGCCGACGGTCACGTCAGCGCCGGCGTCGCCGGTCGCCGCACCGTGATCGGCGACCCCGGAGGGTCCCGCTCCAGTGCGGCACAGCACGTGGCCGCCACCTTCACCGAGTGCGGCCTACCCACCGAGGTGTCCGAACACATCGACCGAATCCGTTGGGACAAGCTGCTCGTCAACTGCGCGACCGGTGCGCTGGCGGCAATCACCGGTCTGCCCTATGGCGTGCTGTATGCCGTCCCGCAGGTCAGGGACTGCGCTCTCGCCGCGGTCGCGGAGGGGATCGCCGTGGCGCGGGCTGCCGGGATCACGCTGAGCTGCGAGGATCCCGAGGCGATCTGGCTCAGCGCGGCGGACGGGCTCCCGCCCGATTTTCGGACCTCCATGCTGCAGAGCCTCGATGCGGACGCACGCACCGAGATCGACGTGATCAACGGCGCCCTCGTCCGCTGGGGCGAGCGCACCGGCATACCGACGCCTGTGAACGACACCCTCGTGGCGGCCGTGAAGGGACGCGAGGCCCTGGTCCCGAACTCCCCGACAACAGCCGAGGTACCCCGATGACGACTCACCCACCACCCCCCACCGGCGTCTCCACCATGAGGCGTCCGCACGAACCGACGAGCCAGGCCCGGTGGTTCGATGAGGCCCAGATCGGCGACTCGTGCGAGAGCCCGTTGTTCACCGTGACGGCGGAGACGATCGATACCTACGCCCGCGTGAGTGGTGACCACAACCCGGTGCATGTGGACCGGGAGTACGCCGCCGCAAGCCACTTCGGTCGGCGGGTCGCGCACGGACTGCTCGGCCTGGCGCTGACCGACGGCTTGAAGTCGCAGAGCGAGTATCGGTTCCAGCCGGGTTACTCGCTGGGCTGGACCGTGGACTTCCTGGCCCCCATCGGCATCGACGACACCGTACGGGTCCGGTTCCGAGTCGAGAGTACGCGTGTCTCGCGCAGCCGCCCGGGCTGGGGCATCGTCACCCTCCCCGCCGAACTCGTCAACCAGGACGATGTCGTCGTCCAACGCAGCGTGCACACACTCATGGTCCCCCGCCGCCCCGCAGCCAAGGAGAACGACTAGCCATGACCACCAACGGAACCCGCCTACTTGAGGGCATCACCGTCATCGACAACTCCCACTTCCTCGCCGGGCCCTACCTGTCCCGCTGCCTGGCCGCGATGGGGGCCGACGTCATCAAGGTCGAGCGGCCCACGGGCGGCGATGCGGCCCGGCTGAGCCCGCTGGTCGTCGACCACGGCTACTCCGGCTACTTCATGCAGCAGAACATGGGCAAACGGGGCTTATGCGTCAACGTCAAGGATCCGCAGGGGCTCGAGCTCTTCCATCGGCTGGTCCGCACGGCGGATGTCTTCGTCGAGAACCTGCGGCCCGGCGCGATGAAGCGCCTCGGGCTCGGTTACGACGATCTCGCGGCCATCAACCCCGGGCTCGTCTACTGCTCGATCAGTGCCAACGGACACACCGGACCGGACTGGAATCGGGCCGGATTCGGCCTCATCGCCGAGGCCAAGTGCGGTGGGATGTCGATGCTCGGCACGCCCGGCGAGGCACCCCCCGTCTACGGACTGTCCATCGCCGACATGTACACCGGGATCCACGGCGTTGCCGCCGTATGCGCGGCGCTGCTCGGACGCGCCAGGACGGGCAAGGGTCAGTTCATCGACCTCGCGCTCTATGACTGCATGGTCTCCATGCACGAATACGCCGTCCAGGAGTACCTGCTCAGCGACGGCGCCATCTCGCCGAAGCAGATGGGCAAGGAGTTGTCGTCCTCGATCGTCTACGGCGTGTACGCGGCGCGCGATGGCGCCTTCGTCGTCGCCGCGCAGATGGAGGATAGTTGGAAGCGCCTGGCCCAGCTGATCGGGGGGCCCGAACTCGTGGCCGACGAGACCTACTGGAGCGTGTCGGGCCGTAATGCGAACGCCGACCGTATCCGCGAAATGGTCGAATCCTGGTCCATGGCGCAGGAATCCGTCGCCGACGTGGTCGCACAGCTCGACGCGGCGGGTTTGGTGTGCTCGAAGATCCAGACGATCGCCGATGTCGTAGCCGACCCGCAGATCGCGGCTCGCAACATGATCCTCGACATCGACCACCCGGTACTCGGGCCGATCCGGTTGCCCAACCTGCCCTTCCGGTTCTCCGACGCCGACACCGACCCAACCCGAGTCGCGCCTACTCTCGGCCAGCACAACGCCGAGATCGCCGAGCAACTCGGGTACACCGCCGAGGAGATCGCAGCCATGACCTCGCAGGGCGTCCTGTACGCCCCCGTCTGATCGGAGCAGGGCATGTCTGGCACCCGGATCGCCGTCGTGGGCGTCGGCTACATCGGTCGTGATCACATCGCCGCGGCGCTGGCGAACCCGAAGCTGCGGCTGTCGGCGGTCGTGGATCCGGCGCAGGCTGGCGCGGCGCTCGCCGAAGAAGTGGGCGTTGCGCACTTCTCCGATCTGAACAGCCTGTTGGAGCGCGACCGGCCGGACGGGGTGGTCCTGGCGACCCCGAACCAGCTGCATCTGGAGCAGGCGAGCGCCTGTATGGCCGCCGGCATACCCATCCTCCTTGAGAAGCCGCTCGCCCACTCGATCGACGCGGCCGAGACGCTCTACGCCGCGGCACGCAACTGCGGTGCGACGATCCTCGTCGGGCACCACCGCACCCATTCGCCCATCATGCGACTGGCCCGGGAGATCGTAGACTCAGGGCGGCTCGGCTCGCTCGTCGCGGTCAGCGGCACCGCCCTGTTCTGCAAACCGGACGCCTACTTCGATGAGGCGCCCTGGCGCCGCGAACCGGGAGCCGGCCCCATTCTGCTGAACATGAGCCACGAGATCCACAACCTGCGGATCCTGTGCGGCGAGATCGCCGATGTGCAGGCATACACTTCACGCGCCAGTCGCGGGTTCGCGGTCGAGGACACCGCCGCTGTCGCGCTGCGGTTCGCAAATGGCGCACTGGGCACCTTCATCCTCTCGGACACCGTGGGCTCACCACGGAGCTGGGAACAGACCTCGGCGGAGAACCCCGCGTACGCCACCTACCCCGACGAGGACTGCTACCACGTCGCAGGGACGCTGGGCTCCCTATCCATCCCGACGTTTCGCGTAACGACATATGCCACTGCCGAGGACCGCTCGTGGTGGCGGCCGTTCGAGGTGTTCGTCGCGGACCTGATCCGGCAGGATCCGATCGCGGCGCAGCTGGACCACTTCGGCGACGTGGTCCGTGGAGAGGCGGAGCCGTTGTGCACCGTCGGCGATGGCCTGATGAACATGCGGGTCGTCGAGGCGATAAAGCTCGCCGCCGAGCACGGCGGCATCGTCGAGATCCCCGCGCTTGCCGAGTAGTCCGCTGTTCGGCAGCGCCGCCCGATTACCGCAACCAAGCGGGCAATCCCTTTACCCGACAACCCAAGGAGTACCGGACATGGATGTCCTGCTCGTCAACGGCCCGAACCTCAACCTGCTCGGCACCCGCAAGCCCGAGTTCTACGGACGCACGACCCTGGCCGATGTGGAATCGGCCTTCCGGGTCCACGGCGCCGAACTCGGGCTGACGGTGGACTGCTTCCAAAGCAACCACGAGGGCGCGATCATCGACCGAATCCATCAGTGTCGCAGCGAGGGGACGCGATTCGTCGTCATCAACCCGGGCGCGTTCACGCACACGAGCGTCGCCATCCGGGATGCCTTCGAGGGCGCGGAGGTGTCCTTCGTCGAGGTGCACATCTCCAACGTCCACGCCCGCGACGAGTTCCGCCACCACTCCTACCTGTCCCCCATCGCCGCGGGAATCGTCGTCGGCTGTGGGGTGTTCGGCTACACCATGGCCTTGGACTACTGCTGTCAACGTCTCCGGGCGACCTGATCGCGTCGCCGAACTCTACCGGGCAGCCGTGTGACCTAGATCACATTTACGTCAGACGTGACGAGCTTTACATTTAGTTAAGTAACCAGTTCGTTCATACCTGAGGCTCCTCCGAACGGACGAGCAGCACCTCCCAGCATCACGTCCCAGCAACACCTCCCAGCACCGCCGCCGAGGAAGGGCAGCCACCATGGCCGACGACCAGCCCAAGGGCATCTCCCCCGAACAGGAGCA
>JBDIAR010000085.1:0-14699 GCA_039812545.1 Dermatophilaceae bacterium | reverse complement strand
CGGGGCGTTCGGACCGCGGCAGGGTGCAGTCCACTCAGTCCATCAGGTCGGGGCGACGCTCGCGCGTGCGAGCGACCCGCTGGTCGTGGCGCCAGGCCGCCACCGCACCGTGGTTGCCGGACAGCAGCACCTCCGGCACGTCCAGCCCCCGCCAGAACGCGGGTTTGGTGTACACGGGGTACTCCAACAAGCCGTCCTCGTGCGATTCCTCGACCAGCGACTCGGCGTTGCCGATGACCCCGGGCAGCAGCCGGGCGACCGCCTCGATGATGGCGAGCGCCGCAACCTCCCCCCCGTTGAGCACGTAATCCCCGAGCGAAACCGGGGTGACCGGCATACGTCGGGCGGCGTCGACGAACACCCGCTCGTCGATCCCCTCGTACCGCCCGCAGGCGAACGCCAGCCACGGCTGGGCAGCCAGCTCGCGCGCCATCGCCTGGCTGAACGGGACGCCGCTGGGCGCCGGGACCAGCAGGTGCGGCACCGCCCCGGCTCCTTCGGCTCCGTCGTCCAGCAGGGCGTCCAGCGCCTCCCCCCAGGGCTCGGGTTTCATCACCATCCCGGCGCCGCCGCCGTAGGGCGTGTCGTCGACGGTGCGATGCCGGTCGTGGGTGAAGGTGCGCAGGTCGTGGATCCGCACGTCGAGCAGCCCGTCGACGCGAGCGCGACCGATCAGGCTGAGCCCCAACGGTTCGAGGTATGCCGGGAAGATCGTGACGACGTCGATGCGCATCGGGAGCCGGTCAGTCGAGGTCGAACAGTCCCGGGGGCGCGTCGACGACCACCCGTCCGGCCGGTACGTCGACGACGGGGACGAGCTGACGCACGAACGGCACGTATGCCGGACGGCCGTCGAGCAGCCGGAGCACCAGCAGGTCTTGCACCGCGCCGGGTTCGACGCCAGTCACCTTCCCGAGTTCCGCTCCGTCCGGGTCGTATGCCGTCAGCCCAGTGAGTTCGTCGGCATACCAGGCCTCCTCGGAGTCCGACGGTTCGCTCGTGACGCCGCCGGCGAGCAACCGGGTGTCACGCAGTCCCTCGGCCCCGGTTCGATCCGGGACCTCCTCGAAGGCGATCAGCCAGGTCCCGTTATGGCATCGAGCCGATCGCACGGTCAACCGGTGCGGCACCCCGCTGCCGGCCGGCGCCTCGGTGTCCAGCACGGCACCTGCCGCGAACCGGGCCTGCGGGTCGTCGGTGTGCAGCCGGACGGTCACCTCGCCACCCAGCCCGTGGGCCTTGCCGATGCGGGCGACCAGTCGTCGCTCGGCGCCCCCCGCGGAGGACGGCCCCGCCGAGGACTGCCCGGCTCCGCTGTGGCGGCCGGTCAACGGCGGTCGGTGTCCACGATGTCGACCCGGATATTGCCGCCGCCGGCCAGGGCCGTGATGACGGTCCGCAGCGCGGAGGCGGTCCGCCCGGACCGGCCGATCACCCGACCGAGGTCGTCGGGGTGAACGCGCACTTCGAGCACTTCGCCGCGCCGCAATTCCTTGCGACGCACGACGACGTCGTCGTCGTGGTCGACGATCGCCTTGACGATGTGCTCCAGTGCCTCTTCGAGCACGGTCACGCCTCGTCGCCGGACGAGGCGGGTTCGGACGACGGGGCCTCGGGTGCGGCCGGTGCGGCGTCGCCGCCGGCTGCATCCTCGGTCTTGCGAGCCGACTTGCGCGTCGTGGTGGCGTCCTTGGCGTCCAGGACCTTGCCGGCGGCGGCGACGGCGGCCTCGTAGAGGTCGCGCTTGCTCTGCTTGGCGGGGGCCACCTTCAAGGTGCCCTCGGCGCCCGGCTCGCCGGTGAACTTCTGCCAGTCCCCGGTGATCTTCAGCAGCACCTGCACGGCCTCGGTGGGCTGCGCACCCTGGCTCAGCCAGTACTGGGCGCGCGCGGAGTCGATGTCGATGACCGACGGCTCGTGGGTGGGGTGGTACTTGCCGATCTCCTCGATCGCCCGGCCGTCCCGCTTGGTGCGGGAGTCCATGACGACGACGCGGTAGAACGGGGTGCGGATCTTGCCCATCCGCTTCAGGCGAATCTTGACGGCCACGCGCGTGGTCTCCTCGGTGCATCGTGAGCGCGGCGAGACCGCGCAGGGATGTCGCGCGGGGTGCCGGCACTCGGTGTGTAGGCGTCCGGTCCAGCTCGCAGCGCATCGCGAGATGCGGGGGCCGGACGGGTACAGCCCACCATTGTGCCAGAGGTTCGCCCCAGCCCCGGCATGCCCCGGCAGCCCCCGGCCGCCCTCCTGGCTCCCGGCGCCTGCGCGCACCTGACTTACTGACCGGCGGCCCGGATGCGCAGGGCGAGATCGGTCAGGGCCGCCTGGGTCAGGGGTTCGGTGGTGTCGACCCGCAGGATGGGTCCGCCGAGAGCCATCGGTTCGGCGTGCTCGAGCTGATCCCACATCGCCTGCTGGTCGTGCTGTGGCCCGTGGACGCCATGGCGATCCCCGTCGAAGGCGCGGTCCTCGTACCGCTGGCGGGCCAGCCCCACCGGCAGATCGCACCAGAGCTGCGGTACGAGCGCGGGGTCGATGCGAGCCAGGGTGAGTTGTCGGCGGACGCTCACCGCCAGGTCGGACGACCAGTAGCTCTCCAGGATCGCCCCGGTCGGCGCCAGCCCCAACAGACTGAACAGCGCCTGGGCGGATCCCTTGCCCACGGCCCGGCCCAACGGCGCAGGATTGTTCGCCGCGGATCCGACGGCCTCCCCGATGGCCTCCTTGATGGTGTCCTTGGCGAACAGCGGAACGCCCAGCCGAGCCGACAGCGCTCGGCCAAGCGTGGTCTTGCCCGAGCCGGGTATGCCGTTGATGAGGGCGACGACCCGGCGTGCCGTCGCGAGCCGGTACGGCTCGGCCGGCCAGTCCTCCGCCGTGATGGCGTACCGGTCGTGATCGCGCCAGCCGTCGTCCCCGGCGGCGTCCGGCAGGTAGAGCAGGTCGCGGGCGAATCCCTCGTGGACGAAGCCCAGGGAGCGGACCAGTGCGGCAGAACGGACATTCATCGGCTGGACATTGGCCTCCAGTCGATGCAGCCCCATACCCGCGGGTTCGTCGTCGAAGGAGGCCTCGACGACCAGGCTCAGCCCCTCGCGCATCAGCCCGCGACCGGCATACGGGTCGAAGGCGTCGTAACCGATGGTCGCCATCAGACCTCGGCCGCGGATGACGTTGGCGACGTTGACCTTGCCGACCAGGTCGTGCCCGCCGAACGGATGCCGGGCATGGATGAGCCAGGTGCGGTGCTGGCGCGACTGCAGCGCCAGCAACCCGGGCAGTCCGGCGGCATCGGGGCGACCGAACCGGCTCAGGCGGACGACGGAAAGTTCTACCGCCCGCTGGTATGCCGGGATGTCGTCGGGAGTCGCCGGTGCTATCCAGACCCGCGGACCGTCCCGCCGAGACGGCGGGGCATCATCGGACACACTTGCCCCGCAACACGATTCGATGTGGGTCCTGGAGTGCGTGGAGATCCTCGCGCGGGTCGGCGGCATATACGACGAGGTCCGCGGCGGCCCCCTCGGTGATGCCCTCGTGCCCCAGCCAGCTCCGCGCCGCCCAGCATGCGGCGTCGAGCACCTCGTCGTTGGTCAGGCCCGCGGCGCCGAGTTCGACCGCCTCGTCGGCGACCCGTCCGTGCGCGATCGAACCACCGGCGTCGGTGCCCAGGCGGATGGGGATGCCCGCGTCGTGGGCGGCCGCGACCGTGGCGTAGCGGCGTTCGTGCAGGTCGAGCATGTGCGTCCGGTATGCCGGGAACTTCTCCCCGGCGGCGGCGAAGGCCGGGAAGTTGTCGATGTTGACCAGTGTCGGAACGATCGTGATCCCTTGGGCCGCGAAGGCCTCGATGGTCTCCGGCACCAGCCCGGTGGCGTGTTCGACGCAGTCGATGCCGGCGGCGGCCAGGTCGACGAGGGACTGCTCCCCGAAGCAGTGCGCGGTCATCCGAACCCCGAGCTCGTGCGCCGCGGTCACCGCGGCGGCCACCACCTCGGCCGGCCAACAGGGCGCCAGGTCGCCGGTTTCCCGGTCGATCCAGTCGCCGACGATCTTGACCCAGCCGTCGCCGCGCAGCGCCTCCTGGCGGACGAAGGCGACGAGATCCTCCGGTTCGATCTCGTGGCCGAGGCCGCGGATGTACCGCCGGTTGCGGGCCAGGTGCCGGCCGGCGCGCACGATCTTGGGCAGATCCTCCCGTTCGTCCATCCAGCGGGTGTCCGCGGGCGACCCGGCGTCCCGGATGAGCAGGGTCCCCGCGTCGCGGACGGCGATCGCCTGGCGTTCGCATTCCTGCGGGTCCAGCACCGGCCCGCCCGGTCCGATGCCGACGTGACAGTGCGCGTCGATCAACCCGGGCAGGACCCAGCCGGCGATGCTCTCGACGTCGGCGGTGCCGGCCGGCGGCGTCAGCATGATCCGCCCGTCCGCCACCCAGATCTCGTCCAGCACCTCCCCCGGGCCGACGAGAATCGGACCGGTCAGGTGCAACAGGCTCGCCATGGCGGAAGCGTACCCAGCCTGCCGCGGAGGGTGTCTAGTTTCGGCCGACCCAGCAGCCCGGCCCAGGCCGCGGTCGGGACCACCGCGGGCGCGCGGGACCTATCCCAGGAACTTGTCGAAGCCCTTGGGCAGGTTCTTGGGGTCGAAGGCATCGGCGGGACCCGCCGAGCCACCTCCACCATCCTGATCCGGTATGCCGAACGCGCTCTTCGCGGCATTCGCCCGGCCCGCCGCGGCACGTTCTCCGGCAGCGCGTTCCTCGGCGGCCCGCTTGGCGGGATTGCCGCTGCGGGCCTTGCCCTTTCGAGCCGGAGCCGGCTTGCCCTTGCGCGTCCCCGGCAGTCCCGGCATACCGGGAATCCCACCGCCACCCCCGCGGGCCAACGACTTCATCATCTTCTGGGCCTGCCCGAAGCGCTCCAGCAGCTGGTTGACGTCGCCGACCGTGACCCCCGAACCTCGGGCGATCCGCTGGCGGCGCGAGCCGTTGATCTGCTTGGGGTGGGTGCGTTCGAACGGGGTCATCGAGCGCACCATCGCCTCGACCCGGTCGAACTCCCGCTCGTCCAACGCGTCGAGCTGGGCCCGCATCTGCTGCATCCCGGGCATCATCGCCAGCATCGACTTCAGCGAACCCATCTTCTTGATGGCCGCCATCTGGTCCATGAAGTCGTCGAAGGTGAAGTCCTCCTCGGCGAGGAACTTCCGGGTCATCTCCTCGGCCTGGCGCCGCGAGAACGCACGTTCGGCCTGCTCGATGAGCGTCAGCACGTCGCCCATGTCCAGGATCCGGCTGGCCATCCGGTCCGGGTGGAAGATCTCGATGTCGGTCGTCTTCTCGCCGGTCGAGGCGAACATGATCGGGCGGCCGGTCACGTGCGCGACGGACAGCGCCGCGCCGCCGCGCGCGTCACCGTCGAGCTTGGACAGCACGACGCCGGTGAACTCCACGCCTTCCTGGAAGGCGACGGCCGTCTCGACGGCGGCCTGGCCGATCATCGCGTCGATGACGAACAGGACCTCTTGGGGCTGGGTCGCCTCGCGGATCTGGGCGGCCTGCTCCATCAGGTTGGCGTCGACGGCCAGCCGACCCGCGGTGTCGATGATGACGACGTCGTGCAGCTTGGCCCGGGCGTGCTCGACACCGGTTCGGGCCACCGCGATCGGATCGCCGAAGGACCGCGTGCCCTCACCGGTGCCGCCGACCGCGTCGTGGCCGAACACATTGCCCCGCTCCGGGGCGAACACCGGCACACCCGCGCGCTCGCCGACGACCTCGAGTTGGGTGACGGCGTTGGGGCGCTGCAGGTCGGCGGCGACGAGGATCGGGGTGTGCCCCTGGTCCTTCAGCCACCGGCCGAGTTTGCCGGCGAACGTGGTCTTCCCCGAACCCTGCAGGCCCGCGAGCATGATGACGGTGGGCGGGGTCTTGGCGAACTGGACCGTCCTGGTCGCTCCACCGAGGATGCCGACGAGTTCTTCGTTGACGATCTTGACGACCTGCTGCGCGGGGTTGAGGGCTTCGCTGACCTCGGCGCCGAGGGCCCGCTCGCGGATGCTGTTGCAGAACGCCTTGACGACCGGCAGCGCCACGTCGGCGTCGAGCAGGGCCAGGCGGATGTCGCGGATCGTGGTGTTGACGTCATGCTCGCTGAGGCGACCCTTGCTCCGCAGATTGCGGAAGGTCGCGGTCAGCCGGTCCGAGAGCGAATTGAACACCCCCGAAGCCTAACGGCCGACGACGAATCGACCCTCATCGTCGAAGCGCGCCGGCCGCACGTCCACGACCACGTCGACGGGAAGGCCGGAACCGGCATACACATGGGGGTATCGAGGGCTGTTCGGGTCCCGTGGGTCCAGGGCTTCTCGACGCAGTGGTATGCCGTGCGCCGCCAGCCGCTGCTCGTCGATGGTCAGCAGGACGAGGGGTTCGGGGTCGTCCCGGTAGAACCGCTGTGCCGTGCCCTCGACCTGATGCGCCTCGCTGGCGTGCAGGAAACCCTCCTCGGCGAGGCTCCGGCCCCGCGTGGACCAGGGATAGTGGCCGACCCGCCGGGCCACCGCCCAGTCGGTCGCGTGGGCGAGGTGATAGACGAACCCGACAAGAGCGGCGGGGTGGTCGGCATCGTCGCCGCCCACCCCGCGAGGCCTCACTTCTTCTTGCCCTTCTTCTTGTCCTTCTTCTTGTCCTTCTTCTTACCCACGGGAGTCACCTCCGTCCAAGGTCAACGGCACGTTGACGCTGGGAAGTCAACCACGCCTTGACCGGATCGTCAACATTTCGTTGCCGTGCGGCGTGTCGCCGGCCGCCCATCCGATCTAGAATCCGGCCATGGCCAAGTCGTCTCCGCGCACCCATTTGGGTAAGGCGCTCGCCGCTCTGGAGGCGGCGCCCGATGCGCTGACGGCACTCGATGCGGCCCGTCGGGTGCGCGAATCGGCCGAGCGCGTGGAGACCGAACACGTCCGGGCCGCGCGCGCCGAGGGGGCGTCCTGGTCGCGCATCGGGGCGCTGTACGGGCTGACCAAGCAGGGCGCTCAGCAGCGTTTCGGCCAGCTCGTCCGCCCGTCCGGCTCTTCGGCGCCGGAGCCCGACCGCCCCTCATGAGCGGGTTCACTCGGCCGGCCCGCGGTCCGCGCCGACGACTCGCCGACGCCCTGCGGGCCCGGGTCGCCGGGGACGACCTGGAACGCCGCACCGCCGACATCTGGGGCAAGCCGGGACCCCGGCGCTTCAGCGCGGACGACCCGATCTGGTGGGTGCACTCCGACTCCGCCATGTTCGTCGGCGGGATCCGTGCCCTGCTTCTGCAATCGCTGCACCCGCTGGCGATGGCGGGGGTCGCCGGACATTCGGGCTACCGCGGCGATCCGTGGGGCCGGTTGCACCGCACCAGCGATTTCATCGCCAAGACGACCTTCGCGACCATCCCCGACGCGGACGCGGCGATCGAGCGGGTCCGCGAGGTCCACCGCCGCGTCCGCGGCCGGGCCCCGGACGGGCGGGACTACAGCGCGTCCGACCCGCACCTGTTGCGCTGGGTGCACGTCGCCGAGATCGACTCCTTCCTCTCGGCCTACCAGGCCTACAACCGGCGCTCGCTGACCGCGGCCGAGCGCGATACCTATGTCGCCCAGAGCGCGGTCGCGGCCCGGGCGCTCGGCGCGACGCAGGTGCCGACCACCGAGCGGGAACTGCGCGACTGCCTGGCGGCATACCGGCCCGAGTTGCAGAGCACCGCGGCGGCACGCGACGCGGCGCGCTTCCTGATCTTCGAGCCGCCCCTACCGCTGTCCGCCCGGCCGGGGTACGCGATGCTCACCGCCGGGGCGCTGCATCTCCTGCCGACGTGGGCCCTGCGGATGCTCGACCTCGGCCGGGTCGGGACCGCCGCTCGACTGGCCGGACGACCGGCGGGCTGGGCCGGCGCGGCCGTGGTCCGGTGGGCACTGACCGAACCGAGCGTGGCGGCCCAGCGCCGGTCCCGCCCGGCCGATCCCGCCGCTACTTGACCGAACCGCTCATCAGACCGCCGATGAAGTACCGCCCCATCGTCAGGTAGACGATCAGCGTCGGCAGCGAGGCGAGCAGCACCCCGGCCATCGTGCCCGGATAGTCGGGGAACTGTCCCCCGGCGATCTCGTTCAACGCATACGTCACCGGACCGGTGTTGCGGTTGGTGAGGAAGAGCGCGAACAGGAAGTCGTTCCACGCCGAGGTGAACTGCCAGATCATCGTCACGACGAACGCCGGCGCCGACACCGGGAACACGATGGACCGGAACGTCCGCAGCATGCCGGCACCGTCGACCTTGGCGGCCTCGAGGATTTCCGTGGGCACGGCGGTCGCGTAGTAGTTGCGGAAGATCAACGTGCAGATCGGTATGCCGAAGATCGTGTGCACGACGATGAGTTCCGGTATGCCGGTGAGCCAGCCGAGGCCCGGCCGGGCCTGCAGGTCGATGAACAGACCCTGCAGCGGGATCATGATCGCCTGGTAGGGGATGAACATGCCGAACAGGAAGAGCGTGAACACCGTTGTGGCGCCGGGGAACTTCCACTTGGCGAAGACGAACCCGTTGAGTGAGCCCAGGAACGAGGACAGCACCGCCGCGGTGACGGCCAGGAAGACGGACCGGGCCAGCGCAGGCGCCAGGGCCGTCCAGGCCCGCCCCCACCCATCGAAGCCCAGCGACTTCGGCAGGTTCCACATCTCGCTGAGTCGGAAGTCGGCGTTGGACTTGAAGCTCGTCACGAGCAGGACGTACAACGGCGTGCAGATGACGATCAAGAAGAAGATGAGCAGGGCATACCGGATGACCCGGGTGACGCGGCTGCCCCCGGTGCCCGGCGCCCGGCCCTGCTCGCGCAGTGGTTGGGCCAGTTCGGCCCCCGGAGGCGCGACCGCGGTGTTCGTGGTCATCAGCGGGACTGCCTCTCGGTGCGGTTGGTGTAGACGAGGTAGGGGATGACGACCAGGGCGACCAGGACCAGCAGGATGGTCGCGTTGACCGCGGCCGTGGTCGGCTGGTGCTGCTGGAAGATCTGCTTCCACATCAGCGTCGCCGGGACGTCGGCGTTCGGTGCGGCCTGGCCCGCGATGGAGTAGATGAGGTCGAACATCTTCATCGACATGTGCCCGATGATGATGAGGGCCGACAGCGCGATCGGCGACAACTGTGGGAAGAGCACGTGGCGGTAGATTTTCCATTCACTGGCACCGTCGATCCGGGCCGCTTCACGGTGGTCTTCGGAGATCCCCCGGAAGCCGGCCAGGAAGAGGGCCATGACATAGCCCGACAACTGCCAGATGGCCGGGACCGCCATCGCCGCCATGTGCAGCGGCGAACTCGACTGCCACCAGTCGTTCTTGAGGAAGCCGAGATGCAGGTTTTCGAAGAGCTTGTTCAGCCCGGTGTCCTGGGTCGGGTCGGCCGCGTTGACGGGCGCCAACAGCCAGCGCCAGACCACGCCCGCGGCGACGAAGCTGATCGCCATCGGCAGCAGGTAGATCGACCGGAACACACCCTCGGCGCTGACTCCCTTTTCCAGCAGGACCGCCCAGAGGATCCCGAAGAACATGGTGCCGCCGACGAAGACCACGGTGAGCACGAGCAGGTTGAACAGCGCCTGCTTGTAGTCCGGGGAGGTCAGCAGTTGCGAATAGTTGGCCACGCCACCGGGATTGACGACCCGTTCACCGCCGATCCGACCGGCCTGCGAGACCCGCTCCAGGGACTTGCCCAGCGTCTGGCCGATCATCCCGTACACGAAGATCCCGACCAGGATCGCGGACGGAGCGATCAGCACCAGCGCCGGTGCGTGCTCCTTCAATCTCTTCATGCGCGCTCCCTCACGATGACGGGCGACCCGTCGGGGCGGGGCTCGATGGGCCCTGCCCCGACGGGTCGACGGACCTACGGGTCGGACAGGCTACACGTCGGACGAACGACGGGTCGGCATACTCACTTGCCGGCAGCCGCGACCAGAGCGGCGACGAGAGCCGCCTCGTCCTTGCTCGAGTAGAACTTGGCGATCGCGTCGGACAGGTCGGTGTTCCAGGCCAGGTTGACGGCCGCGCCGTGCGCGATCGAGGAGACGATCGTGTTGTCCTTGAACGCCTTCATCGCGGACTGCTGGTAGGGCGGGAAGTCCGTGGGGGCGACGTCCGTGCGCGCCGGGATCGAACCCTTCTTGAGGTTGAACGCCTTCTGACCGTCGGCCGAACCGACCAGGTTCAGCCAGTCCTTGGCGCCGTCGGGGTTCTTGGCGCCCTTGGGCAGGGTGAAGGAGTCGGCGAGGAAGTCGAACACGCCGTCGGTGCCGGGGACCGGGAAGTAGCTGTAGTCCACCCCGTCCTTCTTGCCCTTGGTGTTGAACTCCGCGACCGCCCAGTCACCCATGACGTTGTATGCCGCCTTGCCGTCGATGACCATGTCCGTCGCCGGGGTCCAGTCGTCGCCGGGTGAGGCGGTGTTGGTGTAGCTCAGCAGCTTCTTGTAGTCGGCGACGGCGGTCTTGACGCCCTCGTCGTCCCACTTGGTCTTGCCGTCGAAGAGGCCGTTGTACTTGTCGGCGCCCAAGTCGGCGATGAGCACGGTCTCGAAGAGCTGCAACTGAGTCCACGTGCCGCCGATGGTGAGCGGGGTCGCGATGCCCTTGGCCTTGACCTTGTCCATATCGGCGATCCACGCCTTGATGTCCTTGGGCGTCTCGGTGATGCCGGCGTTCTTGAGCACGGCCGCGTTGGCCCACACGACGTTGGCGCGGTGGATGTTCGAGGGCACCGAGTAGATCTTGCCGTCGACCGAGAGCCGGTCGAGCAGACTCTTGGGGAAGACCTTCTCGCCACCGAGACCGTCGATGATGTCGTTGACGGGCAGGATCTGGCCGGCCGTGATGTAGTCGGTGAGTTCGGCACCGGCGTGGCCCTGGAACGAGTCCGGCGGGTTGCCGTTGGCCAGGTCCGAAGCCAACTTGGCCTTGGCGTTGGTGCCCGCACCGCCGGCCACCGCGAGGTTGACGAACGTGTCGTTCGGGTACGTCGTCTTGAAGAGCGCGCTGAGGGCGTCCAGGCCGTCCTTCTCCGAGCCCGCCGCCCACCAGGTGAAGACGCCGACATTGCCACCGGCGCCGCCCGCCTTTGCTCCGCCGGTGGCTGACGTCGTCCCCGACGATTCGGTGGTCGAGGGCGGAGTGGTGGTGCCGCCACCGCTACTGCAGGCCGTCAGGGAGAGAGCCGCCACCGCCGTGACCGTGGCAACGGTCCGCAGAGTGGATTTGAGCATGAGGTACGCCTCCTTGCGCATCGTGGGTTCAGCCCTAACAGTGTTCCCCGGGATCTGGGCAAAGGCGAGCATCTTCTTCGGACCCAGGGTCACGGTTTGGCCACCGGAGCGGCCACTTCCACCGGCCGGGCGGCTATCCGAAGATGGCGCTGCGCGCGTCCTCTTCGACGACGCCCTCGGCCCCTGACGCGGTCAACGCGGCACCCAGCGCCGAACGGAAAGCCTGCGTGTCGCCGTTGACCGCGAACGGCAGACTGGTCCCCCTGCCGGTCTGGATGGCGACGGCCCGGTGCTCGTGCGAACCGCGGGTTGTGAAGATCCGGGTGATCTGGCCGGGCGGTTGCGGGCGCCCCCGCCACCACCGGTCCACGCGAATCCCGTCGGGTCCCAGATGGATCGACTCGGGCTTGATGCTGAGCAGGATGAACGCACCGGCGGCCAGGATCGCGCCCATGACCGGCCAGTCGCTGTACCGAGCCGCGAGCACGACGGTCAGCAGCAGAACACCGGCGACCTCCAGGACGGCCACCCACCGCGGACGCAGGACAAGTGCCAACGAGGCACTCTCGGGACCACTGTGCGGTGGAGTCTTCGGACGGGCGACCACTGCGTCATCGTATGCCGGGTGCGCGGGTTCAGCCGCCGTCGCAGGCGTCGACGATCACCGCGATGGCGCGGCCCGTGGCGGCCGGTGTCAACGGACCTCCCCGACCACCCTTGTCATCGCCGGTCGTGACGTAGAAGGTGTCGACGGCTTGACCGGCATACGTGCCCACGTGAGCTGAGCTGACACTGATCCCGTTGTCCGACAGAGCTCGCCCGATCTGATGCAACAGTCCGGTCCGGTCGGTCGTCCGCACCTCGAGCACCGTCGCACGCGTCGAGGCGTCGGGCAGCACCAGCACCCTGGTCGAGGTCTCCGGCGAGGAGGCGGAGCGTCCCGGCGTCGTCGATGCCCGACGCCGGGTCAGTCGCCGCAGCGGCGTGGGGTCGCCGGCGTCCAAACGGCGCAGGTCTCTCGTGAGGTCCTCGACGACCGGCGGCTGCCCATCGGTCGTCGTCACCGTCCAGACGTCCACCGCGACCGCGGCGACTGTCTGCAGGAGGGCGGAGCGAACACCGAAACCGTGGGCCGCGAACCAACCGGCCAGATCGGCGAACAGCCCCGGCCGGTCCGCCGTACCGATCAGCACCCGGAAGGCGTCATCGAGGGCGTCGACCCGGATGACGGGTCCACCGTGCGCGGCCACCTGTTCGGACACCGAGATGATCTCGCCGTCGGGCTGAGCCGGCCGCCCCGCGACCGCCGCGACGGGCGAGCCATCTCGAACCGTCTGCCGTGCGGCGTCGCAGAGATCGGCGAGCAGGGTCGCCCGCCAGGTACTCCACGCCTGACCGCCGACCGCCCGCGCATCTGCCTGGGAGAGGGCCCGCAGCATGACGAGGGCTTCCTCGTCCGCCTCGACCGCCGCCACGGCCCGCTCGATGGTCGCCGGATCGCGGACGTCGCGGCGGGTCGCCAGGTCCACGAGCGTGAGGTGCTCGCGAACCAGACCGACCACGAGGGCCCGGTCGGATGGGAGGTATCCCATCCGGGTCAACGCCTCCTCGGCGATGACCGCACCGGCGGCGCTGTGATCGACGGCGCCGGCCACCTTGCCGATGTCGTGCAACAGGGCGGCCAGGACGAGCAGGTCCGGACGACGCACGTCGCGGACGTACTCGTTTGCCATCACGACCGTCTCGATCAGGTGCCGGTCGACGGTATGCCGGTGGACCGGGCTGCGTTGCGGCCGGCACCGAATGTCGCGCCAGGCCGGCAGCCACGAGGTGACGAGCCCCGCGATGTCCAGGCCCTCCCAGACCGGCACGAGCGCCGGTCCGGTCGCCAACAGGTCCGTGAAGACGTCGCGGGTCGCCTGAGTCCACGGCACGGGAAGTGCCGGCGCGTGGGCCGCGAGATTGTCCAGAGTGCGCGGGGCGATCGTGGCGCCGGCTCGGGCGGCCGCAAGCGCGGCCCGGATCGGCAGCAGCGCGCTCTTGGCGGGATCCACGCCGGGGCCGAGGACGACCTCCCCGTCGTGCAGGAACAGCCCATGGCCCAGCGGCGACAGCTGGGGGCGGCGCGCCGCGATCCGCAACGTGCGCGCCTGACGCGCCTGGGTGGCCCGGCGCAGCGTCCCGTCCAGGGAGTAGGCCACCAGGCGCGCCGATTCGCTGACCCCGGCGAGGAGTTCGTCGCCGCCGTCGATCCCGAGAACGGCCGCCACGTTGTCCTGTTCCTCGCGTCCCAGGCGCTCGCGGGATCGGCCTGTCACGACGTGGAGCGCGTCGCGAACATCCAACAGATGCTCGTATGCCGCGTCGACGTCGCCGTGCGGCCGGTCCGCCAGCCAGGCGGCGGTGAGGGCGCGCAGGATACCCATGTCGCGCAACCCGCCCTTGGCCTCTTTGAGGTCGGGGTCGATCAACTGGGACAGGTCGCCCTCGCGCCGGTGCCTGGCATACAGGGACTCGACGAGTTCGGGAAGTCGGGTCCGCGCATGCTTGCGCCAGTCGTGCGCGGTGGTCGATCGCGCGGCGGCGACGATCGTCTCGTCGCCGGCGATGCGGGTGAGGTCGAGCAGACCGACGGCCGCCGAGAGGTCGCGCCCGGCGGCCTCCCGGCATTGAGCCAAGGTTCGAACACTGTGATCGAAACGGATCCCGTTGTCCCACAGGGGATACCAGAGGCGGTCGGCCAATTCCGTGATCTCGCGCCGCTCCGACTCGCTGTGCAGCAGAACGAGGTCGAGGTCGCTGAGGGGACCCACCTCCTGACGGGCCAGGCTGCCGACACAGGCCAATGCCACGCCGTCCAACCGGTTGCCGCCGGTGGCCTGCGTCCACAGTTCGGCCAGATTCTCCAGGACCGCTTGCGCGGCTGCGCGCCGCCGGCGCGGACCGGCCCCGACGACGTGGAAGCCGTGCGGGTCGGCCAGCATCCGGCGGCGCGCAGCCAAAGTGTCGAGGGCCACCGGTCAGATCGCGTCCGGGCCGCGTTCGCCGGTGCGAACCCGGACGACGTTCTCGACCGCAGTGGTCCAGATCTTGCCGTCACCGATCCGCCCGGTGTGCGCCGACTTGACGATGACGTCGGTGACGTCCGGGACGTCCTCGTCGTCGAGCAGGATCTCGATACGCAGCTTGGGGACCAGGTCGATGGAGTACTCCGCGCCGCGGTACACCTCGGAATGGCCCCGTTGGCGGCCGTATCCGCTCGCCTCGCTGATCGTCATGCCCGTCACGCCGAAGGACTGGAGTGCCTCCTTGACGTCTTCGAGCCGGTGGGGTTTGACGATGGCGGTCAACAGCTTCATGCGGTCACCTCCGAGGACGGCGAGGATGTGGACGGCGAGGATGTGGACG
>JBDIAR010000084.1:0-14704 GCA_039812545.1 Dermatophilaceae bacterium | reverse complement strand
CGGCCGCCGTGCCCCCGGTGAACAACGCTCCGGTGCCCGTCAAGCCCGCGGTGAACGTCGCGGTGCCGTCCAAGCCGGCTGCGCCGTCGTGGCCGCGGCCGCGCGTCCGGGAATGACCGTCCCCGGCGTCGGTGCCCCGCAGACCGGTGGTGCTGACGGTGGCTCGGTCAACACCCTGGCCGGCGTTCTGCTGCTGGTCCTCGCCGGTGGCGGCGTGGTCGCCGCCCGCCGGACCGCCGCCCAGCGCTGAGTCACGGCGCAGCTGCAACAGCGGCAAATCGAGCTTTATCGCTCCCCATGGTGATCGCCTCGGGGACCGGACATCGTCCGGCCCCCGGGGCGATTCGGCATATCGGCGGAGGCTTGTGGCTGGCGGGCGCAGGCTCGTCTATGGTGAGCGGCGTCACGCACCTCGATCGACATCGTCAGGAGTAGCCATGCCGCAAACCGTCCAGGGAGTCATCGCCCGGTCCAAGGGTGCGCCCGTGGAGGTGGTCGATGTCATCGTGCCGGATCCGGTGGCGGGGGAGGCGGTCGTCAAGATCCAGGCGTGCGGGGTCTGCCACACCGACCTGCACTATCGCGAGGGCGGCATCAACGACGACTTCCCGTTCTTGTTGGGCCACGAGGCCGCCGGTGTGGTCGAAGCCGTCGGTCCCGGGGTCACCTCGGTGGCCCCGGGCGACTTCGTCATCCTCAACTGGCGCGCCGTATGCGGTCAGTGCCGGGCCTGCGCGAAGGGCAAGCCCTGGTACTGCTTCGCCACGCACAACGCCTCGCAGCAGATGACCCTGACGGACGGCACCCCACTCAGCCCGGCCCTCGGCATCGGGGCCTTCGTCGAGAAGACCCTGGTCGCCGCCGGACAGTGCACCAAGGTGCCCGTGGCCGACGCGGCGGCACTCGGTCTGTTGGGGTGTGGCGTGATGGCGGGTTTCGGTGCCGCCGTCAACACCGGCGGTGTCGGTCGGGGTGATTCGGTCGCCGTCATCGGCTGCGGCGGTGTCGGCAACGCCGCGATCGCCGGAGCCGCGCTCGCCGGCGCGTCGACGATCATCGCGGTGGACGTGGACGACCGAAAGCTCGAGGGCGCAACCCGATTCGGCGCCACCCATACCGTCAACTCGCGCGAGCAGGATCCGGTCGAGAGGATCCGCGAGCTGACCGGTGGGCACGGAGCCGATGTCGTGGTCGAGGCGGTCGGTCGTCCGGAAACCTACGAACAGGCCTTCTACGCCAGGGATCTCGCCGGAACCGTTGTGCTGGTTGGCGTTCCGACGCCCGACAAGCAGGTCACCCTGCCGATGATCGAGATCTTCGGCCGCGGCGGTGCCCTGAAGTCGAGCTGGTACGGCGACTGCCTGCCGAGCCGTGACTTCCCGATGCTCGTCGACCTGTACCAGCAGGGCAGGTTCCCGCTCGGCGACTTCGTGACCGAACGGATCGGGTTGGGCGACGTTGAGGCCGCGTTCGAGAAGATGCACCGCGGCGAAGTCCTCCGCTCGGTCGTCGAGTTCTGAGCCGGGAGAGGGATCATCGTGAGTGCCATCGAAACCGTTCCCACCCCGTATGCCGTGCCGGGGGTGTCCGTGAGCCGGGTGGTCACCTCGGGCACGTTCAGCCTGGACGGCGGCACCTGGGAGGTCGACAACAACGTCTGGGTCGTCGGCGACCCGCACACCTGTGTCGTGATCGACGCGGCCCACGATGCGGACGCGATCCTCGCGGCCGTCGACGGCCGCACGGTACAGGCATACCTGTGTACCCACGCCCACGACGACCACGTGAACCAGGTGGAAACCCTGCGGACGGCTTCTCCTGCCCCGGTCTTGCTACATCCCGCCGATCGCCCGCTGTGGGACATGACCGTGCCCACGCCGCCGGACGCGGATCTGACCGACGGGCAATCGATGTCGCTGGGCCCCATCGACATCGTCGTGCGGCATACCCCGGGGCATGCGCCCGGTGCATGCTCGTTCGTCGTGCCGCAACTGGGCGTCGTCTTCACCGGTGACACGTTGTTCAACGGGGGCCCGGGGGCGACCGGTCGCTCGTTCAGCGATTTCCCGACGATCATCGACTCGATCCGGGACACGCTGCTGACCCTGCCGCCGGAGACCCTCGTCCTCACCGGGCATGGGGATTCGACGACGATCGGCGCGGAGGCGCCCCATGTGGCGGACTGGTTGGCCCGCGGTCACTGAGTCAGTTCCCGGGCGCTGGTCGCGCCGGCCCATTCGAGGGTGACGATCACCTTGTGTCGTCCGCCGCCGGTGAGCAGTGGGATCCGGTCGGTCATCACCAAGGTGCGGTCGTCCACCTGGATCGAGGCGACCCGTCGCGGGGTGGCCCCGGAGGCACGGAACTCGATGTCGTAGAAGGTGTCTCCGATCCGGTAGCTCACCGACGCCTCGGTCCACTCCGGGGGCAGACAGGGTTGGACGATCAACCAGCCGGCGTTGCGCCGCAGGCCGAGGATCGCCTCGATGCCGGCTCGGTAGAGCCACCCGCTGGATCCGGTGTACCAGGTCCAGCCCCCGCGACCGACATAGGGCGCAACCGAATAGATGTCTGCCGCAACGACGTACGGCTCGACACGATAGATATTGGCCTGTTCGGGTGTCCGGGCGTGGTTGATCGGGTTGGCGTGCCAGAAGAGCGTGGCCGCCGTGTCCTCGCGACCGAGGGCGGCGAAGGCGAAGATCGACCAGACAGCGCCATGGGTGTACTGACCGCCGTTCTCGCGCACCCCGGGCGGGTAAGCCCGGATATAGCCCGGATCGGGCTGAGAGACGTCGAACGGAGGCGTGAACAGCCGGGCCACCCCTTCGCGCGGGAGCAGCAGTTGCCGGACGACCTCGTCCATCGCGGAGCGGGCCCGATCGGGGCGGGCGCTACCGGACATGACCGCCCAGGACTGGGCGATCGAGTCGATCCGGCATTCCCCACGAGACACCGACCCCAGCGGGGTGCCGTCGTCGAAATAGCCTCTGCGATACCAGCGCCCGTCCCAGCCGGCGTCTTCGAGTCCGCGCAGCAGGCGCTGCTGATGGGATACGCACTGCGCGGCGAAGTCGTGATCCCCGCGAAGCTGCGCCACCGGCACGAACGCGCCGAGCGCGGTGTGGAGGAACCAGCCCAGCCAGACGCTCTCGCCCTGACCGTCCTGCCCGACCCGGTTCATGCCGTCGTTCCAGTCGCCGGTGCCCATCAGCGGCAGACCGTGGCGACCGACGGGGAACGCACGACGCAGCGCGCGTTTGCAGTGGTCGTACAACGTCTCGACCAGATCTGCGGTGCCCGGCTGGAAGAAGTTCTCGTGCTGGCCGTCTTCGAGAACCGGACCGGACAGATACGGGATCGGCTCGTCGAACACCTCGGCGTCGCCGGTGACGGTGGCATACCTGGCGGCGCACAGGGCCAGCCAGACGACATCGTCGCTGATGCGCGTGCGGATGCCGGCGCCGGTGGCCGGCAGCCACCAGTGTTGGACGTCGCCCTCGACGAATTGCCGTCCGGCGGCGCGCACCAGGTGCTCGCGGGCCGCGTCGCTGTCGACCAGCAGCACCGCCATGGAGTCCTGGAGTTGGTCCCGGAACCCGTACGCGCCGCTGGCCTGGTAGTAGCCCGATCGGGCGAGCATCCGGCAGGCCAGCGTCTGGTAAAGCAGCCAGCCGTTCATGATCAGGTCGAAGCTGCTGTCCGGCGTGTTCACCGTGATCGTGTCGAGCCGCCGGTCCCACCGCTCGCGTTCGGTGCGCAGCAGCTCTTCCGGGTCCTGGTTGCGGTACGCCAGGACCAACTGCCGGGCGCCCTCTTCGTCCGTGGCCGCACCGAATTGAACTGTCACGTCGGCATACTCGCCGGCGGGTATGGTGACAGACCGGCGCAGGGCGACGCAGGGGTCCAGGCCCGGCCCGACGCGACCGGACAGCTCGCCGGAGCGCAACATGGCTGCGGGCCGGCTCGTGGTGCCCAGTCGACCGAGGAACTCCAAGCGGTTGCCGGTGACGGATTCCTGGCGCCCCGTCATATCGGCGAACACGACCTGGTCGGCGAACTGGGTCGACCAGCGGTTGCGGATGAACACCGCGCCGGTGCGGTCGTCGTGCGAGGTGACCAGTCGCGAGGCGGTCACGTGCTTGACCTGCCCGAGGACCGGCTCGGCATACCAGGTGACGGTGACCGTCCGAGCGCTCTCTGAGTCGTTGTGGATCCGCAACCAGGACAGCTTCACCGGGTCGTCGCCGGCGACGAGGAGCGTCAGAACGGTGCGCAGCCCGTCGTGGCTGTGTTCGTATGCCGTGTAACCGAAGCCGTGCCGGGCGACGTGCCGGCCGGAGTCGATCGGCGACGCGGTCGGCGAGAAGACCACGCCGGAGTTCTCGTCTCGCAGATAGAAGGCCTCCGAGACCGGTGCGACGACGGGATCGTTGCGCCACGGTGTCAGTTGGTTGTCGCGGCTGTTGCGCCACCAGGTGTACCCGGCGCCCTCGGCGGTCGCATGGAAGCCGAACGAGGCGTTGGCCACGACGTTCGTCCACGGTGCGGGTGTGGGGTGCCCGGCATCCAATACGACGACGTACTCACGACCGTCGGGCGCGAAGCCGCCGAACCCGTTGGCCAGCAGGAGATCTCCGGGCATGGGCTGACGTTCGTCGGCGTCGACCGGCCGCGTGTCGGCGATCCGACCGGTGATCGCCGTCGCGTCGCTGCGACGCGCGATGCCGGGGGGCCGCCGGTTGACCCGAGCCAGGTGCGTGGTCAGGTCGCCGTGGCGGGCCTTCAAGACGACTTCGGCCGCGGTCAGGATCGCCAGCAGGTTCTCGGCGCTGAGTTGGTCGCTGCGCAGGACGTGGATCGTCCCCTTCTCGCCGGCCAGACTCAAGGTGATCGAGTCGGCGAGGTTCTGCACCTCGTACTGCAGATCCTGGGCGTAACCGGTGGCCTGGTCGTTGAGGATCACCAGGTCGGAGCGGAACTGCTTGAGCCGCCAGAACTGATGCGCGGCAACGAGTTCGCGGACCAGCCCGGTGTCTTCGGGGTCGTCGATGCGGGCCACGACGATGGGGACGTCGCCGGAGATCCCCATCGGCCACAGGCCCGACTGGGCGGTCGGGCGGTCGGTGAGGTCGCCCTCGGGAGCCCGCAGCCGCAGGTCCGGATAGACCAGATGCCCTGCCAGCTCCTGGAAGGCGCCGGCGTTCTCCGCGCTGATGCCCAGGTGCCGCAACTGGATTTGCGACTCGGTCCACGACAACATGGCGACCCGCTCGTAGGCGCCCCGGGTGGCGTGCCGGTCCAGCAGGTGCAGCACGTCGTCGCGGGTCTGCCCGACGACCGTCCAGATGTAGAGCCGTACGGTTCGGCCGGCGCTGACCCGGACCCGTTGGCTCAACGACAGCACGGGGTCCAGCACGAAACCCGTGGAACCAGCGGTCTTGCCGTCCCCTCGCATGATCGGGGTGCGCACTCCACGGCCCCGACCGAGGAACCGCAGCCGGTCGGTTTCGGCGCTCGGAGTGCCCAACGCCCCGCGTTCGACGTGGATGACGTGCCCGACCCAGACCTGCGGGTCGGAGGCCGAGCGTTGCCGCCTGGTGGCCAGCAGGGCCCCGTGCGAGGGCACGAACTCGGTATGCACGAACATCTTCGAGAACGCGGGATGCGCGTCGTCGTCGCCGGCGCGGGCCAGGGCCAGCTCGGCGTAGGTCGTCACCGACAACTCCTTGGCGAACCGGCCGTCGTTGTGGATCGTCAATCGGCGCACCACGGCGTCGGATTCGGGCGAGACGTGACAGTCCAGGTGCGTGGTGATCCGACGGCGTCGGCGCCGGTAGGTCGCCTTCGCCTCGGTGAACATCACCTCGTAGTCGGTCAGACTGCCCGGGTGCGGCATCGCCGTCGGACTCCACACATGACCGGTGACCTCATCGCGCAGGTAGATGAAGTCGCCGGTCTCCTCGGCCGTCGCATCGGGATGCCACCGGGTGATCGACAGGTCGTTCCACCGCACCTGCCCGGCGCCGGCGCCGGTGAGCAGCATCGTGATCCGACCGTTGGACAGCAGATGCAGACGCGGGGCCACGGCCTTGTTGCCGGCATACACCCGCTCCACGGGAGCCGGCGCGATGAGGGCTCGACGGGTGGTCTCCCGTTCACCCTGGCGGGTGCGGGTGATCGGCACGGTGCGCGGGGCACGCTCTTGGAGGAGGAGTTCGGTGGCCTGGACGATGGGTTCGGAGTGGAACCGGTCGCGCATCACGCCGTTGTGCAGGACATTGGACAGGGCCAGCACCGTCATGCCCTGGTGGTGCGCCATGAAACACCGCACGACCACTCCGGTGCTCCCGTCGGGGACGCGGCGCGGCGTGTAGTCGACGGCTTCGTAGAAGCCGTAGCGTCCCCGGGCGCCCACCTGTGCCAGCCGCGCGTAGTTGGCCGCCGCAGCCGCGGGGTCGACCATTGCGGCCAGACCGGTGGCGTACGGGGCGACGACGAGGTTGTCGGCCAGCCCGCGCACCAGACCCAGCCCCGGGACCCCGAACGGGGAGTACTGGTAGGTGTGGTGGACGTCGCGTGCGTTGTATGCCGATTCGCTGATGCCCCAAGGGATTCCCAACCTCGTGGCGTAGTCGATCTGGCGCTTGACGATGAGCCGCCCGGTGCGGTCCAGCAGGCCGCCGATCGGGGAACGCATGACCAGGGACGGCATGAGGTACTCGAACATCGACCCGGACCACGACACCAGTGCCGCGCTGTTCCCGACCGCCGTGACCGTGCGCCCGAGCCGGAACCAATGCCGGGTTCGCAGGTCGCCCTTGGCGATCGCCACGAAACTGCCCAGCCGGCATTCGGAGGCCAACAGGTCATAGCAGCTGGCGTCCTGACGTTCGTCGGCGACCTGGTAGCCGACGACGAGCAGGTGGCGTTGTTTGTCGAGCAGGAAGGAGAAGTCCATCTCCCGGCTCTCGCGACGGGCGCGGTCCGCGATCGAGCGCAGCCGCGCGTCCAGCCCGACTCGCGCCGCCGGGTCGAGCCGGTCGTCCCGGTCGTGACTGGCCAGGTCGGCGGCTGCGGCATACAGCCAATACGCGGTCTCGGCCTCCGATCCGGAGTCCTTCGAGCGCCCGAGGTTCTGGGCGATCGTGGTGACGGCTGCGGCGATCTGATCCGGGTTGGCGCCGCCGACCAACATCGCCTCGATCCGGTCGAGGTCGGCGGACAGCCCCGGGGTCTTATCTCCGGCGGCTCGCGCGGCTTGGCGGGCCAGGGCGAGTGCGTCGCCGACCCCGACGGCTTGTCCGTCGTGCGAGCTGCCGCGCCCGTCGGCGATCTGTTCGCAGGCCTGGGCGAGGGCGAGGAGGTGGCCGGCGAGGTTGCCGCTGTCCACCGACGAGACATACCGGGGGAGTAAGGGTTCCAGACGTCGGGTGTCGTACCAGTTGAGCAGGTGCCCGCGATACCGCTCCAGGCGGGCCATGGTGCCCATCGTCGCCTCGAGGCGGTCGGTGAGCTCGGCCAGGCCGATCCACCCGAAGTCGTAGGCGCTCACGCACGCGAGCAGGTACAGGCCGATATTGGTCGGTGAGGTCCGGTGTGCGACGACGGGTTCGGGGTCCTCCTGGAAGTTGTCGGGGGGCAGGTGGTTCTCCGCCGCGGTGACGAAGGTGGTGAAGAAGCTCCACGTGCGACGGGCCACCAGTCGCAGGGACTGCAGGTCGGCCGGGGTGGCTTGGTGGTCGAGGAGTTCCTCCCCGCGGCTGAGTCGCTGGGCGACAACGGGCCCCGCCAGCCACAGGGCGCACGGGACGATGGCGACCGCGAGCATCGCCGGGCCGCGCCAGGCCGCTACGGCCAGTGCGGCGACGGGGATCACCCAGGACAACCGCATCAGGTTCCAGTAGTAGCGAACGGTCCCCTTGGCGGCCTGCTGGGCCTGGGCGGCCGTGGTCCATTCGAGCAGATTCTTGCGACTGATCGTCAGTCGATAGAGGGTGCGGCAGATCGCGTCGACCAGCATCGTCGCCTGGTGCGCCAGCAGGGTGAGGTTGGTCAGCCCGAGCACCAGCCCGCGGCGGATGTCCTCGGTGATCGCCCGCAGTTCGCTGCTTCGGGTGATCCCCTTACCGGGGTTGGCCAAGGCCTCGGGCACCGGGAAGAGCGGTGGGAGGAAGAAGGTCGCCATCAGGCACAGCGTCCACACCAGGGCGCCTCGCACGGGCAGCAGGGCCAGGCCCCCGATGAAGGCGAGGGAGAGGAAGAGCGGCACCACGGACCGACGCAGGTTGTCGACCATCTTCCACACGTGCAATGCCGTCAGCCCCTGCCGGCGCCACAGCAGCCAGGGCAACAGCTGCCAGTCCCCACGGACCCAGCGGTGCGTCCGGGAGGCCGACACGGCATACGCCTGGGGGAACTCCTCGACGACCTCGACGTCGGTGACCAAACCGGAGCGGGAATAGTTGCCCTCCAGCAGATCGTGCGAGAGCAGCGCATTGGCGGGTACCTTGCCGGCCAGTGCCTCGTCGACGGCGTCGATGTCGTAGATGCCCTTGCCCGCGAACGAACCCTCGTCGAACAGGTCCTGATAGACATCGGAGATCGCCACGGCATACGGGTCCAGACCGCGCTGGGTGGAGTAGATCCGCTGGAAGGGCGAGGATGCCTCACCGTCCGGCAGAGACGGTGTCACCCGGGGCTGGAGGATGCCGTGGCCCTTGACGACCCGACCGCAGACCGGGTCGAAGACCGGCCGGTTCAACGGATGGCCCATCTTCCCGACCAGTCGGCGCGCGCCTTCTCGGGGCAGTCGGGTGTCGCTGTCCAGGGTGAGGACGTAGGTGAACCGGCCCGGGATGAGCCCTTCCACGACGAGGAAACTCGTGTCGTCGGCGCCGCGCAGCAGCCGGCCGAGCTCTTCGAGCTTGCCGCGCTTGCGTTCCCACCCCATCCAGACCCCTTCGGCGGGGTTGAAGAGGCGTTGCCGATGCAGGAGCAGGAAACGGTGGCCGTGCGCGGCGTTGAGCCGGCGGATGTGGTCTCGTGCGTATGCCAGCAGCTCGTCGTCCGTGCTGTCTCGGGCGATCTCGCTGTCCGCCCAGTCGGTGACCAGGGCGAAGTAGAGTTCGCCGCCCTGATTGGCCAGGTAGTGCACCTCGAGGTTGTCGACGAGTTCGTCGATCGATTCCCGGGAGGTGAGCATGGACGGCATCGTGACGAGGGTGCGCAGATGATCCGGCACGCCGTCGCGCAGGGCCAAGGCGGGCAGTGGACTGGCGTGGAAGAGTTTGGCGGTCCGATAGTTGACGACGCCCAAGGCGAGGTCGCTGAACGGGAAGCCGGCCATGATCCCCAACGCGACCAGGACCGGGATCGGCACCGGACCGGAAACCCGCCAGATCAGGTAGAGAGCCAGGGCGACCAACCCGAGAGTGGCCACCGACAACGCGGTGAGGTACCCGCCGATCCCCAGTCGTTTGGCGACTCGGATGAAACGTTCGGTGGGATTGGGCCGGTAGCCGATGGCCGACTCGAACGCCCGTGAGCCGTCGGCGAGCAGGACATAGCCGAGGTCGCGCGATCGGTCGTCGACGCCGAGACCGGCGTGGTGGAGGGCGGCCCGCGCGACCTGGATCTCCTCTTGGCCCGCGCCCTTGGCGAGGCGCTCGACGGCGGAGCGATAGGCGTTGCGCGTCGCGAAGTCGAGGGCGGCATACCCCTCGTTGTGTCGCAACTCCTGCTCGATCAGGCCCACGCTCTCCAGCCAGTCGGCCCAGTTGACGTCGCCGATGAGCCGCAGGCTGGTGAAGATATTGGCCATCGTGACGGTGGCATTGGCCTGGCGTTGGTGCTCTTCGAGGACCAGGACGTCGGGGTCCTGGCCGGCCTCACGGATGCGTTCGACGACCCACACGAGGTGTTCGGGTTGGTTCTCCTCGCGCAGCCGGCGCAGCAACTGGACCGCGTAGGCGGTGCTCGGCCGGAAATGCGCCGCGTCCGGGATGAGTTCCTCGATGCGTCGGGCGTGTTCCCCACGACCGAGCAGCTGATCGGCGATGTGATCGGCTGCTCGGCGATCCCGGCTGGTGGCCACGATCCGGACGGCGAGCCGACGGAGGTTCTCGATGAGGATGAGGCGCAAGGTGATGGCGACGGCCCACAGCTCGCCGAGGGTGAGGGCCTTGCGGGTCTCGTAGCTGCGGATGTACCGGGCGAGCAGGTCGGGGTCGAACTGGCTGTCGGTATGGGCGACATAGGCCCAGACGATGCCGAAGATCCGGGGGTGGCCCTCGAGGAATCCCTCACCAAGCTTGGGAAGCTCGTTGAAGTACTGCTCCGGTAGGTCCTTGCGGGCGCCGTGGGTGTGCTTTTCGACCTGGTGGTAGTTGTCGACCAGCCATTCGGCGGCGGGGGTGATCGGCACACCGTCGCGGACATCGGCCATCAGCGATCGGTAACAGGCCAGGAGCACCTTGGTGTTCTGCTCCAGCCGGGCCAGGATCGAGACGACCGGCCGGGACGGGCGAACGGTCATCTGGCTGTCGGCCAGTGTCCGGGCGTGCTGCTCGAATCGGTCCGGACCGAAGATCTCGGATCGGACCGGGTCGTCGTCGTCCCAGGGCGCGACCGTGCGGTGCCACGGACCCCACATCCGCCAGCCGGCTGCCAACGGGTCGACCACCGAGGCACCATCCTTTCCGCGGACCGTGCCGCGACGCCGTCGTCCTCCAGCACTGAGGCTAGTCTCCGCGGCGTCGTTCATCGCCCCCTCGGCGGCCGGAACCGTGGGCGGATCTGCGGGGATGCGTTGTCATCGTCGAGGCGGGCCCCGACAATGGTCCCCGTCGCAGCACCATCCACCCGGCCGATCGCCCACGCGAGTGCGCGGATCGCCGGCCCACGGCAGGAGTGTCGATGTCGAGCCACCCCGCACCTCCGGACCGGTTCGCCCCGCCCGCCGCCGCCCAGGAGGTGAGCGAGGGGATCTACGCCTATGTCCAACCGGACGGCTCGTGGTGGATCAACAACACCGGGTTCTTCGTCGGTCGACGCGGGGTGGTCAGCGTCGACGCGTGTTCGACGCAGCGACGCACACTGGCATACCTCGACGCCATCGCGAAGGTGACCTCCGCGCCGGTGCGGACCCTCGTCAACACCCATCACCACGGCGATCACACCTTCGGCAACTGCTTCTTCCCGGGCGCCACGATCGTGGGGCACGACAAGGTGCGCGAGGCGTTGTTCGCGTGGGGTATGCCGCGTGCTGCGCCGATCTGGACGGAGGTGGAGTGGGGGGAGATCGAGCTGTCGCCGCCGTTCCTCACCTATGACGAGGGCGTGCACCTGTACGTCGACGACCTGCGGTGCGAGGTCGCGTTCGTGGGGACGGCTGCGCACACCACGAACGACTCGTATGTCTGGGTGCCCGATCGGTCGCTGCTGTTCAGCGGCGACGTGCTGTTCAACGGGGGGACGCCGTTCCTCGTGCAGGGTTCGGTGTCGGGGATGCTCGCGGCTCTCGACCGGCTGGCCGGGCTCGGGGCGCGGACCATCGTGCCGGGTCACGGTGGGGTGTGCGGACCGGAGGTGATCGATCGGGTGCGCGGGTACGTGAGGTTCGTGCAGGACACGGCGGCCGCGGGGCATGCGGCCGGGTTGGCGCCGCTGGAACTGGCCAGGTCCGTGGATCTGGGGGAGTATGCCGGGTGGCTCGACTCCGAGCGGATCGTCGGGAACCTGCACCGGGCGTATGCCGAGATCGACGGAGCCGCCCCGGGCGCTCCGATCGACCTGGCGGCCGCGATCGGCGACATGATCGCGTTCAACGGCGGACGGCCGTTGTCCTGCCACGCGTGAGCGGCGCTGCGAACTCAGCGGTCGGCATACCCCCGCAGGACGCGCAACGCGGCATACCCGTAATGCCCGCCGAAGAGGATGGCGTGCACGAGCAGGGGCGGCAGCTGGTACCACGAGATCCGGTCCCGCCACCCCTCGGTGAGCGGGAAGACCTCGTCGTATGCCGTGAAGCAGTCGGCGCCGAAACCGCCGAAGAGCTGCATCATGGCCAGGTCGACCTCGCGGTGTCCCCAGTGCGCCGCCGGGTCGATCAGCCAGTTGCGGCCGGTGGTGTCGACGAGCCGGTTGCCGGCCCACAGGTCGCCGTGGAGCAGGGCGGGGGGTTCGAGTGGGCCGCACAGTTCGTCCGCGCGCGCGGCGAGTTGGTCGACCAGGTGTAGGGCGTCGGCGTCGATCCGGCCCTCGCGGATCGCGCGTTCGGTGAGCGGGCGAACCCGGCGGTCGAGGAAGAACTCGACCCAGGTGTCGGTGGGGGTGAGGTCGACCTGCGCCGAGCCGAGGTACCCGGCCAGTGCGCCGTCGATCGCTCCGAAGTTCGGGTGGGTGGCCCGATGCAGACCCGCGAGGAGACGGCCGAGGTCCTCCTCGGTGGAGCGGCCGGGGCGGCCCTGGTCGATCCACTCCAGGACGAGTCCGGTGGCGTCGGCTCGGATGACCTCGGGGATCCCCAGCCCCGGCGGCGCTTGTTCGCGCAGGGCGGTCAGGCCGGTGGCCTCTCTTTCGAAGAGGTCGGGCGTGGCATTGGGTTTGGTCTTGAGGAACAGCGGTCCACTCGCCGTCTCCAGCCGGTATGCCAGGGCGATGTCGCCGCCGCTGACCGGCGTGGCGCGCGTGACGCCGAGTCCCTCGACGAGTCCGGGTGGGAGCGAAGGGGCGGCCATGGCTCTGGTGTACGCGCCGGCGACGCGGCCTGTCCAGCCGACGACCCGCAGCCCTATCATCGCGTCGGTGGACACGGTGACCGGCCTGCTGCTGGATCAGTTGGACTTCTACCTGACCGCGCATCTACGTCCCCGGCTCGAGGGCCTGCGAGACGAGGAGTTCTTCTGGGAACCGGTGCCCGGCTGCTGGTCGATCATCGAGGAAGTCGACGGGTGGCGGCTCCAGCAGTCGTGGCCCGAACCGGATCCACCTCCCGTCACCACCATCGGCTGGCGGCTGGCGCACATCGCGGCGAGCAACATCGGAACCCGGGCCAACGCATTCTTCGGTGACCTGGGGGTGCCGGATCCTCAGACCTTCAACGACCCGCGGTTCACACCCCCGATCCCGTCGTCGGCCGATGCGGCCATCGCGCTGTTGAACGAGATGTGGGAGCTGTGGCGGACCGGACTGACCGAACTCGGTGACGCCGGTGTGTTGGCTCCAATCGGCCCGTTCGGTGGGTGGTTCGCGGACCAGCCGATGGCGGCGCTGGTGCTGCACGTGTCGCGGGAGACGATGCACCACGGCGGCGAGATCGGAGTGCTGCGCGACCTCTACCGCGCCCGCTCCGCGTGATCCCGTCGAACGAAAACTCGCCGGGGGCTGTTCCGGGCTCGCGTCGGGTCATAGCCTGTCCGCCTCCGCCATCAGGGCCCTGGCTTGGCGAACCATGGTCCGGGCCTTCTCGACGCTGATGAGTGCGGGGGAGTAGTGGGCGTTGTCCTTGTCCCTGAGCAGGCGTCGGAGTTTCGTCGGCAGTGTCGAGTCGTGAAGAGCGACGTCACTGAGGAGCTCGACCGCCAACCCGTGATCTTGCCCCCGACTCCACTTGCGCAGGGCCAATCCGCAGATGGCGTCAGCCGCAGCTATGCCCGCCAAGACGGCCACCCTGGGGTCACCGGATCCTCCGCAGCAAGTCGAGCAGTCGCTCGCCGTGGACTGGGATGTCGTCGGCGCGCCAGGAGTCGACGAGGGGGTCGTCGTCGCGGGCCATCTGACGGAGGTCGGCGGGCGTGAGATCGACGATCTGCGCGGCATTGCCCGTCCATCGGGTGATGTGAGCGTCAAGGCGGTCGAGCTGCTCCAGCCACAACGCCTCGGAATCCTCGGCCAGTTGGTCTGGGCGGACGAGCAGCACATCGATGTCGCTACTCGCATCCGCGGTGCCCCTGGCGAAGGATCCGAAGAGGCCGGCGTGGCAGGGAGCAAGTGCCCAACCGTCGATCTCTACGCGGATGCGGTCGATCAGCTCGCCGCGCGCCTGGGTGAGGGCTTCGATGTAAGGAACGGCAACGTGTTCCCGGTTTAGAAGGTAGACGGGATATCGAGTTGGGCGCTGGACGATGACCACACCTTGACCTTCGAGGCGGGCCAAAACCTTTCGTACCCCCTCGTCGCTGCCGCGTCCCAACCGTCGATGCACTTCAGCCGCCGTGCATGCCGCGGATGTGGCCGCGAGCACGTGCAAGACGCCTGCGTCGAGCGTGGGTGCGACGGTGGCGAGCGGGAAAGACAAGTCCATGGCGACGATAATCCAACTATTGTTGACTCAAGTCAACTATAGTTGGTTCGAGCGGAGGTGCTGGCCACGTCATGAGGGCGCAGCGGCCTTGGGCAGCGCCCGTGTCCTGCGCGACCGAGACTCGTCCACCGATGCGGTGTCTGAGCTTCAGGACGCGTTGAGTCGACGGATGACGTACTGGTTGAGGCTGAGGTGTTCTTCGGCGGCCCCCATCGCCAGGCGGCGGTGGAGGCCTTCGCCGAGGCGGAGGTTGAATTTGCCCGAGTAGTTTCGCGACGAAAGTGGCGCGGGTTCCGGACCTCCGCTGTCGGCCAAGTCGGTGACGACCTCGGTGACCAGAGCGCTGTATGGAGCGCCAGCATGACCAGGTATCACGCCAGTATCAGCAGCCCGGTTTGG
>JBDIAR010000083.1:0-14892 GCA_039812545.1 Dermatophilaceae bacterium | reverse complement strand
TGACGAGGGGGTTGACGAGGGGGCGCGGGCGAGAGTTGGGCCACTCCGGGCCCGGCATACGGGCCAGACCTGTCAGGATGAGTCCCAAACTGTCGGCGCGGGCCGACGAACCACCCCCCAGCACAGCGCCCCGTCTCGTCTCATGCAGGAGCAACGATGAAATCCGTCAAGGGTAAGAAGGTCCTCGTCACCGGTGCCGCCATGGGGATGGGCCGGATGTTCGCCGAACGCGCCATTTCCGAGGGCGCCGACGCGGTCGTCCTGTGGGACGTCAACGCCGCCGCGCTGGAGAAGACCGCGCACGAACTCGCCGGCACCGGTGCTGCCGAGGTGTCCGCGGACATCGTCGACGTCAGCGACCTGGACGGCATCGAGGCGGCGGCCGACCGGGTCCGCTCGGAGGTCGGCGACATCGAGATCCTGATCAACAACGCCGGTGTCGTGCGCGGCAACAGTTACTTCTGGGAGACCGATTCCCGGCGCGACACGAAGTTCACCGTCGACATCAACACCCTGGCGCCGATGTACGTCGCCCGCGAGTTCCTGCCCGCGATGGTCGCCTCCGGCACCGACTGCCGGCTGGTCAACCTCGCCTCCGCCGCTGGGTTCACCCCGAACCCGCGGATGGCCGCGTATGCCGGCAGCAAGTGGGCGGTCATCGGCTGGTCCGACTCGGTGCGGCTCGAACTCGAACAGGCCGGCGCCAAGCACGTGAAAGTGACCACGGTCTGCCCGTACTACATCAACACCGGGATGTTCGACGGCGCCAAGTCCGCGCCGCTGCTGCCGATCCTCGAACCCAAGGACGTCGTCAACGAGGCCTGGAAGGCGATGCTGTCCGGCGGCGCGTTCGTCATCATGCCGCGCACCGTGCAGCTCAGCGAGATCATGAAGGGCCTGGTGCCCGTGGGCGTGCGGGACTTCATCGCCGGCAACATCATCGGCGTCTACCACACCATGGACGACTTCAAGGGCCGCGCCGACCAGCAGAAGTGACGCCGGACGTCCCGGCGGAGGCTCGGCGCACGGCATACACTCCCGGCGTGTCTGTTGTCGAACGTGACCTGCCCTCCCCCGACGAGTTGCGACGGGAGCCGCAGATCGTGCCCGGTCGCAAACCCGGCCGGGACTTCGTGCTCTCGCTGGCCTGCCCGGACCGGCGCGGCATCGTCCACGCCGTCACCGGCATGGTGCTCCAGCACGACCTGACGGTCGTGGACAGCCAGCAGTTCGGCGACGAGGCGTCCGGCGAATTCTTCTTGCGGATGCACCTGCGCAGCGAGGGTATGCCGGTCACCGTCGAGGCGTTGTCCGCGGCGATGGAACTGCTCGGCCGGGCCTTTTCTATGCAGTGGTCGCTGCACGACCGGGCGCACGCGCGGCGGGTCATCGTCCTGGTCAGCAAGCAGGGCCACTGCCTGAACGACCTGTTGTTCCGGGTGCGCGGCGGCCGGCTGCCGATCGAGATCCCGGCGATCGTCAGCAACCACGAGGACTTCCGCAGCCTCGCCGACTGGTACGGCATACCGTTCCACCACGTCCCGGTCACCCCGGAGACCAAGGACGCCGCCGAGGACGAACTCATCCGGCTCGTCGACCAGTACGACGCGGACACCCTCGTCCTCGCGCGGTACATGCAGATCCTCTCCCCGCGGCTGTGCGAGCGGTATGCCGGTCAGATCATCAACATCCACCACTCGCTGCTGCCGAGCTTCAAGGGCGCCAAGCCGTACACCCAGGCCCACGAGCGCGGCGTCAAAGTCATCGGCGCGACCGCGCACTACGTCACGTCCAACCTGGACGACGGCCCGATCATCGAGCAGGACTTCCGCCGGGTGGACCACCGGATGAGCCCGGTCGAGATGGGCCACTTGGGTCAAGAACTCGAGGCGATGGCGCTGGCCCGGGCGGTCAAGTGGCATGTCGAAGACCGGATTCTGTTGCGCGGCAAGCGGACCATCGTCTTCGACTGACGGCGGGCGGGTCGGCGGGTCCCGGCGACGCGGTGTTCAGCGAGTCACGCCTCGTCGTCGTGTGACCGGAGCCGCTTCGTGATCTTTCGCACAGGGCCGTTGGGGTTCGGGGCGGGGCGCGGGTCGGGTTCTCGTGCTCAGCGGGGGCCGCGCGTCGCCTTCCCCGTATGCCGGGTGTGGGATGTCCCACACGTTCGCCCGGGCGCACCACCTAAATCCATTCAAAAGTCGGGGGGTCTGGCTGACACCGCCCGGGGCAGCATGCAGAATAGGGCCAGCAGGAGGACTGGGCTTGCCGACCGCGCCCAGTCCTGCTGCCAGGCTTGACAAGCACGAGGCCCGCCCCAACGAGGGGGCGGGCCTTCGCGTCTTCCCGGGTGCGTGTTTGCCGGGGTGGCGGGCCGGGGCCTGCCGGGGGCGTGCGTCGCGGCTCAGTTCGGCTTGACGTCCTCGACCTTGTCCTCGACCTCGTCGGCCACGTCGTCGGCCTTGTCCTTGACGTCGTCGGCGATCTCGCTCGCCTCGTCCTTCGCGTCCTCGACCTTGTCGGTCACGTCGTCTTTGACGTCCTCAGCCTTGTCCTTGACGTCATCCGCGACGTCCTCGGCCTTGTCCTTGGCGTCCTCGGCCACGGCCGCCGCCTTGTCGTGGGAGGTGTCCCAGGCGGTCGAGTCCGCGGGAACGGCCCACGGGTCGGGCTGCGCCGACTTGCGCGACAGCACCGCGGCGACGGCCGCCGCACCGGCGACCAGACCGACGGCGATGAGCAACTTGCCGCCGCCCTTCTTCGGGGTACGCATCGGGGACGCGCTGGACTCCCCGCGCAGCACCGCGAGCGCCTCGGGGGCGTTGGCGCGAGCTAGTTGGGCCTGCTCCATGGCCGTATGCGACGCCTGCTGCGCGCCGGCCGCGACGGACGAGACGATCCCGGCCAGCTTCGGCAGCCACTCATCGACGATCGCGTCGTGGGCGGCGTCGACCTTGGGTGCGAGCCCGTCAACCGCGGACTGCACCTTGGGCGCGGCCACCGAAACGCCGTGCTCGACGTGCGGGCGGGCCCGATCCCACGCGGCCTCGACATACGGCTGGGCCTTTTCGCGAGCGGCCTCCAGGGCCGGACCGGCCTTCTCCTTGGCCGCCTCCAGGGCGGGACCGGCATACTCGGCGGCCTGATGGGCCTTTTCGATGGCCACGTCGCGAGCCACGGGCGCATAGGTCTTGACGGTCTCGGCGGCGCGGCCGGCGGCCGGGGCCACCTTTTCGCGGGCCGTGCCGGCGGCCTCCGCGGCGATCGGACCGTACGTCTTGACCGCCTCGGTGGCCTTGTCCTTGAGCTGTCCCAGCTTGGCGGGAAGGTCGTCCTTCGTGCTGAACATTCGGTCCTCCTTCACAGGGCCCCGGTGACCGGGTGCAATGGTCCATCCTGCCAAGAACAGCGCGCCGATGGCTAACCCGGACCCAGGCCTGTCCCGATCGCTCGTTCTGCGCGGATTGGCCGCTGCACGCGATCGCGGTTCTGAGACGCCATGACGGTTCTGAGAGGATGTCCCCCATGAAGGCAACGCTGCACACCAACCTGGGTGACATCCATCTGAACCTCTTCCCGCAGGCGGCCCCCAAGACCGTCGAGTCGTTCGTGGGCCTGGCCACCGGCGAGAAGGCATACAAGGACGACGCGGGCCGCACCAGCCCGACCCCGTTCTACGACGGGCTGATCTTCCACCGGGTCATCCCCGGCTTCATGATCCAGGGCGGCTGCCCGCTCGGTAAGGGCTTCGGCGGCCCGGGCTACGCGTTCGACGACGAGATCAGCCCCGACCACAACTTCAACCAGCCGTACCAGCTCGCGATGGCCAACGCCGGCAAGCGGGGCGGCAAGGGCACCAACGGCTCCCAGTTCTTCATCACGGTCAGCAACCCGAACTACCTGTACGGCAAGCACACCATCTTCGGCGAGGTCGCCGACGCCGCGAGTCGTGAGGTCGTCGACAAGATCGCCGCGACCCCGACCGACCGGTCCGACAAGCCGTTGACGGACGTCGTCATCACCGGCGTCACCGTCGACAAGGACTGACCGACCGCGCACGGGAGGCACGTCGATGACCCAGCCGCCGGCATACGACAGCTCGCCGCCGGTCTGCCCGAGACACCCGGACCACCCCGCGTACGTGCGCTGCCAGCGGTGCGCCCGACCGGTCTGTCCGCAATGCCAACGGCCCGCCCCGGTCGGCATCCAATGCGTGGACTGTGTCCGCGAGGGTGCCAAGACGATCCGCACGGCCAAGGGCGTCTTCGGCGGGACGGTGTCCACCGGGCGCCCGGTGGTGACGATCGGGTTGGCCGCCGCCTGTGCGCTGGCCTATCTCGCCCAGCAGGCGATGCCGGAGGTGACCGGCCGGTTCGGGTTCGCGCCGTTCCTGGCCGCCGCCGAGCCGTGGCGGTTCATCACGGCCGCGTTCCTGCACCTGCCGAGTATGCCGATGCACATCGTCTTGAACATGATGGCGTTGTGGTTCCTCGGCCAGTACCTCGAACCGCTGCTCGGTCGGGTGCGGTTCGCGCTGCTCTACCTGATCAGTGCCGTCGGCGGTTCGGTCGGGGTGTTGCTGCTGGCGACCAACCCGTCGTCGGCTGCGGACCCGACCGACACGGCCTGGTTCGGCGGGACCGTGGGGGCGTCCGGGGCGATCTTCGGGCTGTTCGCGGCGGTGCTGGTGCTCAATCGGCACCTCGGGCGCAGTTCCGCGGGGATGCTGGCCACCGTGGCGATCAACTTCGCGTTCGGGTTCATCTACCCGGGGATCTCCTGGCAGGGTCACGCGGGCGGGTTCGTCACCGGGCTGGCCTGCGCCGGGGTGTTGGCGGCCTTCCGGACGCCGGCGCGCCGACCCTGGCAGTTCGCCGGCTTGGCCGTCGTATGCCTGGTGCTGGCCGGGCTCGCGGTGGCCAAGTATGCCGCGGTGCCGAAGGTCTACTGGGACCCGCAGATCTTCAGCGCGGCCCCGGCCCGGGGATTACAGCCGTGTAACTTGTCCCCAACTGTGGATAGCCCTGTGGATAACGTGGCGGTCGGGGTGGCCCATGGGCTCGACGTGGTCGGACGGCTCGGCGAGCCGGTTAGCGCCAGTTCATCGTCATGAGGAAGCCGACCATCATCAAGGCGAACCCGGCGGCCAGGTTCCACGCGCCCAGCGGGCCGATCGGCAGCGTCCCCGAACTGATGTAGTACACGACGATCCACAGCAGCCCGAGCACCATCAAGATGACGAAGAGCGGGGCATACCAGCTCGGACTCGTCTTGTCGGCTTCCGGGGCGCGCCGCGGCGGAGGGACGAAACGGCCCTTTTCGGCGCGGCCTTTGGATTCGGGCATGGTCATCACTTCCGTGCGTCGTCGGCTGGCGCGCACTCCGGACCGGAGCGCGCGGCATACGGTCGTGGCTTAGCGTAGTTGGTGACGGTATGCCGTGCCGGTGCGCCGGGACGGCGGCGCACCGGGTCCAGCCGCCCGTGCCCAGCCGGTGGAGTCAACCCCTTGAAGGAGGTCCGGGTGCCCAGCAGTCGGGTCGAACCGGGTTCGCCATCGCGGCGGGTGCGGCGTCGGCGCCGGTTGCGCTGGCGCGCGGCGGTCCCGCTGGTGGCCGGGCTGGCCGGGCTGATGTTCGCGGTGAGCTTCCAGGCGAACCGGGCCGCCGGCGGCGCGGGGCTGCGCCAAGAGGGACGGGACCTGGTCGGGCAGTTGCGGGCGCAGAACGCCCAGGTCGCCCGCCTGAGCGGGTCCGTCGCCTCGCTCACCGAGATCGTCGCCACGTTGGAGGCCCAGGCGGCGCCGGCCCGCGGACAGGTCAAGGACCTCCAGGACAAGGCGAGCGCGCTGAGCCCCCGGGCCGGGCTGGTCGCGGTGCGCGGCCCCGGCGTGACCGTCACCCTGGACGACGCCCATCGCGATCCGGCGACCCTGCCGGACGGCTTCACCCCCGACGACATGGTGGTTCACCAACAGGATGTCCAGGCCGTCGTCAACGCGCTGTGGGCCGGGGGCGCGGAGGCGATGATGCTGATGGATCAGCGGGTCGTCGCCACCTCTGCGGTGCGCTGCGTCGGCAACACCCTGCTCCTGCAGGGCCGGGTCTATTCGCCGCCGTTCACGATCGCCGCGATCGGCGACCCGGCGGCCCTGCGACGCGGACTGGACGCCTCGCCGGAGATCGGGATCTACCGGCAGTACGTCGATCGGATCGGGCTGGGCTGGGACGTGACGGGGTCCGACTGGCTGGACTTCCCGGCATACCTCGGCTCGATCGAACTGAAATATGCGAAGGTGGCGTCGTGAACAAGGTCCGGGCCGTCGTCGGCGTGATCGGCGAGGTCATCCTCACCGTCGGGGTGCTGGTCCTGCTGTTCGTGGTGTGGCAGATCGGCTGGAACGGCATGGTCGAGAGCCGCGCCCAGAACGACCGGGTCTTGGCCCTGGAGCAGTCCTGGGGCGGCGCCGGCGGCGGGTCGGGTTCGGGTACGTCGTCCGGACCCACGACGGTCCAACACGCGCCGCCGGAGGGTGAGGCGTTCGCGGTCATGCGGATCCCGCGACTCGGGGCGGACTGGGCCAAGCCGGTCTTCGAGGGGACGAAGCTGTCGATCCTCAAAGACGGTATCGGTCATTACCGGGTCACCCAGATGCCCGGCGAACTCGGCAACTTCGCGGTCGCCGGCCACCGGTCCGGCAGCGGCAACCCGCTCATCGACATCGATCAGGTCAAGGCCGGGGACAAGGTCATCGTCGAAACCCGGGCGACGTATTTCGTCTACACCGTCTACAAGCACGAGATCGTCACCCCCTGGAACACCAAGGTGCTCGAACCCATGCCGGAGCGTCCCGGTGTCATGCCCGACAACCGGTACCTGGTGATCACGACCTGCCACCCGCGGTGGGGCAACTCCGAGCGGTGGATCGTCTTCGCCAAGCTGACCGCCCACTATCCGCGGGCCGCCGGTCTGCCGGCTGCCGAACTCGCCGTGGCCTGAGGAGACGCCGATGTATGCCGCACTGTGGCGCCGCCTGCCCGGGGGCGTGTTCTGGAAGCTGGTGCAGTCGTTCGTGCTCGCGCTCGCGGTGGTCGCGGTCTGTTTCCTCTGGCTCTTCCCGGTCATCGCCGACCACATGCCCTATCAGGACGTCGTCATCACCCCCGGCGAGGGCGCGACCACCGGGACGTAGCGCGACCGCTCGCCGGGGAGGGCGGGTGTGGCTACACTTGTAGCCATGTCGATCGAGTCTGCCATGTCGCTGAGGGACGTCAAGAACCGCCTGTCCGAGGTCGTCGACCACGTCGAGCGCGAGCACGGCCGCGTGACGATAACCAAGCACGGCCGGTCCGCCGTCGTGGTGATCAGCACCGAGGATCTGGACTCGCTTGAGGAAACGCTCGACATCATGGGCCGCCCGAAGCTGCTCGCGCAGATCCGCGAGAGCCTTGACCAACTCACGAACGACGAGGTCGAAGTCCTCGCCAAGGACGAACTGCTCGCGGCCCTGCGACCATGAGCCAGGCCCGCGAGATCGCCTGGACGCGCGCCGCCAGGCGATCCTTGGGCCATGTCCCCGAGAAGGTCGCGACGGCCGTCGTTGAGTTCATCTACGGCACGCTCAGCGAGAACCCCAGACGCGTCGGCAAGGCCTTGCGATTCGAACTCGAGGGGCTGCACTCGGCGCGCCGTGGCGACTACCGGATCATCTACCGCATCGGGGAGGCTCGGATCACGATCACGGCGATTGAGCACAGAGCTGACGTCTACCGCTGACCGCCCGTGGGCAACTCGTCGCTCCGCCGAATCGAAGGAGCGGCGGCTGGCAGAATGGCGGCCATGTCGAGCAGCCCGCCGCGGATCCTCGTCGTCGACAACTACGACTCGTTCGTCTACACGATCGTCGGCTACCTCGAACAGCTCGGCGCGCACTGCGATGTCCGGCGCAATGACGCCGTCACGCCGCAAGAGGGGGCGGCATACGACGGGGTGTTGATCTCCCCCGGCCCGGGCACGCCCGAGGAGGCGGGGGTGTCGCCGGCGATGATCGAGGCGTGCGCCGAGCGCGCCCAGCCGATGCTCGGGGTATGCCTGGGGCACCAGGCGCTCGGCGTGGTCTTCGGCGCGCGCGTGGGTCGGGCGCCGGAGCTCCTGCACGGCAAGACCTCGATGGTGCGCCACGACGGCAGCGGGGTGCTCGAGGGGTTGGCCGACCCGTTCCAGGCGACCCGGTATCACTCCCTCGCGATCGACCCGGCCACCCTCCCGGACGAACTCGTCGCGAACGGGTACACCGCCTCCGGCATCGTCATGGCGGTGCGGCATACCAGCCTGCCGTTGCACGGCGTCCAGTTCCACCCGGAGTCGGTGCTCACGGTCGGCGGACACCGCATCCTCGGCAACTGGCTCGCGCTGTGCGGCGACGCCGGGGCTCCGCAGCGGGCGGCCGGGTTGTCGCCCCTCGTGCACGCGGCCGGCTGAGGCCCACGCGCCACCGTCGGCTGACGACTCTCACTCAGGGCAGGCGCGGCGGATCCGTGCCGGCCGGCGTGGGGATCCCCCCCTGGGCCCCCGGGGGCGGCGGGGTGGTCGTGGTGGTCCCACCGGTCGTGGTCGTGGTCGTCGAGGTGTTCGACGGAGTGGTGTAGACGGTGGTGACACTCGTGACTGTGGGATTCGGTCGCTGGGCCACCTTGAAGGTGATCGTGGACCCGTTGGGGACGGCGAGGTCTTTCCTGTCCTGTTCGAGAACGGTCCCGGGCTCCTTGTCGGAGTCCACGTAGACGGCCTTGACGCCCAGCCCCAGTTGCTCGAGCGCGATGTAGACGACCGCGATGTTCTTGCCGACGTAGTTGCCGACCTTGACGTTGCCGGTGGCGAGGACCAGGGTGACGACGCTGCTCGCCTTGACCGAACCCGCGGGCGGATTCTGGGTGACGACCTTGTCCTTGTCGACCTTGGGCTGGTCGACCGGCGGGCCGAAGGTCGGCGGCTGGGTGAAGCCGGCGTCCTTGAGCGCCTGGACGGCCTGGTCCTTGGTCTTGCCGCGCAGGTCCGGCAGTTGGGTCATCGACGGTCCGCGGGACAAGGTGACTCGCACCGAACTGCCGGTCGCGACCTCGGCGCCGGCCCCCGGGTCCTGTTTCATCACCGTGTCCACCGGCGCGGCGTCGTCGAAGACCTGCTCGGCCACCTCCAGCTTGAGGCCCTTGTCGGTCAGCGCCTTCTCCGCGGCGGCCCGGGTCAGGGGGACGAGCTGCGGGACGGCCGCTTTGGTCACCGGCGGCGGGGTGTCGTTCTTGCCGGACATCGCCAGGTAGCCGATCCCGGCGCCGGCCAGCAGCAGCAGCGCGATGAGCAGCGCCCACAGGCCACCGCGACGGCGCCGCTCGGGCTCAGGGTCGGCATACACCGGCACGGGCAGCGGCCCGGTGACGACCGGCGGCGGTCCGGCGGGAGCCGGGACGGTGGGCACGACGGCCGTGGCGGCGGCCACGGGAGTCACCTCAGTGGCGACGGCCGCGGCCGCGGCGGCGGGCGCCGGCCCCAGCGCCCGGCCCTCCCGGGCTGCGGCCAGGTCGGCGCGGAACTCGGCCGCACTCTGGTAGCGCCCGTCGCGGTCCTTGACCAGCGCCCGCGACACCACCGTGTCCAGCGCCGGCGGCACGAGCGGATTGAACCGGCTCGGCAACGGGATCGGCTCCCCGACGTGCTGGTACGCGATCGACACCGGCGAATCACCGACGAACGGCGGCCGCCCGGTGAGCAACTCGAAGAGCATGCAGCCCGCGGAGTACAGATCGGACCGGGCGTCCACCGGCATACCCTGCGCCTGCTCCGGCGAGAGGTACTGGGCGGTCCCCATGACGGCCGACGTCTGGGTCATCGTCGCCGCCCCGTCGGCCAGCGCCCGAGCGATGCCGAAGTCCATCACCTTGACCTGGCCGTCCTTGGTCACCATGACATTGGCCGGCTTGATGTCGCGGTGGATGATCCCCTTGCTGTGGCTGTATGCCAGTGCGTCCAGCACGGCCATCGTCACCCGGGCCGCCTCGCCGGGTTCGAGCTTGCCGTGGTCGTTGAGCTTCTCCCGCAGGGTCTGGCCCTCGACGAGTTCCATGACGATGTACGGCAGCGGCACCTCGGCACCGCCCGCGTCGATCACGGTGTTCTCGCCGGAGTCGTAGACGGCGACGATGTCCCGGTGGCTCAGCCCCGCCGCCGCCTGCGCCTCACGCCGGAACCGGGTGAGCAGCGCCTGGTCGCGGGCCAGGTCGAGGCGCAGCAGCTTGACCGCCACCTGACGGGAGAGGCGCGTGTCGTACCCGCGGTGCACTTCGGCCATGCCGCCGCGCCCGAGGAGGGCCCCCACCTCGTAGCGCCCCCCGAGCACCTTCGGTGTGTCGATCATCCCTGTCCTTGTCGTCCTGCTCGTTTCGGTGTTGCTCGTATGCCGGTTCTTTTGTCCCGGTCTCGTTCGTATGCCGGTCTGCGTATGCCGGTCTGGTCACGGCCCGCGGTCAGCTCCCCATGGAGACCTTGAAGGTGATCGTGGTGTCCGCCGGGACGGAGCCGATGGGGGAGACGTCGATGACGGTGTCCTTCGGCTGTGTCCCGGGCACGTATTCGTATCGGTACCGTCCGGTCAGGCCCGTCCCGGCTCGGGCGGCGATGGCCTGTTCCAGGGTCTTGCCGACATAGGTCGCCTTGTCGATGGTGACCGTCGTGGACCCGGAGCCGGCCGCGGGCGTGGAGGTGCGGGTGGCCGGGGTTCGGGTGGGGTTGATCGGGGCGGTTCCCGGCCAGGAGCCGCTGATCCGGATGACCGCGAAGATCGCGGCGACCACGACGAGGGCGGCCAGCACGGGGGTGAGGATGGCGCCACGGCGGCGGGCCTTGGGCGGCACGATCCGCACGCCGCGCGGACGGGCCGGACCGGGGGTCGCCGACGGTGAGCCGGCCGGCGTCGTGACCGGCAGGGTCGCGGTGTGACCGCCGAAAACGGCGGTGGACCCCGGCATACCGGCCGTCGTCCCCGACCCAGCCGAACCCGCGGAACCAGCGGAACCCGCGGCCTGGCCGGCCTGAGCCCACGCGGACGGCCCGGACGGTGGCGCGACGTCCGGGGAGGGCGGCGGCAACTGGGCGGCCGGTGCGCCGAGCAGCCCGGCGACGGCGGCCGCGCTGGCCGGCCGCCGGGACGGGTCCTTGGCCAGCAGGTCGAGGACGAGGTTGCGCAGGTCGGCCGGAACGCTGCCCGGCAACGGTGGCGGGGCCTGGTTGACCTGGGCGAGGGCGACCGCGACGGGGGAGGGCGCGTCGAAGAGCTTCTGTCCGGTCAGCATTTCGTGCCCGACGACCCCCAAGGCATACAGGTCGCTGGCGGCGGTGGCGCGATCCCCGACGGCCTGCTCCGGGGAGAGGTAGTGGGGCGTGCCGACGACTTCGCCGGTGCGGGTGTGGGTGGCCGAGTCCATCGCCCGGGCGATCCCGAAATCGGTGATCTTCACGACCCCGGTCGGGCCGATGAGGATGTTGGCGGGTTTGATGTCGCGGTGGATGACGCCGGCCGCGTGTGCGCCGGCCAGCGCGGCGGCGGTCTGGCGCAGGACCGAACGGGCTCGTTCGGCGGGGATCGGGCCCTTGTCGATGAGCGCCGACAAGGGCTGGCCGGCGACGTACTCCATGACGAGGAACGGGGTGCCGTCCTGTTCGCCGTAGTCGAAGACGGTGGCGATATTGGGGTGCGACAGCGAGGCGGCGTGCCGGGCCTCGTCGCGGAACCGGCCCACGAAGGTCTGGTCGTCGGAGCTGGCCCGCAGCACCTTGACCGCGACCTGGCGGCCGAGGATCTCGTCCAGGCCGAGCCAGACATCGCCCATCCCGCCGGCGGCGATCCGCCGGGTCAGGTGGTATCGGCCGCCGAGGACGCTGCCGGGTTCGAGGATCATGACGAGATCACCGCTTCCATGACGGCCTTGGCGATGGGGGCCGCCAGCGCCGCGCCACCGGTTTCGTTGCCGCGCACGCCGCCGCCCTCGACGATGACGGCGACGGCGACCTTCGCGTCGTCGGCCGGGGCGAAGGACATGAACCAGGCGTGCGGGGCCTGCGTCTTGTCCCATTGGGCGGTACCCGTCTTGCCGCCGACCTTGATCCCGGCCATCTGGGCCCGCCGGCCGCTGCCGTTGTCGACCACCGAGACCATCATCTCGGAGAGCTTGGCGGCGACGTCGGGGCTGACGGCCTGGCTCAGTTGCTGCGGGGAGGCGCGTTCGATGACGTCGAGGTTGGCGGAACGGACCTCTTCGACGAGGTAGGGGGTCATCACGACGCCCTTGTTGGCCACCGCCGCGGCGATCATCGCGACCTGCAGGGGGGTGACCTTGACCTCGTACTGCCCGATCGCGGACTGGGCGGTCTGCGGGGCGTTGAGTTCGGCGGGGACGGTGCTCGGGGTCACTCGCATAGGGATCCGCAGCGTGTCGCCGAACCCGAACTTCGCGGCCTGTTCGCGCAGCTTGTCCCCGCCCAACTGCATACCCAGAGCTCCGAATGCCGTGTTGCAGGAGATCTCCAGGGCATGCACGAGGGTCGTCTTGTCGTTCGGCCCACAGGGTTGGCCGTTCTCGGTGGGCAGGTTGACGGTGGTCAACGGCAGGTCGAGGCTGGCCGGGCCCGGGACCTCGGAGCCGGGGTCGGTGACGATGCCGGCGCTGAGCGCGGCGGCGGCGGTGACCACCTTGAAGGTCGAGCCGGGCGGGTAGAGGTTGCCGGCGATGGCCCGGTTCGTCGAGGCACGGTTGGGGTCGGCCTCCAGCGATTTCCAGTATGCCTCGACGGCCTTCAGGTCATGGCCGGCCAGCTGGTTGGGGTCGTACTGGGGGTGGCTGACCAGGGCGAGGACGGCGCCGGTCTTGGGGTTGAGTGCCACGACCGCGCCCTTGCGGTTGCCAAGGGCTCGATCGGCCGCGGCCTGGGCCTTGGCGTTGATGGTGAGCGACAGGGAGGCGCCGACGAGCTTGCGGCCGGTGATCAGGTCGGTGACCCGGCGGACGAACAGCTGGTCGGCGGTGCCGGACAGGAAGTCGTCGCTGGCGCCCTCCAGTCCGCCGCCGGCCCCGTAGATGTACGAGTAGTAGCCGGTCAGGTGGGAGTACAGCAGCGGCTGGGGGTACTGGCGGATCCAGGCGAAGGAGTCGGTCGTCGGCTTGGACACCGCGACGGCGGTCCCGCCGACCAGGATCTGACCGCGCTCGCGGCCGTAGTTCTCCAGCAGGGTGCGCTGGTTGCCGGGCATGGCGGCCAGCGACTTGGCCTGGAAGTACTGAATGGACGTCAGGCCGGTGAGCAGGGCCAGGAACAGCACGGTGACGAGCAGACCGAGGCGGCGGACGGGTGCGTTCATCGCAGGCTCACCACCTCGGTGGGCGAGTCCGCCGGGTCGACCGGACTGCTCGTGGGCGGCAGCGGCCGGGCCTCCGGGATCGGGCGGCGGGCCTGGTCGGAGATCCGCATGAGGATGGCCAGCAGCGCCCAGTTGGCCAGCAAGGCCGAACCGCCGAGCGACATGAACGGCGTGGTCAGTCCGGTCAGCGGGATGATCCTCAGCACGCCGCCGAGGACGATGAAGCACTGCAATGCCAGGGTGAAGGACAGGCCGACGGCCAGCAGTTTGCCGAAGTTGTCGCGGACTCCGATGGCGGTCCGTATGCCGCGTTCGGCGAAGAGCAGGTAGAGCACCAGGATCGCGGAGGCACCGAACAGGCCGAGTTCTTCGGCCAGGCTCGGGAAGATGTAGTCGCTGGCCGGAAGCGGGGTGATCCAGGGTCGGCCCTCCCCGAGCCCGGTGCCGAAGAGCCCGCCGGCCCCCATCCCCATGACGCCCTTGGCGAGCTGGTTGCCCGGTTCGGCGAAGGTGTTGAGCCACAGGTCCACGCGGGTCTGGACGTGCGGGAAGAGCCGCCACGCGACATACCCGCCCCCGGCGAACAGGCTCAGGCCGATGACCACCCAGGACACCCGCTCGGTCGCGACGTACAGCATCGCGACGAAGAGCCCGAAGAAGAGCAGCGCCGAGCCGAGGTCCTTTTCGAAGACGAGGACGGCCAGAGACAGCAGCCAGGCGATCAGGATCGGGCCGAGGTCGCGGGCCCGCGGGAACGGGAACCCCAGAACGTGGCGCCCGGCGAGGGACAACACGTCGCGGGTGTTGACCAGGTAGCCGGCGAAGTAGACGGCGAGCGCGAGCTTGGCGAACTCGCCGGGCTGGAAGGACATCGGTCCCAACCGGATCCAGATCCGCGAGCCCAGTTCGGCGCGGCCGATGCCCGGCAGCAGCGGCATGAGCAGCAGGAAAAGCCCGACGAACATCGCGGTGAAGGTGTACCGCCGCAGCACCCGATGGTCGGACAGCACGAGCAGGACGACGATCGCCAGCAGCACCCCGAGCCCGGTCCAGATGAGTTGCCGGAAGGCGTCGGTCTCCTTGTTGGCCAGGTCGAGTCGGTGGATCATCACCAGACCCAGCCCGTTGAGCAAGGTGGCGATGGGCAGCAGGACCGGGTCGGCATACGGGGCTTTCCACCGCACGACGAGGTGGACGATCAGGACGAGCGCGATGAACCCGCCGGCCAGGGTGGCCAGGTTCTGCGGGACCTGGCCGTGCAGGGCGACATCGACGTTGACATAGGCGCCGATGACGATGGCGGCGGCGAACACGAGCAGCGCGAGTTCGACCCCCCGCCGGGTGGGCGGGGCGACGGCCTTGACGGTCGTGATCATCGGGTGGCCTTGACGGTGGCGGTGGGGGCGGGCGGTTTCGCGGGCGTGCTGTGCGCCGGGGTCGTCACCGCAGTGCTGGGGGTGGCGGGCGTGGTCGGCGTGGCGGGCGT
>JBDIAR010000082.1:0-15160 GCA_039812545.1 Dermatophilaceae bacterium | reverse complement strand
CCATCGCCTCGCGCGCCTGGCCGCGGAAGCTGAGATAGGGGTTGAGTCGAGCGGCCATCTGCCGTCCTCCCGTCGGTCGGTTCGAGACCAGCACTGTATGCGACGTCGCGCTCGCAGTCCGCCGTCACGGCCAAACTCATCGCCTCGACCGTCGAGCACCGTCGAAGGTGACGAGCCACGACACCCCGAGCGCCAGGCATACGAGCACCACGGGGAAGCCGGCCAAGAGGAAGCGGGCGGCGTCCCCCGGCCGGGTCCCCGGGTCGTCGCCCGACCTGAACCCGAACCAGAGGTATGCCAGGTTGAAGGCGAGCGCCTGCATCAAGCCGGTCGTGTGGTTGAAGAAGCTGAAGGCCGCCAGGAACATGCTCTCCCGGCGAACCCCGGTGGTCGCGGTGTCTTCGTCCAGCAGCCGCGCAACGATCAGGTCGAGAGTGGCCATGACTCCGCTATAGCCCACTCCCACAAGGCATCCGACCGCGATGGCCGCCACCAGAGAACCGACGAGCAGCAGCGACCCGAGCGCTACCACGAGGATCGCCAATGCCAGCCGCCAGATCCGCAACGCCCCGAACCGGTGAACGGCCCGGGCCCAGCCGAACAGGGCGACGACGGAGGTGGCGATGACGGCGAGCAGCAGATAGGTTGCTTCGCCACTCGGGCGCCCCAGGGTGTACTTGACGAAGAACTGGACGGCCGCCACCACGAGCGCCATCCCCCCGGAGTAGAACCCGGATGCGAGCGCGATCGTCCAGAACTTCGGGTTGGACACGATGGCGCGCAGCGACTCCAGCAGCGGCGGCTGCGTCGTCGGCAGCACGTCGAGCTTCTCTCGGACTCCGTATGCCATGTAGAGCAGGAAGCCGATCGCCAAGATTCCCAACAGGATCGCGGTTCCGCTGTAGCCGATCAGGCCGGTCAGCACCGGAGTCAACGCGATCGACAGCACCATGGCCAACAACTGGAAGGCCTGCCGGGCGGCATTGGCATCAGCGCGGGACGACTCGTCGGGGAATGCCTCGGGTAGGACGGCGCCGTAGTTCGAACTCACCATGGAGTCGAAGGTCTGGGTGAGGATTCCCCACACCGCGAGCCACGCGAGCAGCGCCGGCCCGCCGTCGAACGGTGGCGAGAAGGCGCACATCAGCGAGATCCCGAGCGCCGGTGCGCCGACGACGATCCACGGCCGACGGCGGCCCCAGCGCGAGCGCGTCCGATCCGAGAGCCAGCCGTAGCACGGGTTGTCGAAGAGGTCGATGACGAAGTAGACGAGCATGACGGCGGCATACGAGGTGACGGGGACGCCGAGTCGGTCGACGTAGAAGAACGCGAGTTGGCTGTTGATCAGATTGATCGGCAGGCTCATTCCGAAGAACCCGACGGCGTAGCGCCACGGGTTGATCGGGTGCATGGACGGTCGCCGCGTCCGGGACGTGTCGTCGTCTGTCAGGTCCAAGGCAACTCCCCTGCTCGGTGTGGACCGCCGACCTCCACTATGAGCCACGCAGCGAGCCCGCGCACGGGCAAGTGCCGCGTCGTAGCATCACGTCATGGCCTCGAAGCGACCGGCACCTGAAAACGACGACGCCGAAGCCGCGGCAGACGCGGCGGCCGTGACGGCATACCTGGCGGCGCTACCCGAGCGGGCGCGGCCGGTCGTCGCCGAACTGCGGCGCCATCTGCTGGCCGTGGTGCCCGGCGCGCAGGAGGCGATCCGCTACGGCGTGCCCACCCTGCGCGTGGACGGGCGCAATGTCGTCCACTACGGCGGGTATGCCGGTCACGTCGCCGTCTATCCCGTCCCGGAGGCGGACGGCGAACTGGCCGAACGGATCTCGCAGTTCCGGGCCGGCAAGGGCACCCTGCGGTTCCCGCTCAACGCGCCCGTGCCCTTCGACCTCGTCGAACAGGTCGGCGCCGCCCTGTATGCCAGAAGCCGGCGGAGATGACCACGCCGCAGGGCGTTCCCCTCGCCGAATCCCCCGCCGCCCTACAATTTCGCCCGATCGGGCGAGATTCGACGTCCGAACGGCCACCCGCACCATCAAAATCGCCCGATCGGGCGATTTTGTCAGGCAGCCCCGGTCCGCCCCGGCCCGGCGACGGTATGCCATGAGTCGACTTCCATGACGGCGATCGAAACCCAGCCCACCACCGACCGCATCCCGGTCGTCCTCGATGTCGACACCGGCGTCGACGACGCGTGCGCCATCCTGTTGGCCGCGCTGCACCCGCGCCTCGACCTGCGCGCCGTCACCTGCGTCGGCGGCAACGCCCCGCTGGCGGACGTCGTGCGCAACACCCTCACCGTCCTCGACGTGGCCGGACGCCGCGACATACCCGTGGCCGCGGGTGCGTCCCGTCCGCTGCTCGAACGTCCACAACACGCCCGCCACGTCCATGGTGAAGACGGCATGGCAGACCTGGGCCTCGCGCCGCCGAGCCGGTCCGCGTTGGCGGGTCACGCGATCGAGGTGTTGCGCGACGTGCTCCTGCGCGCCGCCGCCGAGCGCGACGAACGGGTCACCCTGTTCGCACTGGCGCCCTTGACCAATATCGCCTTGCTGCTGCGGACGTTCCCGCACGTCGCCCCCGCGATCGACCGCATCGTCTTCATGGGTGGCGCCGCCAACACCGGGAATGCCACCGCCGCAGCGGAATTCAACGTGTTCCACGACCCGGAGGCGGCCGCCGTCGTCCTCGATGCCGCGACCGAGCTCGAGATCCCCGTGACGATGTACGGCTTGGACGTCTTCTATGCCCCGACGGTGACGACGGCCGAGGCGGCCGCGCTGCGCTCCGCCGACCCGGAGGGCCCGGCCGGCCTGGGCGGAGCCCTGATCGCCTTTCAAGCCGCCCGATTCGGCGCCGACAGCGCAACCATCGGCGACGCCGGAGCGGTCTGCGCGGTCATCGCACCGGACGGCCTCGTCACCCGCCGGCTCCCCGTCCGGGTCGAACTCGCGGGCACCTGGACCCGGGGCAGCACGATCGTGGACACCCGCCACCAGAGCCTGGACCGATCGGCCGACCCGCACGGCCTGGCACCGGGCCTGCTCGACGTCGCCCTCGGCATCGACGGGCAACGGTATGCCGACCTGTGGCGCGAGACTCTGCTCGCCGCCGCAACCCGCGAGAGCGCCCGATAGGCTTACGAGAGAACAGCTTCCAGGACGTAAATCGTCGTTCCGCCCTGATCGTCGGTGTCGTCCGGCGCGGCATACAGCCGGAGGCCAATCTCGGTCGGCTCCGCCCAGACCGGATTCCGAGTCAACACGTGTCCTCTGGGCGACCAAAGCGACACCGGCCACTCCCGATGAATCCGGCACTCACGCACGTCGACCAGAGCCAGCCCACCCAGCTCATACCAACCGGGTTGTCCTGATGGCAAAGGCAATTCGGCGATGCCGCTGCACAACGCCACACGTCGACAAGGTACTGGCCATCCTGGTAGTCCACGTAATGACTCGGATTCGCCTCGACGTGGTGCAGCGATCCATCCGATGCCCATCGATAGAAGCGGCCCGACGCCCACGACTGCCCCGCCAGGGTGCCCGTCTCGATGTCACACAGCACGCCGCCGATATGGTCGGCCACCACGAACCGGCGCTGCACGGTCAGATCCTCGGCGCAAACCCGGTAGATCACGGCCCGCGAGTCCGGCCGGTATTCCGCGACCGGCACCCAGACGGCCGCACCGTCATGGTCGATCCCACCCGGGTGGTAGCAATCGTCTTCACCGAGGACGACATCCGCGACCAACGTCCCCGACCGATCGACCACGAAGAGATGCCCCACGCCCTCACCGGGGGTTCGATCCAACCCGTCGATCGGCACAGCCAGGCGCCGCGTCGGTTCGCGGATCTCCACCGACGACAGGTAGATCCGGTCGCCGGAGACGACCATTCCCTGGGGGTGAAAGGCATTGAACTGCAAAGGAATCTGTTCGACGACCCGCCAGGTCGTCGACCGATCGCACCGCGACAGCCGATCCCGCAGCATCCGTCGCCGCTCCAGTCCGGACCGCGTCGCCTCGGTCATGCGACCCAAGGGTATGCCACCATTGAGCCCCACCCGGGGAAGGATCGGAGAACAGTTGGCAACCGTCGTATACGTCCATGCCCACCCGGACGACGAGGCGTCGCAGACCTCCGGAGCGATGGCCCGGCTGGCCCGAGAGGGACATCGGGTGGTGCTGGTGTATGCCACCAACGGCGACCACGGCGAACTACCTGAGGACCTCGGTGACGAGTCCTTGGTGGCGTACCGGCGTCGTGAGGCGCAGGCCAGTGCCGCCGTCATCGGGACGAGCGCCATCCATTGGCTGGGCTACGGCGACTCCGGGATGACCGGATGGCGGCAGAACGACGACCCGGGATCGTTGCATGCGGCCCCGGTGGAAGAGGCCGCGGCGCGACTCGCGGACATCCTCGACGACGAGGACGCCGACGTCGTCGTGGGTTACGACTGGCATGGCGGCTATGGACACCCCGACCATGTCAAGGTTCACCAGATCGTCCGCCGGGCAGTCCAATTGGCCCGTCGCACGCCTCGTCATCTGGAGTCCACGATGAACCGCGACCACATGCGCCGACTCCATCAGGCCGCGCTGGCCGCCGGCGAGCAGGCGGGCTGGGACCCGGACCGTCCGATGGACGACGGGAACCCGTTCGGTATGCCGGAGAACGAGCTCCACTTCGCCGTGGACGTGCGCGAGTTCGTCGACGTCAAGCGGGCGGCGTTGGCTTGTCACGCCAGTCAGCGCAGCGACATCGGCGCGTTCCTCGGTATGCCGGTCGAGGTCTTCACGCACGCCTTCGGCTACGAGTTCTACCTCGAGCCGGGCAGCGACACGGTCCTGGTGGAGGCCTGGCCGTTCGCCGACCTCCCCCGCTGATCGACCGAGGCCGATCCATCGGGATCGTGGACTCGACGCTCACCCATGGGCGACGAACTGAACCACGAGGATCTTCACGACCGTACCCAACGCGAACAACGCCGCATATGCCGCACCGATCCGTTCGTCGTTGGACCGGCTCTCGGCATACGACAGCAGGGCCGGCTGCCCGACGAAGCCCGCGAAGGCACCGGTCGTGCGCTGCGCGGACAGGCCGAACAGGTAGCCACCGGCGAGCTGGACGACGGCTCCCACCATCAGCGCGAGCACGCACACGATGATGATGCGAGCGCCCGTCCAGGAGAACGCCTGCGCGATGAACTCCGGCCCCGATGCCAGCCCGACGGTGGCGAGGAAGAGCATCAGCCCCAGTTGCCGGATCACCGAGTTGGCCGGACGCGGCAGCATCCACCGGAACGGGCCGGTTCGTTGAACGGCTCCGAGGACCATCCCGACGACAAGCGGTCCGGCCGCCGCGCCCAACGAGAACTCCACCCCACCCGGCAACGGGACGCTGACCGATCCGACGAGCAGCCCCAACGCAATCCCCAGCCCCAGCGTGAGGGCGTCCACCTGCGACACCCGACGCTCGGAGTCGCCGAAGAAGTCCGCCGCATCTTGCATGTGGTGCCGCGGGACCACCGCCAGGACCCGGTCGCCGGGTTCGAGCACGATGTCGTCGCGTGCCAGGAGATCGAGGTCGTCACGTTGAACGCGGGTCACGATCCCGCGCAGGCGGCCCTCGACGTTCAAGGACGCGATCGGACGGCCGATCAGGTCCGGATTGGTGACCACGAAGCGGCGGAAGTCCACGTGATGCCGGTGCGCCGTCAAGTCCTTGCCGCTGTGGCGTCCGAGGTACGCCTGCGCGGCCGCCACATCCTCGGGGTCGCCGACCACGAGGACCCGGTCCCCCGCACGCAATTCGTCCGCGGAGGACACCACCCGCATCGACCCGGATCGTTCCAGATACGACAATCGCACTCGCTGGGCGGACCAGCCGGGGATGTCCTCCAGTGCCGTGTCCCGCTCGACGCGCAGGCTGGCTGCCGTGATCCCGGCGTCGGCCAGCGACTTGGTGTCCCGCGAACCCGGCCAGCCACGCCCGATCGTCAGGGCGACGACGAACATGGCGACGATGACCCCTGTCGGGTATGCCATCGCGTACCCGACCAGCGTGTCCCCACTCCCTGCGGTTGCGGTGATGGCCGCATCGATCGCCGGGGACGTGAGCACCCCGGCATACGCCCCGGCCGCGTGAGCGGGGCTCAGTCCGAACCACACCGCGAGTCCGAGGACGGCGGCGCCCATGACGACCAATCCGACGACACCGGCGAGCATGAGCCCCCATTGGCGGCGCAGATCGCCGAGGAAGGTACTGCCGGAGCTCAGCCCGACGGTGTAGCAGAACAGGACCACCCCCAAGCTCTTGACCAATCCCAGTCCCCCTCCCAGTCGCGGGTCGACGGCCCCGATGACTAGACCCATGAAGAGCGCACCGGCCGCACCAAAACGCAACGGCCCGAATGAGACTTGTCCGAGGAGCGCCCCGGCGGCGAGGACGATCATGATGGTCAGCAGGGGATGTCCGGCGAGGAACGCGATCACCCCGGCAACCTACTGCGGATGACCTGTCGTATGCCGGGGCCTCCCACTAGCCTTCTCACAGCGCCGGCCGTCGGCGGGCCGACACTCACGAAGGAGGGCTTGGAGCAACGTGTTCGCTCTGCTCTTGCCCGACCTGGCGTTGATCGTGTTGGGCTTCGCGCTGCACCGGTGGACGAGGTGGGGAGAGCAGTTCTGGGCCGGGCTGGAGAAGCTCAACTACTTCTGTCTGTTCCCCCTGTTGCTGGTCTCCTCGATCACCAAGCATCCGATCTCCTGGGACCGGACCTGGCCGATGATCGCCGCGGCCTGGCTGGCCGTCGCGGGCGCGGCGGTGCTGGCGCTGCTGGCTCGGCCGGTGCTGCGGCCGAATCGACTGCGCTGGCTGTCCAGCATGCAATGCACGTACCGGTTCAACACCTTCATCGTCCTGGCCGTCGCGAGCCGGGTCGGCGGTGCGGAACTCGTTGCGGCAGCTGCCATTTGCGCGGGTGCCTGTGTTCCCCTCGTCAACGTCCTCGCCGTGACCTCGCTGGCACGGCATACCGGCGCCTCGATCGGTCGCGAGTTGGCGACGAATCCGTTGGTCATCGCCACCGTCGTCGCCATCGGCGTGTCCTCGCTCGGGGTGGCGCTGCCCGACCCGGTGTCCGCCACCGTGGATCGAGCCGGCGGTGCAGCCATCCCACTGGGCTTGCTCTCCGTGGGCGCGGCCCTGACCTGGCGCGGCGCCATCGGGGATCTGCCCTTGATGATCTGGATGGTCGCCGTCCGGGTTCTCCCGCTTCCGCTGCTGTCTTTGGGCCTGGCCGGGCTGCTGAACGTCACCGGCGATCAGCGCACCGCCTTGATCGCGGTCACCGCTCTGCCGACCGCCACGTCGACCTACATCCTGACCGCGCGGATGGGTGGGGACGGGCCCTTCGTCGCGGTCCTGGTCAGTGTGTCGACGTGCGTGACGCTGTTCAGCGCCCAGCTGTGGCTCTCGCTGGCCGTGGGTGGTTGACGGCTACTCGCCCAGTGCCGTCAGCACGACCACATCGGCGTCCTTGGCGATATGGGCCGTCGCCCGGAAGCGCCCCTGGGCGAACGCGGCGTCGAGCTGCGGACCGACGAGCAGCCCGTCCGGCTGCAGGGCGCGCAGCGGTTCGACGACGTCCGGACGCTCGGGCGCCGGCCCGGTCGCCTTGGCCCGCAACTCCGCCGCCACGTCGGGCTGGACGTGGACGACCGCGTCGATCCAGTACGTCGAGGGCCCGGGCGCCTCTCCCGCGAGTGTGCCCGAGAGCCAGGTGGCACTGACCGGCGTCCCCAGCGCGGAGAACCGCGACGTCAACGGGCCCAGGTCGTGGCGGACCTCGCCGGTGCCCTGCTTGATTGCCGTTGTCGACATGACACTCCTCGTGGTGGGTGGGACGACCGGTTCAGCCGGGGAACAGCCCGCGAGCGCCCCGACGCCCAGGGCGATCCCGGCCGCCGTCTGCCGTCGAAAGCCGGGGCAGCGTTTCATCAGGGCAGCGTAACCGGGCCGGTGGATCGGTCGTTGTCCGGCCGTATGCCGGGGCGTGGGTTGCCGCGTTCGTCGCCGCGGTCTTCCCGACCCGGATTGCGGGCCTCGTCGCCGGGGGGCGCATCGATCGAAGGCGGGGGACTGCCGACCGGCCAGCTGATCTCGCGGGTGACGTCCCCGCTGGTGGGGAACGGTCTTGCCCAGCCGATCTCGGTGAACCGGCCGTTCTCGTTGTCCCCCGCACCGGTCGCGATGTCGGACTGACCACGGTTGAAGTTGTAGTAGTCCTCGGCGTGGACGGTGACCTTCATCGTGACGATGCCGTCCTTGACCGTGACATCCGCGCTGGACCATTGGTGGTAGGCGCCGATCGTCTTCTGCCAGTTCTCGGTGTTCGGATACGCCGCCGCCGGGTGCGCCGGCCCGGTCACCGAGAAGGAGGTCTGCCCGCCCGCGGCCAGCTTGTCAACGGCTGCCGCGGTCCGGGCGATCTCGCCGTCGACATTGGTCTTGATGGCCTGGTCCTCGCGGTACCCCTCCTCGTAGTCGAACCGCTGCGGCTCGCCGTTGTTGTCCCAGTAATGGGCGTACATCGCCGTTGCGTCGTCCAATTCGGAGCGGATCGCCCGTCCCCCCAGCAGCTTCGCCTTCCACTTGGCGGCCGAGAGGTAGTCGCCCGGACCGGCGGACTTGCTGCCGTACACGAAGTCCTCGTCATGCGGGATATTCGGCTTCTGCGGTGGGCCGATCCCGTAGCCGTCGACCGGCGGGGGCGTCGTGGGCGGTGGAGGTGGCGGGGCGCCCGGGTTGCCCGGCTCTCCGCCGGGGAGCCCGCCACCGATCCAGGCCGGGGCGCCCGCCGAGCTGGCCGTCACCTGCGCGGTGGCGTTGCGCCGCATGGCCTCCCCCAGGTCGCGCAGGGTGCGCTCAAGCGAATCCACCTCGGCCGCGGCGCCGCGCCACCCCTCCGCAAATCGCCGCAGGTCCGAGCCGGCCCAGCCGTTGGGGAGCGCGCGGAGCACGCCGTCGACGGTGGTCCGCACGGCGCCGAACTCACGGGCGAACCCGTCCATCCGGCCCGCAGCGGCACGCAGTGCCTCCGGATCGGCGCCCTTCCGGTAGATCGCCACGGCATACCCCCTTCGTTCCGGCCCCACCCTAGGTATGCCGTCGGCGAACCGCCATGGGGAGAACTCCCCGCCGCGCGTGGCGCGGGCTTGCGCCCGGGGGCCGGCTGGCGTAGGAGAGAACCCATGCGAACGCTTGCCGCCCGGCTGGAGGGGATCCGCCCCACGATCTTCGCGGAGATGTCCGCGATCGCGAACCGGGCGGGGGCGCTCAATCTCGGACAGGGATTCCCCGACGGGGACGGTCCGGCCACGGTGGTCGAGCGTGCTCGGCGCGCGCTCGCCGAGGGCGAGAACCAATACGCACCCGGTCGCGGCCGGCCCGACCTGATCACGGCCATCGCCGAGCACCAGCAGACCCGCTACGGACTGGCATACGACCCGGCGGACCAGATCGTGGTGACGACCGGCGCCACCGAGGCGATCGCGGCCGCCGTCCTGGCGCTGGTCGACCCCGGTGACGAGGTCATCGTCGTCGAACCTTATTACGACAGTTACGCCGCGGTGATTCAGATGGCCGGCGGGATTCGCCGACCCGTCACGTTGCGCTGGCCCGACTTCCGTCTCGATCTGGCGGCCATGCGGGCGGCCGTCTCGGATCGCACGGTGATGATCCTGCTCAACTCGCCACACAACCCGACGGGCGCGGTCTTCGGTGACGACGAGCTGGCCGGCATCGCGGCCATCGCGCGCGAACACGACCTGATCGTCGTCAGTGACGAGGTGTACGAGCACCTCGTGTACGACGGGCCCGCTCATCGTCCGCCGGCCACGTTTCCGGGCATGGCCGAGCGGACGTTGACCATCTCCTCGGTCGGCAAGTCGTGGTCCTTCACCGGCTGGAAGGTGGGCTGGGCCTGCGGCCCCTCATCACTGGTGTCCGCGGTGCTGGCGGCGAAGCAATGGCTGACCTTCACCTCGGCCGGTCCGCTGCAAAGCGCGGTCGCGATGGCGCTGCGCGAACACGGCGACTGGCCGGTGGCACTTCGCGATTCGCTTCGAGATCGTCGGGATCTGTTGTGTGAGGGGCTCTCTCGGATCGGGATCCCGACGAATACTCCTGCCGGAACGTATTTCGCCCTCTCCGACATCTCGGGACTCGGGTGGCCGGATTCGTATGCCTTCTGCCGTCGCCTGCCGGAGCTGGCCGGTGTCGCAGCGATCCCGGTGGGCGTCTTCTACGACGACATCGAAGCCGGTCGCCACCTCGTCCGGTGGGCGTTCTGCAAGGAGACAGCGGTCCTCGTGGAGGCTCTGCAGCGACTCGAGCGGGCGGACCTACGGTTCCGCGACTGATCCGGCCGCCCACCAGAGGTCGGGAAAACCCAACTCTCGCAGGCGCCCCCGATACCTGCGCACCGACGCCAGCTTGACGCCCTCGTACCCGCGGATCATGTCGGGCAGGACGGCGAAGGTCACCGCGCGGTCGTAAGACTCGTCCGTCAAGCCCGTCGTCAGCTCGTGCAGCACCGCGCGGTAGTGCCGGACCAGTTCCCGCTCCAGCCGGCGGATCTCGGTCCGCCCGAACGGGTCCAGCTTCGTTCCCCGCAGGCGGCGCAGCGGCGGCAGCGCGGCCAACGCCGGTCGCAGCGCCGGGCCGAACGGCAGCTTCCCGCCGCGCCCAAGAGCCCGCAGCATCGGCGGATGCAACCGGAAGGTCGGCTCCGACGCGCCGGGGACGGCGGCATCGACGAAGGCCCGCGAGCGAGGGTGCAACAACAGCCGCGCGACCTCGTACTCGTCCTTGTATGCCGTGAGCTTGTAGAGATAGCGGGCGACGGCCTCCGAGAACTCGGTTCGCGTCCCGATGAGGCGTTCCCGGGCTGCGACGCGTTCGACGATCCGCACGTAGTCCCGGGCCATCCGATCGTCCTGGAATGCGCTCAGCTCGGCGGCGCGGATCGAGACCAGTCGTCGCACCTCCCCTCGAAGTGTCCCCGCGCGGACGAACTCCTCACTCTCGGGAACGGATTCGCCCAGACCGGTGGAGGGACTGCGCGCACCGTCCACCGCCGCCTCGAACGCGGTGGGGTCGGCCACCCGCAGCCGACCCCACCGGAAGGCCGACACATTGGAGTCCACGGCGGCCCCGTTCAGCGCCAGCGCCTCCTCGACCGCATCGGGGGGAATGGGGAGCGAACCGTCCTGCACCGCCATGCCGACGATGAGCAGATGGGCCGCGGCCGTGTCACCGAGCAGGGCTGCCGCGGCCGCGGCCAGGTCGACGGTTTCGATTCTGTTCGCCCGTCGGGAGATTCGCTCCAGGAGCTCCTCGGGCGAAGGTTGAGCCACCGACCGGTCGTACACCTCGTGCCCGGTCGGGGTGCGGCTCGTCGAGGCGAAGACCCGCGTCCGCGCCGGGTCGGCATATCCGAGGTTGCCGGGGTCGGCCAGGGTGAGCAGGTCGAACGCGAGGAGGACGTCGGCCCGTCCAGGGCTGAGCCGGTTGGACGGTTCGAGGTCCGACTGCGCGATCTTCAGGTGCCCCACGACGGGGCCGGCTTTCTGGCTGAGACCGATCTGGTCCAGCAGTTCGGCGTCCCATCCCGCGATGACCGCCGCGGTCGCCAGGACCTGGTTGACCGTGACGATCCCCGTTCCGCCGACACCGGTGAGTAGCACCCGCACATTGCCGACCGACTCCCGGCTCGCCGGCGGCGGAAGGCTATCCGGGTCCGGGCCATCGGAGCCGGCGGAGCGGCCCGAACTGGCGCCCTCGGCGCTCGGCTCCGTCACCGTCATGAACGCCGGGCAATCACCCAGCAAACACGAATAGTCGCTGTTGCAGGACGTCTGGTCGATCCGGGTCTTGTCGCCCATCTCCGTCGGAACCGCTCGCACCGACAGGCAATTGCTCACCCGGCCACAGTCGCCGCAACCCTCGCATACGTCCTCGTTGATGACCACCCGGATCGGTCGAGCCGGCGCCGTCCCCCGGGTCCGGCGCCGCCTGGCGTCGGCCGCGCACTGTTGGTCGTAGATCAGGACGGTGACCCCGGGAGTGTCTCGCAGGAGTCGCTGGGCCTCGTCGAGACGATCGCGGTGCCACACCGCGGTTCCGGAGGCGAGCGCCTCCTCCCGCAACCCCTCGGGTTCGTCCGAACACACGATGATCCGGGCGACGCCCTCGGCCGACAGTTTGCGCGTGATCGCCCCGACCGACAGCGCCCCCTGCGGGTCCTGCGCCCCGGTCATCGCGACGACCCGGTTGTGGAGCAGCTTGTAGGTGATGTTGACGCCGGCCGCTACGCAGGCCTGGATCGCGAGTTGGCCGGAGTGGAAGAACGTTCCGTCGCCGAGGTTTTGGAAGATGTGGTCCACGTCGGTGAAGTCGGCCTGCCCGATCCACTGGGCCCCTTCGCCACCCATCTGGGTGAAGGCCGTGACGGCGCTGTCGGAGCGTCGCGACGTCGTCACCAGCGTGTGACAGCCGATCCCTCCGGCGGCGAGCGATCCCTCGGGCACACCCGTGGACCGATTGTGTGGGCACCCCGAGCAGAAGTACGGAACCCGGCCGTTCGCCAGCAACGGCAACGGATCACGTTCGGCCGGGAGCCTCAGCTCCACGATGCCGGACAGCGCACGCCGCAGGGGTTCGGCCAGTCTCCCCGGTGTCAGTTCCCCGTCCGCGGGGATCAAGACCCGTCCCGCACGGTCGGTCTTGCCGATCACCTCCGGACGATCGGGCAGGTCGTACAGGATCTCCCGGACCTGGGTCTCCACGAAGGCGGTCTTGTCCTCGACGACCACGAGGCGCTGCAACCCCCGGGCGAACTCGCGGATGCCGGCGCGGTCCAACGGATGCACCAGACCCAGTCGCAGGACTCGGATTCCATTGTCGGCCAACGCTTGCGGGCCGATGCCGCAGTCGTGCAGGACCTGCATCATGCAGTCGTATGCCGGTCCGGCGGCGACCAGCGCCAGGCGTGCGTCGGGGGCGTCGACGGTGACGACGTCGAGTCGGTTCGCCCCGGCATACAGTTGAACGAGCTCGGCTCGCGGCCCCACGAGTTCGGACTCGACCGCCACGATGCGGGCACTGCCGACCGCCGGCGCGTGTCGTCGATAGGTCCACGGCGTGCCGTCACGAACGAGTTCTGGTCGCACCGGCTCGGGGCCGGCGGGCTCCGGTCGGACCACCCAGGCTCCGTCGGCCACGTCGGCCACGATCTTCAACGCGACCGGGCTTCCGCACGTCCGTGACAGGGCCACCGCGTGTCGGCCGAGCGTGATGACCTCGGCGGCGTTGCGTGGGAACAGAACCGGGATCTCCAGAGCCGCCAGGGTGCGTTCGCTGACGGCCGGCACGGTGGACGACTTGGCCGCCGGGTCGTCGCCGGCCAAGATGACCACCCCGCCGAGCGGATCGACGCCGTACATCGTCAGGTGCCGAAGCGCGTCCGTCGCGCGATCGACCCCGGGCGCCTTGCCGTACCAGAAGCCGACGACGCCGTCATAGCGCCTGGTTCCGGACGGCAGCGGCGATTGGCTGCCCCAGACCGCGGTGGCAGCGAGTTCCTCGTTCACCGCCGGACGGAAGTGGATCGCGTTACGCTGCAGCAGATCCGGCATACCGGCGAGAAGGCGGTCCAGGCCGCCGAGTGGGCTGCCCTGATAGCCGGTGACGAACAAACCGATGTCGCGTCCGGCGGCCCGGTCCGCGGCTCGTTGCTCGACGAGCAGGCGCACGATCGCCTGCACTCCGGTGAGCAGCACGGGCGGGCCCCCGGGAGCGAAGCGCCCCGTCAGCTGGTATGCCGCCATGATCGAACCATAACGGGACGAGGGATCCCGGCGGCGCTAGCGCAGCGTTGCTTCGATCAGGGTGTGCACCGCGGTGGGGAAGGCCCTCGTGCGCCGCAGACCGGCGGCGGCGAACAGCTCGTCAATCTCGGCCAGGGTGCGTTGGCGACCCCCGCTGGTTTGAGTGAGCATCGTCAGATCGGCGATGGGGACGACCGGGTTGCCGTGGACCGGACCGTGCAGGATCTCGATGACGACGAGCCGGTCCTCGGGCCCCATGGCCGCTGCGGTATGCCGAAGGATCAGTTCGCAGTCCGCGTCGTCCCAGTCGTGCAGGATCTCCTTGAGCAGGAAGACATCGGCTCGGACGGTCAACGGGTGGAAGATGTCGCCGGTCACGATGTCGACGCGCGCCCGGATGCCACGCCGGTCGAGCAATTCGTCCGCCTCGGCGAGCGCCGGCTCGTGGTCGAGCAGGATTCCCCGCAGATCGGATCGACGGTGCAGGACGTGACTGAGCAGCGAGCCGACCCCGCCCGCCAGGTCGCACACCACCGCCCGAGGAGGCCAGGGGTACCCGGCCGCGATCATCGGCCCCGAATAGTCCGTGAGCCCGCGCATCGCGTCGTGGAACACCTCCGACTCGGCGGGATGCGTCGCGTACCACTCCCACACGCTCATGCCGTGGATCCGATCGAACGGGGGTACCCCGGTGCGGGCCACATCGGCCAAGCCGGCCCAGCACTGCCGGATGCCCGGCGCCGCGTTGTATCGGGCCCACGGCGCGACGCTCATCCGGGCGGTGTCGGAGCACAGCACCTCGCCCGCCCGGGTCAGCGAGCAGGTCAGGTCCGCGCGAAGCCGGATCAGTCCCATCGTCTCCGCCATCCGCAGGACCCGGTGCAGCGGGTCGGGTACGGCACCGACCCGACGGGCCAGTTCGTCGAGCGAGAGATCACCGGCTGCGAGCGCATCCGGTATGCCGAGGTCGACGAGGGCGTTGATCACCTCGGTCGCAACAATCCCGTTCGCCAGATTGAAGACTCGGATCTCGCGCGGCAGGGTGCGATCGGCGAGGCGACGGAGCACGAGACCGGCATACGCACCCGCGCGTTCCCACCTCGGTAGCCACGACGGAATCCGCGGCCCAGTGCCTCGGTGTCGTCGGCGCCGGTCCATCACGGCGCCGCAGACGACGCGGCCGCCCCCGATCCGGCGCCGGACGTCACCGCCAGGCGAGCCGCGCACGCATCGCGTACCGCGTCCTCGGCGGTGTCG
>JBDIAR010000081.1:0-15281 GCA_039812545.1 Dermatophilaceae bacterium | reverse complement strand
GCTACGCCTTCGCCGCCCATGACTTTGGGCGAGCTCGGGCTCCGCTCGTTCCTCGCTACGCCCTCGCCCGCCATGACTTTGGGCGAGCTCGGGCTCCGCTCGTTCCTCGCTACGCCCTCGCCCGCCATGCCTCCCGGAGGGTCAACCGCCCGCCCGACTGCATCACCGAGCGCTGGTAGACCCGGCTGCCCAGCACGATCACGACGGCCGCGAAGATCAGCGTCACGACGAGCGACACGACCGGCTCCCACCACATCGCCTCGCCGCCCACGACCCGACTCGGCATCACGATGGCCGAGACGATCGGCACATACGAGCAGATCACCCGGGCCGCGCCCTGCACGACGAAGGCGATCATGAACGCCCCCACGAGAACGATCGTCAGCGGCATCGTCGTGGACTGGAGATCCTCGTTGCGCGACGCCAGCGCCCCGGCGACCGCCCACGCGCACGCCAGCGCCAAGAACCCGGCGATGAAGAACGCGAGGAACCATCCCGCCGAACCCGCGATCGCCGGCAACATCGACCCCTGACCGGTCACCGCCAACCCGATCAGCCCGACCCCGACGTAGATCGCCATCTGCCCGAAGGCCAGCGCCGCGTTCCCGAGCACCTTCCCGGTCAGCAACTGCCGCAACGGGATCGCCGTCGTCAGGATCTCGACGATCCGCGACTGCTTCTCTTCCACGACACTGGTCGCGATCTGCATACCGAACATCAACGCAGCCATGTAGAACAGCAACGCGAACACATAGCTCATGATCTTCTGCATCGTCTCGTCCCCGTTGTTCGCGACGAGCGTGTCCGACGTCAGCGTCGCCCCGCGCGTCAACTGAGCCACGGATGTCCCTGCGGCAGCGGCGTTCTCGGCGATCACCGACTGCTGGACCGTCTGCCCGATGTCCCGCGACAGCGAACTGTCAACGGATCGTAAGGTCGTCAACGTCCACCCCGAATCGGTATGCCGCAAAAAGGCATTCGCGCTCTCGTCACGGACGGCGGCAGAGGCCGCCGCCGAATCGGCATACCGGACACTGGTGATCGTATGCCGGTCCTGTGCGGCCGTCAGGCGCGCCTGGGTGCCGGTGACGATGCGGGCCGCCGCGTCGTCGACGACCGCGATGGTGGAGCGGGTCTCCCGGTTGCCGATGGCCAGGTTCAGGGCGACGACGCCGGCCATGAGCGCGACGGTGATGATCGTCATGACGACGAAATTGCGGTCCGTCACCCGGGTCACCATCTCGCGGACGGCGACGAGCCGCCAGGGCTGCCGCGGGGGTTCGACCGCCGTGAGGTCGGGCGAACGGTCGGTCGTGCGCTTCGGCGTCATGCCGTCACCTCTCGGTAGATCTCGCTGAGCGAGGGCACCAGTGGAGCGAATTCGCGGACCGTGCCCCGAGACAGGGCTTCGCGCAACAACTCCGATCCGGCCTGCTCGTCGTAAGGTTCCACGACCGCCGTCGGGCCGTCGACGCCGACGACGGCCAACCGGGGAGTGCCGTCCGGCCGCGTCCCCAGCCCCGCCGCGAACGGTCCGACCCACCCGGACTCGCCGCCGAGAACGAGGCGGTACCGGACGGTTTCGCGCCGCCGCAGGGACTCCGCGGTGCCGGCGGCGACGACCCGCCCGCGGCTCAGCACGACCAGGGAGTCGCACAGCCGCTCGACCAGGTCGAGTTGGTGGGAGGAGAACAGCACCGGAACCCCGCGCTCGGTGTGTTCGCGCAGCACGACGGCCATCTCGTCGACGGCGCTCGGGTCAAGGCCGGAGAAGGGTTCGTCGAGGATCAGCGCGACCGGCTGGGCCATGACCGCGGCGATGATCTGGACGCGTTGCTGGTTGCCCAGGGACAGCGTCTCCAGCTTGTCGCCGGTGCGCTCACCCAGGCCGAACCGCTCCAGATAGCCCGTCGCCGAGGTGCGCGCCGCCTGGGCCGCCATCCCGTGCAACCGGCCGAGATAGACGAGTTGGTCGAGGATCTTCTGTTTGGGGTACAGCCCGCGTTCCTCCGGCATGTAGCCGAAGCGGGCTCGGTCGGCGCGGGTGACCGGCCTTCCCGCCCAACGGACTTCGCCGGCGTCGATGGCCAGCACGCCCATGATCATCCGCATCGTGGTCGTCTTGCCGGCACCGTTGCCGCCGACGAAACCGACCATTGCGCCCGCGGGGACGTCGAAGTCCACCTGGTCCACAGCCAGCACCTCGCCGAACCGCCGGCTCAGCCCCCGAATCTCCAGTGCATCGTTGTGCATGCCGACCACGCTAAACGACGGAGGGCGGGCGGCACCTCACCGCCCGCCCCGCGACCATCGGCCGGCCAGCCGTCTGCCCACCAGCCGGCGGGCGGCCGGCCAGGGTCAGCCCTTCAAGCCCTCGAACATGTCGTCACGCCATTCGGTGGCGATCCGGCCCTCGGCGGCCAACTCGTTCTCGCGGGCCCGCAGGTCGACCCGGCGGATCTTGCCGGAGATCGTCTTGGGCAGCTCGAAGAACTCCAGGCGGCGAACCCGCTGATAGGGCGCGAGGTGCTCGCGGGCGTACGTGAGGATCTCGAAGGCGGTCTCTTTGGTGGGTTCGTACCCGGGGGCCAGGGCGATGTATGCCTTGGGGACCGCGAGCCGCAGTTGGTCCGGGGCGGGCACGACGGCTGCCTCCGCGACGGCCGGGTGTTCGATGAGGACGGATTCGAGTTCGAACGGGCTGACCTTGTAGTCCGATGCCTTGAACACGTCGTCGGTGCGGCCGATGAAGGTGATGTAGCCGTCGGCGTCCCGTTCGGCGACGTCGCCGGTGTGGTAGAAACCGCCGGCCATCGCCTTGGCGTCGCGGTCGGCGTCGCCCTGGTAGCCGGTCATCAGCGGCAGCGGACGACCGTCCGGGCCGCCGAGCGCCAGGCAGATCTCGCCCTCGCCGGGACCCTCGACGATCTCACCGGTCTCGGGCACGACGAGGACCACCGGCATACCGGGCAGGGGACGACCCATCGAGCCGGCCTTGACCTCGGAGCCGGGGGTGTTGCCGACCTGGGCGGTGGTCTCGGTCTGGCCGTAACCGTCGCGCAGGGTCAGGCCCCATGCGCCCTGGACCTGGGCGATGACCTCGGGGTTGAGCGGTTCGCCCGCGCCGATGACCTCGCGCAGATCGCCGGGGCCGCCGGACAGGTCGGCGTTGATGAGCATCCGCCACACCGTGGGGGGTGCGCAGAACGAGGTGACGTGCCGGGTGCGCAGTTGTTCGAGCAGCGCGGGCGCGTCGAACCGGGCGTAGTTGTAGACGAACACGGTCGCCTCGGCGATCCACGGCGAGAAGAAGCACGACCAGGCGTGTTTGGCCCAGCCGGGGGAGGAGATGTTGAGGTGGACGTCGCCGGGTTGCAGGCCGAGCCAGTACATCGTCGACAGGTGCCCGACCGGGTAGGAGACCTGGGTGTGCTCGACGAGCTTGGGCCGCGAGGTGGTGCCGGAGGTGAAGTAGAGCAGCAGCCGGTCTTCGGGGGTGGTGCCGGGGTGCTCGGTCGGCGGGACGTCCAGCTCGTATGCCGCGCGCAGGTCCACCCAGTCGCCGCCGCCGGTTCCGTCGGGGACGGGTCCGACCCCGATCCGCCGGTAGTCGCCGGGGACGCCGTCGAACTTGTACGCGTCGGCCGGGTTGCAGATGACGAACTTGGCGTCACCGCGGGAGATCCGGTCCTCCAGTTCGGTGGGGCCGACGGCGGTGGTGGTCGGCATGATGACCGCACCGAGTTTCATGATGGCCAGCATCGACTCCCAGAGTTCGATCTGGTTGCCGAGCATGACGATGATCGCGTCGCCCTTGCGCACGCCCTGCCCGGCGAGCCACGCGGCGATCTGGTCGGAGCGGCGGGAGATCTCGTCGAAGGTCAGCTGCTGGGAGCTGCCGTCCTCCTCGACGATGATCAGGCCGGGGCGCTCGTTGCCGCGGGCGTACGCGTCGAACCAGTCGATCGCCCAGTTGAAGGTCGGGCCGACGTCCGGGAACCGGAACTCCTCGACCGCTCGGGCGTGATCGCCCTTGAGCGCGATGAGCTGGTCGCGGGCTGCACGGTAGATCTCGGTGGCCGATCTAGACATCGTCGTCTCCTGATGGGTCGGGGTGTCTCGGAGTATGCCGGGTGCTGTGACGTGGCGCACAAGGGGGGTGTGGCGGGGATCACGCGTACGGGCGACGAGACCGGTTGGACGGCACCGGCATACGACGGACGGTTGAGGAGGCTGCGCCTTTCCGTTACGTCACAGGGCGATCCGCGCCATCCGCCGTTCCGCGAGCGGCTTGCCAGCAGGCCAGCGCCAATATGACCGAGCCGGTCATCACGAGCAGGCCGTGGACCAGTCGCGCCGGCAGCGGGGCCCAGTACGTCGGCAGGTAGGTCATCAGACCGATGCACAGCACGAGCGCCCCGTACTGGATGAGGCGGCGTGCCCGCCAGGTCGAGACGAGCAACGCGATGCCGGCTCCGCTGAGGAAGAGGTTCCCGACGCCGAAGAGCGAGGCCTGGACCAGGCCGTACCGGAAGGTGCTGGCGACCTGGAGGTCGACCGGGTCGTTGGTCTGCAAGGCGACGTGCCCGATTGCGTTGAGCCCGTATGCCTCCCCGCCGAGGTAGGGCAGGATGAGCGCCATCGCGACGAACGCCAGGCCGGTGGCGATCCAACTGGCCGACGACCGGGCGATGGCGGGCAGGAAGCGCAGGCCGGCCAGCGCGACGCACAGGTGGATGAAGCCGAAGATGCCGCCGGTGTGCGAATGCAGCCAGGCGGGGGAGGTCAGGGCGCGGGCGCCGGCCATCGAGGTCTCGTCGACATACGGCTCGAGCGCGGGCGCGTAGACGAACAGGGCGCCGGCGGTGGCGAACATGTACGCCGTGACGTACCCGACGATGCGCGTGGTACGCGGCGATGGCGGCGATGGCTGTGCGGCGCCCTGGGCCGTGACGATGGTCACAGCCCAGATCCTCTCATCGAGTCGCCCTTACAGGTAGCGACTCGCCTCCTTCCGGGTCAGTGGGGACACCCGGTCCTGGTATGCCGTGAGGAAGTCGCGTACGAAGGCCGGGTCGGTGCGGGCGTAGTCCCGCAGGGCCCAGCCGACGGCCTTGCGAATGAAGAAGTCCGAACTGGTGGTCGCGGTGCCCAGCAGGTTGGCGCGGGCGGCCTCGGTGAGCAGGGTGGTGTCGGTCCGGTCCTTCGCGCCGACCTGGCAGATGATCGCGGTCCGGCGCAGCCACAGGGCGCCCGGCTCCTCGGGCGCGGTGGCCGCCCAGCCGAGCAGGACGGGCCGCAGGCCGTCGGGATCGGTGCGCCGGATCGCGCCGACGAGGTGGCCGGCGGTCTCGTCGACGAGGTCCCACCACGCGCCGGTGATCACCAGATGACGCGCGAGGGGCAGGCTGGCGGCGTCCAGGTAACCGGCATACCGGCGGTGTCTGGCCAAGGCCAGGGCGGCATACCGCTCCTCTCGGTATGCCGCTTCGTCCCACAGGGTGCGGATCGTCGCCTCCCAGCGGGGTCGGGGTAGGGCGGTTGAGGTCGGGGCGGCTCGGGTCGTGGCGAGGACGGGTCGCAGCACGCGGCGCAGGACGGGCATGGTCAGCCCGCGATAGGGCATGGCCGATTTCATGTAGCGCTGCTGGGCGATCGCATTGGCGGGATCGGCGTGGTCGGCGAGGGTCTGCCGGATGGCGGCGATCAGGTCGAGATCGGCGGCGCCGGGGGCGCGCTGGTTGACGTAGGGGCAATCGGCGGGTTGGCCTGCCTCGTTCATCCGGTTTGCCCCTTTTGGTTGCGCGGGTCGGCGGGGCGTGCGACGACACGCCGCGGCACCCGCCTGTGGATGACGACGCGCCGAACTTTTTTCTCGTCCACAACCGGTGGATCCCGTCGGCGCAGGTCGCCACGCACAAACCAGGTTACGGGCAGGTGACAATTCACAGCCTCGTCCACAGGGCATAAACATTCCGTAACGGCGCGCCGCACACGTCGTCCACACGTTATCCACAGGCCTCCATTGGTGTCCGGGCCGGCGGAACGTACTGTGGGGCAGCCGCCCGGTGATGCGCGGAGATCCGAGCCCTCGGGGCCCTCCCGCGACCGAGTGTCAGACCTCCGTGCTTCAGTTCTCGGACAAGGCTCGACCGCTCATCCGGGGCGTTCGAGCCCGGCACAGGCGAAGGGGTAGGGACGCTTTCGGTGTCGATCGACGAGCTGAGCACCAGTGCCTTCGCCGCACCCTACGAGGGGCGCGACGAGGACCGGCTGCCACCCCAGGACGTGGGCGCGGAGCGCTCCGTCCTCGGCGGGATGCTGCTGTCCAAGGACGCCATCGCCGACGTCGTGGAGTCGCTCAAGGGCGTCGATTTCTACCGGCCGGCGCACGAGGTCATCTACGACGCGATCCTGGCGCTCTACGGCCGCGGCGAGCCGGCCGACGCGATCACGGTCGCCGATGAGCTGACCAAGCGCGGCGACCTGAGCAGGGTCGGCGGACAGGCATACCTGCACGAACTCATCCAGTCGGTGCCGACGGCCGCCAACGCCGGGTTCTACGCCGAGATCGTCGCCGAGCGGGCCGTCCTGCGGCGTCTCGTCGAGGCCGGGACGCGGATCGTCCAGCTCGGGTACGCGCGCACCGGTGGGATCGTCGAGGACATCGTCAACGCCGCTCAGGCCGAGGTGTATGCCGTTTCGGAGCGCCGCGCCGGCGAGGACTACCAGCGGGTCGGGGAGATCGTCGAGCTGACGCTCGACGAGATCGAGGTGGCCGCCGGGCGCGGCGGCGAGATGACCGGCGTGCCGACCGGGTTCACCGAGTTGGACCAGCTGACCAACGGGCTGCACCCAGGGCAGATGATCGTGCTCGCGGCGCGTCCGGCGGTCGGCAAGTCGACGCTGGGTCTGGACATCGCGCGCACGGCGGCGGTCCGGCACGGCATGTGCTCGGTCATCTTCTCGCTCGAAATGAGCAAGACCGAGATCACGATGCGCATGCTCTCGGCCGAGGCCGGCATTCAGTTGCAGCACATGCGCAAGGGCACGATGCGCGACGAGGACTGGCAGCGGATTTCCTCGTGCATGGGGCGGGTCAGCGAGGCGCCGTTGTTCATCGACGATTCGCCGAATATGTCGCTGATGGAGATTCGCGCCAAATGCCGGCGGCTGAAGCAGAAGCACAATCTCAAACTCGTCGTCATCGACTATCTGCAGTTGATGACGTCGGGGCGCAAGGTGGAGTCGCGTCAGCAGGAGGTTTCGGAGTTCTCCCGGGCGTTGAAGCTGCTCGCCAAGGAGTTGGAGGTCCCGGTCATCGCGATTTCGCAGCTCAACCGCGGGCCGGAACAGCGGACCGACAAGAAGCCGCAGATGTCCGACCTGCGCGAGTCCGGGTGCCTGGTGGCGTCCACGCGGGTCCTTCGGGCCGACACCGGGGCGTCGGTGACCTTGGGGGAGTTGTATGCCGCGGGGGCGCGGGAGGTGCCGGTGTGGTCGCTGGACGAGTCACTGCGGTATGTGCCGCGACCGATGACGCACGTGTTCGCCACCGGTGTGCGGCCGGTGTTCGAGTTGACGTTGGCCTCCGGGCGGCGGGTGCGCGGGACCGAGAACCATCCGTTCCTGGCGTATCAGGGGTGGACGGCGTTGGGGGACCTGCGGACCGGGGATCGGATCGCGGTGCCGCGGCATGTGCCGGCGCCGGAGCGGTTCGAGGAGGTCGACGACGACGAGTGGATCGTGGCGTTGGCGCGGGTGCTGGCCGGTGGGGCGGCCGGTTGCGGCGGGCTGGACCCGGTCGTCGTCGACGAGGCGCTGGGGCTGGTGCTGGCCGAGGGGGCGCGGGTGCCCGAGCGGGTGTCGTATGCCGCCAAGCGTGAGATCGCGGTGTTCCTGGGCGAGTTCTGGGCGGGGGCGCGGGTGTCGTTCGGGGAGAACGGTGTCGGGGCTGGTGCCGGTGCTGTCTCGGTCGGGCGGATCGAGGTGTCGGTTCGGGGGCGTGAGCTGGCGCAGGACGTGGCCGGGTTGTTGTTGCGGTTCGGGATCTCGGTGTCGTTGGTGGACCGTCGTCGTGGCGTCGACCTGGTGATCGACGACGTCGACTGCCTGCGCCGGTTCCTCCAGGAGATCACGGTGGTCGACGTGACCGGCGAGATGCTGCTCGAAGCGGTGCGGTCGCTGACCTCGGCGCGTGCTGACGGGGTGGCCGCACACGACTCGGCTTGGGAGAGCGTGCGCTCCGTGATGAGCGGTGCCGGCGCTTCGGCGGCGGCGGCCGGGGCGTCGCGCGGGGCTCAGTCTCGCGAACAGCCCGCCGCCGACCGGCTGGGTGGCCTGGCCACGGCGCTCGCCGACCTCGACCTCGACCTGCACGCCGTCAACGACGTCCTGTGGGACACCGTCGAGTTGGTGACGCCCGTCGGCGTGGAACCCGTCTTCGACGCGACCGTCCTCGGCGGCCACAACTTCATCGCCGACGGGATCGCCGTCCACAACTCGATCGAGCAGGACGCCGACATGGTGATCTTGCTGCACCGCGAGGAAATGTACGAGAAGGAATCCCCTCGAGCCGGCGAAGCCGACCTGATCGTCGCCAAACACCGCAACGGCCCCACCGACACCATCACCGTCGCCTTCCAAGGCCACTATTCCCGTTTCATGAACATGGCCCCATCCTTCTGATGAATTGTCGAGATGGGTCCTACTTTTCATAAACCGCCACCTATGTTTCTGTCGAGATGCACTCAATCTTGTAAGAACGCCGGCCGATTCTAAGAATTAGCCGACGTTATGCATCTCGGGCGTGTCGCGCGCGTTCCTTATGGTTGCAGGGCTGCTGACTATCGCTCGTCTGCCAGAGCGTCTGCAACCCCATGCGCCCCGGCATCCATCAGGCGGTCGACGACATCCAGGCAGGCAGACCGCGTGGCGTTGTCACCTTGCCGGTACAGGCGAAGGACGATGGTCACAATGTCTTGCCCCAGCCCTGCACGGGCAGTCCTGATGTCGCCGAGTCCGGTGCCGCTGAGTTCGACGGCGCGCTGACAGGCGTCAAGGGTCGACTTAGGGAGCCTTGTCCCTAGGTCACCCAAGGCATCGAAGAGGTGGTCCATGTGCTCGGGGAAAGACGCGCTCCGCACGAAAGCTTCGATGAGGCCGTCTACCGTGTCCGCGGCCACCGCGTTGAGGTTGCGCATGCCGAGGGCAGCCGCCGCTCGGACGCGCGCATCGGGATCCTGAAAGAGCCGGCCCAGGGTCTGTGCTCCCTCGAAAGCGTTCTCAGCAAGGACCTGAGCAGCGCCAACCCGTGCCACCGGCGGCAGGGCGTCAACCGAGTTGGGTGCCCCTGGGGGGAGGGCACCTCTCTGTTGGGCCACGGCCCAGATGTGGCCCCCGCGCCGAGCAACCGAGTCGGGGCCGTTCAGTGCACGATCAAGTTGCGCCGCGAACCTCAGCGGCGAGCGGACGATACAGTGCATCAGCAGTTGCTCGGTAGTGCGGGCGTCGAGGATGTCGATCGGACCGTCGAACAGGGCCTCAGCTAGCACGAGCGCGTGCGCGGTGTCGTGATTCAGCAGTGCGATGACGCCGTTGGCGGCGCAGGTTCGGACAGCCATGATTGGGTCGCAAGACAATCTCTTGATGACCGGACGCAGTTCGTTGAGGAATGGCGGATTGCCGAACAGCGTGGAGGCGGCAGCCAGAGCCGCGCCGCCCCGCGTGCAGTTGAGGCCCGCCATGAAGAGGTCGCCCCCGTAGTAGTCGCCGCCGCTTGACGCCGGGGTACGCGCCAGTTCCTGAGTGGGATCGCTTGAGGTCGAGTAGCGCTCGATGAGAGCAACCATCTCCGCCGTTCGCTCGTTTGCCGCCTCTACCGCGCTGCAGATGTCGCGGCCGACAGCCTCGCCGTACAGGTCGGCCAAGTGTTCGCAAACGGCGGTCAGGAGAGCCGGCTCGATGTTGGCATGGGCGCCACGGAGCACGTGGGCCCCGGCCGTGGCGGGGATCGAGCTATCGAACTGCAATGCCAACCGGGCGAAGCGGCCAGGCTCCTCCTTGGCCCGCTGCTCCAGCAGCTGAGCCAGTTCGCGCGCGCCCCCAACCGGTTCGTCAGCGGACCAGCGAGTTTCTTCCGATGCATGCTTCCTGAGGGCGGCGAGCCAGTTTGCATCGGGCATCTTCGCTGTAGCCGCTATAGGTATTGGTGAACCCACTATCGCGGCCTCGATCGGTCTGGGCGCCGACGGGGCTGTGTCGAATTTGCGGTCCAGTTCAGCAAGCCGTCGCCGGCCTTGCTCCGACATCCTGTCAGGGTTCAGGCCCGATAGAAGAACGTACTGCCCGTGCCCCTTTGGGCGGTTCTCGAACGCGGACTCGTGGGTCAGTATCGCGACTTCAAGGGGAGCGAAGAGGTGCGCGGAGCAGGCGAGGGAGTGCTTCTCGATCAGCTCGCGTGAGGCCCAGCGAGGGTTGTCGGCCCAGCCGAGCACGAGATTCCTTGGATCTCCCGTCAGCCACCTGATCGCGTCGTCAGCGTCGTCCAGAGCCGTCAGAGCTCGACACGCAAGGAAGCGAAGCTGCTCGCTCTCACATCCACGTAGCGGCTCGATGTGAACCTTGACGACGTCCGGTTCGGTCGCCGCCAAGCTCGTCAGCGCAACCTCGGTCGCCTCAAACAGTGCGTCGTCCACTGAGTAGTGGGTGCTGCGCCACCTGTATCCCCAGCGGCGTCCAACGGGCAGGTGCCCATTCAAGTCGTGCTGGCCCACCGTGGCGACCGCGACAACGAAGGGCAGAACCTCCTGAAGGAATTCCCGTGGCGCGCTCTTGGCCATCTTGATGAAGATGCTCTCGTCCGTCGAGTGCGTCGACAGATGCCCTGACTCGAAGGGATCGCCTGACCCCTCAGCCTGCGCGACCTCAAGTCCTCGGCGCAGGAAGGATCCGGTTACGCGCGTAGCGCCGACCGGGTCCTTCGTCAGCAGTGTGTGGACAATCGACCAGAAGTCGCTGTTGACCGCGATAGGCCCCCGAGCGTCATCGATATGGCCGCCCTCGATCAGCTCGACGGCCAGTGGTACCAGCTCCGGGGTCAGAGACCAGGAAACAAGAGCTCGCAGCCAGAGGCGCCACTGCTCGCTCTCCCCAATATGAGGGCGAACCAGATCTGCGATGCGGTCTCCGTGATGCCGGGCCGCGGGTACCAGTTGATTCATCGCAGCGTCAAGACGTGCGGGGTCGTTTAGCCAGGCTTCCCAACGATGGAGCTCGTCGGCTGCCTCGAACCAGCCGGGGTGGCTCAGTAGGGCGATCACATGAGGGCCGACCGGGACGTCGGACCAAGCGATCTCCTCCACCGCTTCCCAGTCCTCGGGTTGAGGCTCGATTGCCCTGAGTACGCCGACCACGACGTGCTTCAGGTGAGACCTGATCGTCGTTGACTCGAGGAGCTGCTTCGCCACCCCCCGGAACCGTGGCCGATCGGTGGCAGCGAGGTGCTCAAGGACCTGACGCGTTTGGGCGCGGCGGAACAGCGCCTGACCCGACTCCGCGAGGAAGGTCAGGAGGTCCCCACCGCCGTCAATGAAGGCGCGGGCAAAGAGGTAATCGAAGTACGACTCATGGAAAAAGGCGTAGCCTCCCGAGTCCGACACGAGCAAGCCCTCGGACTCCAAAGCCGCAAGCTGGGTGGCGGGAAAACGATCCAATCGTGCTGAAGCCACCGTTAGCGTCTCGTCGCCGCTCATGGTCTCGACCATGAGCGTCGTGATGCCTCGCCAGTCAAGCGCGCCCGCACGTTGCTCCACGCGGCGCCGAATATCCGTCGTCAGTCGGTCGTAGAGGTCTTGCAGCGTTCGGTAGTTCGACGCGCGCGAGCCCTCCGATAGCAGGAGATACGCCGCTAGGTGCAGTGGGGTCCTGAGCAGTTCCTCCGTCTCGGGACCCGCGGTCTCCACGCCATGAGACGTCAGATAGTCGTGCAGTTGGCCAGCGTGGAGGCGTCCAAGGGTGTGTCGGCGCGTAGCACCCTCCGCGCGCACGAGAGCTCGCATCCGCGGGTCGTTCTCGACATCGGTTGTGCGGCTGACCAGCAAGACCCTGACGTTGTGACGCTGTCGGAGCTCGTCGATGACCTCGGCTATGGCGTCGAAGTTGTCAGGCATCCTCCCGCTAAAGAGGCTGATGGCGTCAAGCTGATCAATGACCAACAGCCCTGCGGCCCCCTCGCTCGCCCCCATCAATGTAATGGCGGGCGACTCCTCCAAGCCCATGTGTTCGCCGAGGTGTCTTGATGTCGGGATCGCCAAGGCGTTGTCCAGGCGCACAACGGCTACGCACCAGCCCAGGCTCTCCATGGTGGTGGCTACGGCTGTGGCGACGGCCGTCTTGCCGTAGCCCGCAGGTGCGTCGATCAACAGCAACTGGGGGCAGTCCGCGTCGAGCAAATCCTGAACGATCGCTTGAACGTCTGGGCGTGGGACCAAGCCGAGTTGGGGCGCCGAGTCATGCACACGGCGTTCTTGACGTGCGACGGTCCGATGGAGAAGGCGCTGTGTGTTCTTGTCGCCGGCAAGAAGGCGGGGAGCGAAGCCAAGGTGATCAAGGTAAGTGGCAACTTGCGGGGCCCGGAGGGTCTCGTGCATGTGTGCCGTGCAGAACGCCGAGACGGCAGCGACGACGAGGTCTGGTTCCCCGCTGTAGAGGATCTCGAAGGCCAGGTTCACGATCCGACGCAAGGACGTGAGTGGGTGGTGCTCGACGGCGATCTTCCGCAGGCGACGCCAGGCCACCTCTCTGGGATCCCCCCAATGCTTGACCAGGTCGTTGAGAGGTGGTCTCAACTTGTCGGGGAGGATGGATTCGAACTGATCCACCGAGCTAGCAATGCGAGCTCGGTCAGCGAGTTTCCCAAGGGCTTCGGCCGCGCTCGAGGTGACGAGTCGATATCCTCGACCGCCGTCGACGTGGTGCTTGGCCGCCGCTAGCGCCCCTTCGTCCTTCAGCCGGTTGATGGTCCAGCTGCTTGAGCTGTGTTTGGTCTGCTCCCCCCAGATGCCGTCAGGAAGCTGAACCTGGAACTCGATGCCGAGGCCGTCGGCGCCTACTGGTTCAAGCTGGATGCTGGAGGCTTCCCCGCGAAGTAGGTCGGCTATGCGCAGCGCCGTCCACAACTCCTCGTAGGCGTTGCCGGCCTTGTCAGAAGCCCCACCAGGCATGGATGTCATCTGGCGATGCCCGTCCTGTCACAGACGGCGTGCCCGTGGAGTAGAGAGCCGCGACGATCGCCGACTCCCTGGGCAGGATCACTCACCGGCCGCTCCCAGGGCCGGATAGCGGTCGAGAGCCCACTGGCGACGACTGATCTCCCGGTTGAGGGTGACCTTCTGTCGAGTCGTGAGAGGTCCATCCTCTAGTTCCTTGAGGCGGTCGACCTCCCAAACCAAGCGCGCGCGTGCGCGTTCGAACTTGAGTCGGCACTCTCGTGAGCAGAATCGCTGCGGGCGGTGCCCCTTCGACCCCTTGGCTGGGTAGGCGCAGGGCTTTTGGCACCGGGGGTTCAGGCAGGGGTAGGTGCCCTTGGGCAGATCAGACAGCCCCTCAGCGATCTCAAGGATGCGCTCGAGGGGTGCTTCTGGCTCCTTGGCGAGGGCCGACTGGAGGGTCAACGGCACGGCAACTGCCTTGTTCGGGTTGCGCTGGTCAGACGCATGGCTTGCTTGCAGTGCCAACTGTAGCCTCCTCATGTCTTATCTATGCAAGGGTATCCAAGAGTGGCGTGCATAGATAAGGTCTGTAGGGCTGACCTGCAAAGACGTGCGCTGAAGGCACCTCTCAGGTGTGTCCAAGGTTCCTGGTCAGGGGGCTTGGTTGACGGGTCGCAGCAAGACCCCCGTTCTGAGCAGGACACGCCTGACCCCATAGAGTCTGTCGAAACCCTGCGCAAAGTCTTGCTCACGGTCGGTGTGGCGAGTACGTTGATGGCGGAGCCGTAGACGAGGGCGGCGCTCACGCGCAAGTGAGGGCGCACCAGTTCGCACCTGGCACGCCCTCGGCGACGGTCCCGATGAATCTTGGACAGAAACGAAGGTGCCGTCGCGTGGACGAGTCTATTTCGCATGCCCGCAAGCGGCCAGCCCCTGTGGTGCTGGCTCCGGATCTTGGAGTCGAGTGGCTCTTCGACGTCGGTGCCGATCTCGCGGTGTGGCCCTGGGCGGAGCGGCCCGATGTCACCCAGTTACGGAGGACGAGGACTCCGAGGGTGAAGGCACGGTCGGGGCACATCCCGGTCTACGCCTTCTGCGCGACGACGAGGACTCATTTGCGCCTGGAGTCGGGGCTTGAGCACGACCTGGTCCGAGGTCTCGACCGCCGCCCTGACGTGGACTGGCTGGTCGCTCAGCCGTGCTTGCTGCGACTCTCGGCGAAGCGGCGCGGGCGTCGGCTCGAGCACACGCCCGACCTCTTGGTCCGTCATAACGACGGGACGATCCGGCTGTGGGATGCCCGACCTGCCGGCCGTCAGGATGACGACTTCACGCTCAAGGTCCAGCTCACGAAGGAGGCATGTGCCGAGGTCGGTTGGGCGCACGAGGTTTTCTCGGGCTGGTCACGCGTGCGGCGCGTCAACCTCATGTGGATTCATGCCTATCGACGACCGATGCCCTGGTATGCCGGGTCGCTACGGCTGATCCGCGAGTACCTCGAAGGCGACGGGACGATCGGCGACGTCCTGGGGCTGGACGCCGGCGGCGGGCATGTGATCTCGGCTATGTGGCACGGCATCTGGAGCGGACAGATCGAATGCGATCTCGACCGTCCCCTGAAGCGCAAGACCCGAATTGTCATCCACGACGTGGCGGCGGTGTCGTTGTGAGTAAGGCCGTTGAGCTGTTCGAGGGCGCGCGGGTGCTGATGTCGTTCGGACCCGCCGTCGTCGTCGAGATCGGCCGGCATGGCGTGACCGTCAAGGACGCATTGGGCGAGAACCACTTCGTCCGCGCCGACAAACTTGCTGTGACCGGTATCGGCGAGGACGGCCTCGACGCTATCCACCTCTCGATCCAGCCGTGGTGGAACAGCCTCTCGCCCGAGATCAAGGCGGAGGTGCGACTCAAGCTCGAGGTCGTGTGCGAGGTCGTCACGGGATACCGCGACGGTCACCCGCTCATGGCCCGCGAGGGCGAGCCGTTCTATCCATTCGGTGAGGGCTTCGACGCGAGCCTGACCCAACGCATCGAGGCGATGGCCCGACAGCTGACGTTCGAGTACGGCGT
>JBDIAR010000080.1:0-15314 GCA_039812545.1 Dermatophilaceae bacterium | reverse complement strand
CCAGATCCAGACCACCCGAACGACACCACTGACCTAGAGAGGCGGGATTCATGGGAGCGCAGATGCGGGTTTACCGCCAGCGCAGCCGTTCCGTCGCGTCCATGAAGAAGATCACCAATGCGATGGAACTCATCGCCGCCGGGCGCGTCGTCAAGGCCCGGACCAAGGTGATCGAGTCTGGTCCGTACACCCACGCCGTCACCCGCGCCGTCTCGGCCGTCGCCACGCACTCCACGGTGGAGCACCCGCTGACGACGGAGCCGGAGAGCATCCGCCGCGCCGCCGTGGTCGTCATGGCGAGCGACCGGGGGTTGGCCGGCGCGTATGCCTCCAACGTCATGAAAGAGGCCGGCCAGCTCATCGAACGGCTCAAGAACGAGGGCAAGGAAGTCGTCCTCTATCTCGTGGGACGCAAGGCGGTGTCGTACTACCGGTTCCGCGGTCGCGAGTTCGCGCAGTCCTGGGAGGGGTTCACCGACAGCCCCAAACACGAGCACGCCGCAGCCATTGCGGACCGGATCATCGAGGACTTCCTGCGCGACTACGACGCGGGCGGCCACGACGAGATCCACATCGTCTACACCCGCTTCAAGTCGATGGTCACCCAGGAGCCGCGCGTTCTGCGGCTGCTCCCGCTGGAGGTCGTCGAGGGCGTGACCGAGCCGGTCGCGGACGTCTCGCCGTTGTACTCGTTCGAGCCGAACGCCGACGAGGTGCTCGACGCGCTGCTGCCGCTGTACGTCACCAACCGGATCTGGACCTGCCTGCTCGGCGCGGCCGCCTCGGAACTGGCAGCCCGGCAACGGGCGATGAAGTCCGCGACGGACAACGCCGAAGAGCTCATCAAGACCTACACCCGCCTGTCCAACCAGGCCCGCCAAGCCGAGATCACCCAAGAGATCAGCGAAATCGTGGGCGGCGCGAGCGCCCTCGCCGACGCCGCGAAGAAGAAGTGAGGAACGAATCGTCATGACTGCGACTGCAACGGAGAACACCCAGGGCACCGCCGCCGGTGGCGTCGGCCGGGTCTCGCGGGTCATCGGCCCGGTCGTCGACGTGGAGTTCCCCGTCGACGGTATGCCGGAGATGTACAACCTGCTCAAGGTGGAGTTGAAGGACGGCGACACCATCCGTCACCTCAACCTCGAGGTCGCCCAGCACATCGGCGACAACATGGTGCGCGCGATCTCGCTCCAGCCGACCGACGGCCTGGTCCGCGGTTCCGCGGTGCAGGACACCGGCGGCCCGATCAGCGTGCCGGTGGGCGATGTGACCCTGGGCAAGGTGTTCAACACCACCGGTGAGTGCCTCAACCTCCCCGAGGGCGAGACCCTGGAGGTCACCGAACGGTGGGGGATTCACCGTCCGGCGCCGGCCTTCGACCAGCTGGAGTCGAAGACCCAGATGTTCGAGACCGGTCTGAAGGTCATCGACCTGCTGACCCCGTACGTCCAAGGCGGCAAGATCGGCCTGTTCGGTGGTGCCGGTGTCGGCAAGACCGTCCTCATCCAGGAGATGATCGCCCGCGTGGCGCGCGACCACGGTGGTGTGTCCGTGTTCGCCGGCGTGGGGGAGCGCACCCGTGAGGGCAATGACCTGATCCACGAGATGACGGACACCGGGGTCATCGGCCAGACCGCGCTGGTCTACGGCCAGATGGACGAGCCGCCGGGCACCCGTCTGCGGGTGGCCCTGTCGGCGCTGACCATGGCCGAGTACTTCCGGGACGTCCAGAAGCAGGACGTGCTCCTGTTCATCGACAACATCTTCCGGTTCACCCAAGCCGGGTCCGAGGTCTCCACCCTGCTCGGTCGTATGCCGTCCGCCGTGGGCTACCAGCCCACTCTGGCCGACGAGATGGGCGTGCTCCAGGAGCGGATCACCTCCACGCGTGGTCACTCGATCACCTCGATGCAGGCGATCTACGTGCCGGCCGACGACTACACCGACCCGGCCCCGGCCACCACCTTCGCGCACCTGGACGCGACCACCGAACTTTCCCGTGAGATCGCCTCGCTCGGTATCTACCCGGCCGTCGACCCGCTGTCCTCGACCAGCCGGATCCTCGACCCGCGGTACATCTCGATGGATCACTACGACACCGCGGTGCGGGTCAAGCAGATCCTGCAGCGCAACAAGGAACTCCAGGACATCATCGCGATCCTCGGTGTCGACGAGCTGTCCGAAGAGGACAAGATCCTGGTCAACCGCGCCCGCCGGATCCAGCGCTTCCTGTCCCAGAACACCTACGCCGCGACCCAATTCACCGGCATCGAGGGATCGACCGTTCCGCTGGCCGACACCATCGAGGCGTTCACGAAGATCTGCGACGGCGAGTACGACCACGTCGCCGAGCAGGCCTTCTTCATGTGCGGTGGCCTGGACGACGTCGAGCGGCAGTGGGCGGAGATCCAGAAGAACCTGTGAGCCGGATCCGACCCGGTTGCGGTGCGGGGCTCGTTCTGCGGAACGGGCCCCGCTCGGCCGTTGTGACCAGTCAATCGGCCGTCGGAGTGTGATCTGCCGCACAACGGCGCCGCGAAGGTTCCGCGGGGTCTGTTCTCTGCCGAGACGCTCGCGTAGCGTTCCCCTGGTCGTGCGGTGTGCAGGGCTCCGGGGGGAGGCCGGCTACCGCTACACGGGGACCAGTCGAGGAGGGGACGGCCAATGGCCTCATCGCCAACCGGGACAAGGGTCCACTCGCCTGTAAGCTGAAGAATGACCGGGGGTGTGTTGGGGCCACCCGCGGCGTCGATCGTTCGATCATGTCGAGTCTTTGGGTGAGTGGCAGGGGACGGCCATGTTGGGTGTTGGTCTTTCGGCGCGCGTTCGTCGAGCGATCTCGGTATGCGGCGCCACGGCTGTGCTCGTAGCCGTCCCGTTGGCCACGGCCGGGCCGGCGGCGGCCGCGGACCAGACCATCGTCCTCACCTATCGCATCCCCTCGGCGGCCACCTGCACGGTGGAGCAGTACACGACGGGGGTCTCGGTCGACCCAGGCCCCGGCGTCTCCGCCCTCCCGTTCGGCTTCACCACTCCCGACCATCTCCCCGTGTTGGGCCCGGCGACCATCGAGGGCACCTGCGGCGGCGGCAACGGTCAGGGCACGGTCACGATCGTCAACCAGGCCCCCGGGTCGACGTGGAAGTTCCGATTCCGGCTCGTGGTCAACCTGCCCAATGGCGGCACGACCTACGCCTGGGTCGGCAGCCGGGTCAACAGCTACGACACCGCGCCGTGGTACTCCTTCTCCGACACCCCCCAACTGGCTGAGGTGAGCGCCGGCCGGCCGGGCACGATCACCGGCCATCACGACGGCTTCGCCCCGGTCGCGGGCCGGGTTCTCGTCGTCGACGCCGACGGCCGGGTCGTGCGTGACGAGCCGGCCGGTCCCGACTTCACCCTGAACGGCGTGCCCACCGGCACCTTCCGGGTGCTGTATGCCACCGCCGACCAGCCGGCGGGCAGCCCGACCGCGGTGTCGTCGTTCTGGCGCAACCGCACCGAGGACGCCGGGGTGCCCGAGGCGAATGTGACCGTCGCCGACGGACAGCAGCTCGACCTGGGCACCCAAGCCGTGGTGCCCGGTGCCACGGTGACCGGCTCCTACGTCTTGCGCGCGGGCAGTCCGGTGACCGCCGGCACCAAGCTGGTCGCCTACGGCGATGGCAACGGCAAGGCATACCGGTGGGCGACCCTGGGCTCCGACGGTTCGTTCCGATTCACCGGGCTGTCCACCGGTCGGTACCACGTCGCCACCTCGACGCCGACGCTGTTGTCGCCGTTCGGACCCGAGGACGGCCGCGATCTGTTCACCATGAGCGTCGTGTCCGGTCAGAGCACGAACGTGGGCAAGGTCGGCTCGATCGGCTTCCGCGACATCTCGCCGTCGACCACCCCGTTCGCGACGCAGGTCGAGTGGATGCGCCGGACCGGGATCACGACCGGCTACGCCGACGGAACCTTCCGGCCGAACGTGGTGGTGACCCGCGATCAACTCGCCGCGTTCCTGTACCGACTCTCGGGCTCGCCGGCGTTCACGCCTCCGGCACGCAGCCCCTTCGTCGACGTCCCGACGAACCACCCGTTCTACAAGGAGATCGCCTGGCTCGCGGCGCGTGGCATCTCCACGGGTTGGGCCAACCCCGACGGCACCAAGTCGTTCCGCCCCGCCACTGCGGTCAGCCGCGAGGCGACCGCCGCCTTCTTGTACCGGCTCGGCGGCAAGGGCGTCCAGGCCACCTCAAGCCCGGCGCTGTTCACCGATATCGCGACGTCGCCGTTCGTCAAGCAGATCAACTGGATGGCGACCACCGGGGTGTCCACCGGCTGGCCGGACGGAACCTTCCGGCCCCTGGCATACACCCAGCGCGACGTGATGGCCGCCTTCCTCTACCGGTACGCGCATCTGTGACCGGAAGGGACTGGTATGCCGGAAAGCGCCGAGGAGTACTACGCCCGGATCCTGGCGGCCGCTGACGAGGACGGCCGCCTACCGGTGGCCGTCGAGGAGATGCCCGGCTGGGACATCTTCCCGTACGAGATCGACACGCTTCGGCTCAAGCCGCTCCAGCCGCTACTCGCCGCCGAACCCGACCGCGGCGGCGAGGACCCCGCCCAGTGCCGGTGCGCCACGGAGCCGGCACAGCCGGCCGACCGCACCGAACCCCCTGCGCTGTGGAGCAACGAGCGCTGGGTGCTCCGGGCGCTGCCGAGCGGCCTGCCGATCATGGCCATCCTGCAGCCGCGAGCCCATCACGACCTGACCGATCTGCCGGACGCACTGGCTCAGGAGCTCGGCCGGCTGCTGGTCGCCGTCGGTGCCGCCGTCGAGGCGCTACCGTCGGTCGGACGGGTCCACGTCGCCAAGTACGGTGACGGCGGCGCGCACCTGCACATCTTCTTCCTCGGCAGGCCCGCCCGGGCCGGTCAGTTCCGCGGCTCGCCGTTGCTGGACTGGGAGGAGAACCTGCCGAGAGTGCCCGCGCAGGTCGCCGCCGACAACGCTCGATTCGTCGCCGACCGGCTGGTCGCCGCAGTGGGCGGCTCGTCCGGCGCACTATGACCCGTCAGACAACGGTGGGCTCACACCCTCGCCGGTCCAGGCGATAAGCTCAACCCATCCCTGATCCCACGAGGAAGGTCGAACGGTGAGCGAGCTGAAGGTCGAACTCGTTGCGGCGGACCGGCGGGTCTGGAAGGGCGAGGCGAAGTTCGTCCGCGTGCGCACCACCGAGGGCGATGTGGGGATCCTGCCCGGGCACGCGCCCCTGCTGGCCGCGCTGCGTGACGGCGACATCCTCATCGAGGGCACCGACGGGCGGCGCAACGAGGCATCCATCGGCGACGGTTTCCTCTCCGTCGACCACGACGGCGTGACGATCGTCGCGCAGAGCGTCGACGCGCCCTCGCTGCAGAGTCCGACGCACGCCTGACGCTGCGGCCGTTCATGCCCAGCATCTGGATCCCCGTCGAGGTGCTGGCCGGTGTGCTGGCTTTACTGCTGGTCGTCGTCGTCGCGGTGTTCTTGCGGCGGCGCCGGATCGCGCGCGGCAAAGTCCTCACCCTGTGCGGGATCCGCACCAGCGCGCAACCGCGCTGGCGGCTCGGCCTGGTCCGGATGGGCTCGGCCCAACTGGAGTGGTTCTCCCTGAACGGTCTCTCGCGTCGGCCGCACCACATCTGGACCCGGGGCGGACTCGAACTCTCCGCCCCCGTGCCGCTCGCCGACGGGGAGGGGATCGCCCTGCTCCCGGAGGCCGTCCTGGTCGTCGGCACCTATCTGGACTTCCCCTTCGACCTGGCGATGCGGCCGGAGGACTACCGGGCGCTGCGGATCTGGCTGGAGTCGGCGCCGCCGAGTTTCAACACCGACCTGACCATCGCCTGACCCCTCACCCGGCCGGCGGTGCCACCCGTCCACCACCCGGCTGCCACAACACGTCGCCTCCGCTGGCGATATTGGCGACCCGAGCCGCGATGAACAGCAGGTCCGAGAGCCGGTTCAGGTAGGTCGCCGTGAGCGGGTTGATCCCGCCGGGTCCGTCGTCACCGGCCACCTGCGTCCCGTATGCCTCGATCGCCTGCCAGGTGCTGCGTTCGGCGCGGCGCACGATCGTGGTGGCCAGGTGCAGGTATGCAGATCCGGCCGACCCGCCCGGCAGGATGAAGGACCGCAGCTTCTCCAGTTGGGCCAGGTAGGTGTCGCAGTCGCGTTCGAGGTCGTCGATCCACTCCTGGCCGACCCGCAGCGGCGGGTAGTCGTACTGCTCGGCCAGCGGCGTGCACAGGTCCGCGCCGACGTCGAAGAGCTCGTTCTGGATCCGGGTCAGCGTCGTCACGAGGGACTCGGGCAGTCCGCCGGCCGCGATCGCGATGCCGAGCGCGGCGTTCGCCTCATTGGCATCGGCATACGCCTGCAGTCGTGGGTCCGTCTTGCGGGTGCGGCTGAAGTCGCCCAGTGCGGTGGTGCCGTCGTCGCCGGTTCGCGTGTAGATCCTCGTGAGGTTGACCATCGCCCTAGCCTGGCACGAAACCACGCGGCGATCGAGACGTCGCTCCATCGGCGGCCGCGGATCACGATTCGATAGCCGAGGTGTGTCGTCGGCCACCTCCGCACCCATCGCCCCTACCGTGGAAGGTGACACGAAATGGCGCGAACGGGGAGGTGCCATGAACGCGGTGGTTGCATCGGGTCCGGTCCATCGGCTGAATCCGCTGACCGTACGGTTCGACGGTCTGCGATTGGTCCCGGACGGGTCCATCGAGGCCCGCACGGCGTCGACGCTGCGCGAGGCCGTGGACGATCTCATCGGGCGCGGCGTCGCCGTTCGCCAGCACGTCGTGGTCGACCTCGACCATGCCGAGCTGCGCGACGGCACCGGATTGGCGATCCTCTTGCACGCGGCCTCGCGAGCCCGCAGACTCGGAATCAATCTGGCCGTGTCGGGCAATGCCGGAGCCAGTGATCGGGTCCTGCGCCGCGCCGGGGTCAGTCGCCTCTGACCGATTGCTGCGACGCGACGGCTGACCCGATCGACCTCGATCGTCGACAGGAGGACCGCGCGCGGTGAGCGATCTGCAATGCCCGGTGCGCGTCTTCCTGGTCGCCCGCGAGGGTCATCGATTCGGCCCGCTGGGGGACACCTTGCGACCGCAGCGGCTCGCCCGGATCTACGGCGGGCCCGAGGCGAGCGCCCGGCATACCGCCGCCCGACTGAGCGACGACCTCGGCGTCCCCGCGGTCGTCCTCGCCGGCCTCGCGGGCCCTCCTGGTCCTGCCGATCAGGTCACCGCTGACCGCGAAAGCACTGACGCCCAGCCGGCTCTGCGGCGCCTCATGGACGGACTCGCCGACGAACACCGAGGTGAGGCGGTGCTGATCGTCGGCGACGAGCGCGTGCTCGCCGCCCTGGCGCCCCGCCGGGCCGGCATCGGCGCGCCGGCTGCCGGCGCCGACCCGCTCCCGCCGGACGTGGTCATCGCCGTCGAGGGGGACGCCGACGGCTGGCGGCTCGTGCGACCCTGGCCGATCACGGCGTAGCGTCGACCCGCAGAGCGCAGGCCGCAGGCCCCAGAGCGCAGCCCCCAGGCCGCAGGCCGCAGGCCCCAGGCCGCAGCCAGCAGGTCAGAAGAGGCGCGACTCGGCGTCGTCGATCCCGCGCAGCGCGTCGTAATCCAGCACCACACAACGGATCCCGCGGTCCTCGGCCAGCGTCCGGGCCTGCGGCTTGATCTCCTGCGCAGCGAACACCCCGGTCACCGGGGCCAGGTGCGGGTCGCGGTTCATCAGTTCGAGGTAGCGGGTGAGTTGTTCGACGCCGTCGATCTCGCCGCGACGTTTGATCTCGATGGCCACGTGCCGGCGGTCGCCGTCCCGGGCCAGGATGTCCACCGGTCCGATGGCGGTCATGTGTTCGCGCCGGATCAGGGACCAGCCCTCGCCGAGGGTGTGGATGTGTTCGGCGAGCAGGACCTGAAGATGCGCCTCGACGCCCTCTTTGACCAGGCCGGGGTCGGTGCCGAGGTCGTGTCTGCTGTCGTGCAGGATCTGATGAATCCGGATCCGCAGCGCGTCCCCGGACTTGGTATGCCGGACGACCCACACCGCGGTCACACCCTGGGCCGCCTCGTGCTCGTCCGGTGCGATCTCCGCCATGGCGCAGGGCGGCGACATCCAGTTCAACGGCTTGTACGAGCCCCCGTCGCTGTGCACCAGCACCGACCCGTCGGCCTTGACGAGCAGCAGTCGGGTCGCGGTGGCTAGGTGCGCCTGGAGGCGCCCCTCGTAGTCCACGCTGCACCGGGCAATGACGAGTCGCACGCCGGGAGCCTATCCGCTCGTGACTTAAGCTGCGGCCATGGTCGCCGACGTCCCACCCGAACACCCCCGCCACGCCCTCCCGGTACCCCCCGTCGCCCCCGTTCGCACGTCCATCCGGGAGCGCTTCGGCGAGAACGTCGAAGACCCGTATGCCTGGATGGGCGACCGCTCGAACCCCGAGTTCTTGGCGTATCTGGCGGAAGAGAACGCGTATGCCGCGGCGCTCACCGAGGGCCTGCAGCCGCTGGCGGACACGATCTTCGGTGAGATCAAGGCGCGCACCCAAGAGACCGACCTGTCCGTTCCGGTGCGGTGGAAGGAACATTGGTACTACACGCGCACCGTGGAGGGTCTGGAGTACCCGATCGAGGCGCGGGTTTCGGTCACGGACTATCCGACCCGTCCGCAGTTGACTCCTGCGGGTCCGCCGGCGGGCGAACAGATCCTGCTCGACCACAACGAGCAGGCGAGGGGCCGAGACTTCTTCGCGGTGGGGGCCAGCAGCGTCAGCCCCGACGAACGACTTCTGGCGTATGCCGCCGACACCGTCGGCGACGAACGCTACGACCTGTGCATCGTCGAGATCGACACCGGCCAGGTGATCGACACCGGCGTCCAGGGGATCGGTGACGACGTCGCCTGGAGCCTGGACGGTCGCCACCTCTTCTACACCCGACACGACGCGGCCTGGCGGGCCTACCAGATCTGGCGGCATACCGTCGGATCCCCTTCGGACAGCGACGAACTCGTCCTGCAAGAGGACGATGCGCACTTCTGGGTCTCGCTCGGGCAGTCGCGGGACGAGCGCTATCTGCTCGCGGCACTGGGGTCGAAGACCACCACTGAATGGCACCTGCTCGACGCCGCGGATCCGCTCGGCCCGTGGCATTGCCTGAGTCCACGCCGGCCCGGTGTCGAATACGACGTCGACATTCTCGGCGACCGGATCTTCTTGTCCCACAACAAGAACCGACCCAACTTCGAGTTCGCCGTCGCGCCGGTCGGCGCGTCGAGCAGTGCGGATTGGGTCAATGTCCCGCTGACCTCGCCCGAGGAGTACCTCACGGGGATCGCGGCCTTCGACGACTTCGTCGTGCTCAGTCTGCGATCGCAGGGGCTGACCACGCTGCGCATCGTCCCCATCGTCGCCGGCCCATCCGGCCCATCCGGCGGATCCGCTGCACCCGGCGGATCCGACGAATCGGCATACGGGGCAGGGATTTTCGGCGCCCCGCACGATCTCGACGTCGGCGAGGAACTCGGTGTCGTCGCTCTGGGGGAGAACCCGGACCCGGCGACGCGGACGCTGCTCGTGGAGTTCTCCTCGCTCGTCACGCCGACCACGACGATCGACTACGACGTGCCGACCAGGGAACGGACCGTTCTCAAACAACTGGAGGTGCTCGGCGGTTACGACCCGACGGACTACGAACAGTGGCGCGACTGGGCCGTCGCGGCGGACGGGACGCGGATCCCGCTCTCGCTGGTCCGTCGCCGCGATGCCGCGGACGGCGCGGCGCCCGTGCTGCTCTACGGGTACGGCGCGTATGGCGCCTGCATGGAGCCGAGTTGGCGGATGACGATGCGCTCGCTGTCCATCTTGGACCGCGGCTTCGTCTTCGCGATCGCCCATGTGCGCGGCGGGGCCGAACTCGGGCGGCTGTGGTACGACCTGGGCCGGCTCACCCACAAGACCAACACTTTCACCGACTTCGTGGCCTGCGCCGACCACCTGGCCGCCTCGGGCTGGGCGGATCCGGATCGCATTGCGGCGCTGGGGGGTTCGGCCGGAGGGCTGCTCATGGGTGCGGTGGCGAATCTGGCGCCGGAGCGATTCCGGCTGATCCATGCGGCGGTGCCCTTCGTCGACGCGCTCACCACGATCCTCGACGAGACGCTGCCGCTCACCGTCGGGGAGTGGGAGGAGTGGGGCGACGCCCCGCACGACGAGGCGGCATACCGGCTGATGCGCTCCTACACGCCGTACGAGAATGTGCGGCCGATGCGTTACCCGACGATGCTCGTCACCGCGGACCTCAACGACACCCGGGTGTTCGTCACCGAACCGGCGAAATGGGTCGCCCGGCTGCGGGCCGCGGCGGACATCGACCCCGCCGTCAACCCGGTCATCTTTCGGGTCCAGACCAAGCCGTCCAGCCACCTCGGCCAGTCGGGGCGCTACGACCGCTGGCGTCAGGAGGCCTGGGAGGACGCGGTCCTCGTGCACTACGTGGGTATGCCGACCCCGTGAGCTTGGCGGGTGGTCCGAAAAGTGATATCACTTAGATGTCACATTTTCGGGAGTGAGGCCACCATGAACGCAACACCGGATCCCTCCGACACGTCGACCCCGACGATCGATCCCATCGCCGAGCCCCCCGCCGCGGTGCCCGTGGGGCACGCCGGGGCGCGCGTCGACATCAGCGAAACCCGAGCCGTCGCAGCCAACGGTTTCCCCGTGCTACTCGGCGGGATCGCGCTACTGGCCGCGTCGGTCTACGCACTGATCCTCGGCGTCAAGGAGCCCGACGCCCCCCGCGTCGGATTCATCGTCGCCAGCGTCGTCGGCTACCTGCTGACCGCCCTCTTCGTGTCCACCCTCGTGGTCATCAGCCCGGGTCACGCCCGGGTCGTCCAGTTCTTCGGCCGCTACACCGGCACCGAGCGGCGCACCGGTTTGGTCTGGCTCCCGCCGCTGCACTGGGGGCGGAAGATCTCGGTGCGGGTCAACAACTTCGAGACGCACACCCTCAAGGTCAACGACGCGGACGGCAACCCGGTCGAGATCGCCGCGATCGTCGTCTGGCAGGTGGCCGACACCGCCAAGGCGGTCTTCGCCGTGGAGGACTACAAGGACTTCGTGGCCGTGCAGTCCGAGGCGGCGCTGCGCCACGTGGCGACCACGCATCCCTACGACGATCCGTCGGGAGAGGGCACGTCGCTGCGCGGCTCGACGGATCAGGTCTCGCAGGAACTCGCCCTCGAGGTCGCCGCGCGGGTGACCGTCGCGGGCATCGAGATCGTCGAGGTACGGATCAGCCACCTGGCATACGCCCCGGAGATCGCCCAGGCGATGCTCCAGCGCCAGCAGGCCGGCGCGATCGTCGCGGCCCGCAGCCGGATCGTCGACGGCGCCGTCGGCATGGTGGAACTCGCCCTGAACCGCCTGGAGCGCGACTCCATCGTCGAACTCGACGACGAACGCAAGGCCGCCATGGTCTCCAACCTGCTCGTCGTGCTGTGCGGCGAGTCCAAAGCGACGCCGATCGTCAACACCGGCACGTTGTACGCCTGACCGGGTGGGACGGGAGGACCGTGCCGACTGAGCCGCCGCCACGCGCACCGGGGCGGGACGGCGCCAAGAGCGAGCGCCGGCCCGTCCTGCTGCGCCTCGACCCGGCCGTGCACGAGGCGCTGGCCCGCTGGGCCGCCGACGACCTGCGCAGCCTCAATGCGCAGGTCGAGGTCATCCTGCGTCGGGCCCTGGCCCAGGCCGGGCGCGCGCCCACCGGCGCCGCGCCCGTCCCCCGTCGGGGGCGCCCGCCCAAGCAGTCTTGAACCGAGGCCGTCGGCTCAGACCAGCCGGTCCCGGACCACCAGTTGCAGGGTCAGCACGGTGGCCACCGACTGGACCAGCAGCAGCCCGACGAGGACCAGCAGTTGCACGGCCGAGGCCTGCAACGGGGTGGCGCCACCGAGCAGGGTCCCCACGAACGCGCCCGGCAGGGTGACGAGCCCCACCGTCCGGGTCTGGTCCAGCCCCGGCAGGAGCGCGAGAGCCGCCTCGTCGCGGGCGACGAGTAAGGCGGCGTCGGCGCGCATCAACCCGATCGACAGCCCCGCCTCGAATTCGCCGCGGCGCTGCGTCAATGCGTCACGTGCCCGCCGCCCCGCCAGGGTCGTCGCGGTCATCGCATTGCCGATCAGTATGCCGAGGATGGGCACCACCGAGATGGGTGCCAGTGGCACCACGCCGCTGGCGACCAGGCCCACGCCGACCGGCACGGCGCCGAGGAACACCGGCAGACCGGCATACCACCAACGACCCTGCGGGGCGATCCGCCGGCCCGCGGTGACGCTCGCCACCACGACCATGAGTGCGACGAAACCCGCTGTGGCCCACCAGGACTGCATCACCCACACGATCAAGAACCCGATCGCGGTGAGTTGCACGGCGGCTCGCAGGGCGGCGACGAGATCGTCGCGGGCGTGGCCCAGTCGGCCCAGCAGGTTCACCAGCGCGGCCAGCACGGCGCAGGCGACCACCGCGACCGCGAGTCTGATCGCGTCGCCCACGTTCTGGATCTGAACCAGGCCGGCGTCGGCCCGGATCAACGTGCTGAGCGCGACGACCGGCATACCCGTCATCTTCGCAGCGCACCGGCCCGCTGTTGACACGACTGCGGCCCGTGCGGCTCAGCCGCCTAGAATTACCGTCATGTTGACTCGGCTCGACCTTCGTCGCCAGACCCTCGACGACCGTGCCCTGCGAGAGGTTCTGCCGCGGGCGGAGTTCGACATCGGTGCCGCGGTGCCCGAGGTCGAGAAGATCTGCCATGCGGTCCGCGACCGGGGCGCCGTCGCCATCCGGGACTACACGCAGGAGTTCGACCGGGTCCGGCCACCGCACCTTCGGGTCCCCGCCGAGGTCATCGAGGCGGCGGTCGACCAACTCGACCCGGCGCTGAAGACGGCGCTGGAGGAGGCGATTCGGCGGGTCCGGCTCGTCCACACCGACCAGCGCCGGCCGAACACGATGACCCGCGTGACGACCAACGGCCTGGTCGCCGTGCAGTGGCTCCCGGTCGAGCGCGTGGGCCTCTACGTGCCCGGCGGGCGGGCGGTGTACCCGTCCAGCGTCATCATGAACGTCGTGCCGGCCCAGGTCGCCGACGTCGGTTCGATCGCCGTGGCCTCGCCGCCGCAGGCCGACAACACCGGTGTCTTCGCCGGCTACCCGAACCCCACCGTGCTGGCCACCTGTGGGCTGCTCGGCGTCGACGAGGTGTATGCCGTGGGCGGCGCCCAGGCGGTGGCCATGTTCGCCTACGGGGCCCGGGACGACGGCGTGGTCTCCGGCGACCCGGTGGACTGCCAGCCGGTGGCCATGGTCACCGGCCCGGGGAATGTCTACGTCACCGCGGCAAAGCGGCTCCTGCAGGGACTCATCGGGATCGACGCCGAGGCCGGTCCGACCGAGATCGCCATCCTCGCCGACCGGACCGCGAACCCCGAACACGTTGCCGCCGACCTGATCTCGCAGGCGGAACACGATCCGCTCGCCGCCGCTGTTCTGGTCACCGACGACCTGTCGCTGGGCTCCGCGGTGCGAGAATCGCTGTCCCGCAGGCTGGCCGACACCAAACACCGCGAGCGGGTCGAGACCGCGCTGCGCGGCCGACAGTCCCGGCTGGTCCTCGTCGACGACCTGGCCGCGGGGCTGCGGGTCGTCAACGCCTATGCGCCCGAACACGTGTCGATCCAGACGGCGGACCCGCACCGCGTGGCGATGCGGGTTCGCAACGCCGGCGCCGTTTTCGTCGGCGCGTTCACGCCGGTCAGCCTGGGCGACTATGCCGCCGGGTCCAATCACGTTCTGCCGACGGCGGGTTCGGCGCGGCACAGCGGCGGGCTCTCGGTCCAGACCTTCCTGCGCTGCATCACTTTCGTGGACTACTCCGAATCCGCCCTGCGCCGCATCGGGGAACACGTGATCACGATGGCCGAGGCCGAAGACCTGCCCGCCCACGGCCAGGCGATCATGGCGCGCTTCGACGACAAACACCCCGCCCGCCCCGGCGACGCGAATCGGCACTGACCCGATGGTCCACCTCACCGAGACCGAGGGCGAGACCGGCGCCGAGACCGTCCCCGCCGGAGTCGACCGCCTGCTGCGCGAGGAGTTGCGCGGACGCCCGGCATACGGGGCACCACAACTGGACGTCCCCGTCCGACTGAACACCAACGAGAACTCGTATGCCGTTCCGCCGGAGGTGGTTTCGGCGATCCTCGACGCACTTGCCGAAGAGCTGCCCGGCCTGAACCGTTATCCCGACCGGGAATTCGTGGCATTGCGGGCCGCGCTCGCCGACTATCTGGATCTGCAGGCCGGCTTCCGCCCCAGCGCTGAGCAGTTGTGGGCGGCCAACGGCTCCAACGAGGTCCTCCAACATCTCGTCCAGGCCTTCGGCGGACCGGGACGTACGGCACTCGGGTTTACCCCGGCATACTCCATGCATCCGATCATCGCCGAGACCAACGCGATGCGGTGGATCGACGGTGAACGCGACACCGAGACCTTCGACCTCGCGCCGGGCGACGCCGTCCGCCAGGTGCGCCGGCATCGACCGCACATCGTCTTCCTCTGCTCGCCGAACAACCCCACCGGTACGGCACTGCACCCCGAGGTCGTCACCGCGGTCCTGGAGGCCGCACCGGATGCACTGGTGGTCGTCGACGAGGCATATGCCGAGTTCGCCCGGCCGGGCACCTCGTCGGCCCTGCACCTGCTGGGCGGCCACCCCAACCTGGTCGTCACCCGCACGATGAGCAAGGCGTTCGCACTCGCCGGGGGCCGCCTCGGTTATCTGGCGGCGGATCCGGCGGTCTGCGACGCGCTGCGGCTCGTCCGCCTGCCGTACCACCTGTCGACCCCGACCCAGACGGTGGCGACGGTGGCCCTGCGGCACGCGCAGAGCCTGCTGGCCACGGTGGAGGTCATCAAGGGACAGCGCGACCGGATGGTCGACGAGTTGGCCGGCCTTGGCCTGCGACCCGTGCCCAGCGACGCCAATTTCGTGCTCTACGGCGGGCTCGGTGACCAGCGCGCCATGTGGTCCGCCCTGTTGGAGCACGGTGTCCTGGTCCGCGATGTCGGCCTGAGCGGCTATCTTCGAGTCACGGCAGGGACGCCGCAGGAGACCGACGCCTTCCTCGCCGCCACGGCGACGGTGCTGGCCGCCGGGCCGGGCACGGCGACGGGCACGGCGAC
>JBDIAR010000079.1:0-15460 GCA_039812545.1 Dermatophilaceae bacterium | reverse complement strand
CGGCGCCTTCGCGAGCGCATTCGTCCGAGCCGTCAAGCCGTGAGCGGGCGCGACGGCGACCGACTCGGCGGGCGCCTTCGCCGTCGCGGATCGACGCGACTGACGTAACGTGGCGCCGTGAGCGGCTCGCGGGTGACCCCCTGGCAGGAACTGGGCCGGTTCTTCCGGGCCGCGCTGCTGGAACCCGCCCACGACCGCCCCCGGGAGACCCGGCCCGCCCGACGCCGTCGGCGGGTGGTCGCCGGGCTCACCCTCGTCGTCGGCGCGGTCCTGCTCGGGGTGGCGCTGCGGATCCGCCCGGGCGACCCGCTGTTCTATCCGCTCACCATCGGGTTGGCGGCGGTGTGGGCGGTGGGGGCGTTCGCCTCCGGCCCCTTGCACCTGGGTCGGGCGCACACCCGATCCGGTGGCGACGACTCGCGCGGCATCCTCCAGTCCGCCATCCTCGGGCTGCTCTTGCTGGCGATCTTCCTGGCCGGCGCGCTGGTCGTCTCCCGCATCCCCGTGCTGCGCCAGCCGGTCGACGAACTCCTCGATCACGCCAGGTTCGGGTCGTTGCCCGTGGTCACCGCCATCACGATGCTGAACGGGGTCGCCGAGGAGTTGTACTTCCGGGGTGCCCTGTTTGCCGCTGCCCCCGCCGGCCGCGCGGTACTCGTGACGACGCTCGTCTACGTGGCGGCCACGGCACTGACCGGCATACCGTTGCTGGCCTTTGCGGCCGCCGTCATCGGCCTGGTCACCGCCCTGCAACGCCGCGTCACCGGCGGCATCCTCGCCCCGATCATCACCCATCTCATCTGGTCCACCGGCATGCTCCACGTCCTGCCCTCGGCCCTCGACCTGTGGAGTTGACATGTCCGACAACCGAACCGTCCTCGTCACCGGAGCAACCGGCTACATCGGCCGGCACCTGGTGCCGGCTCTGCTCGACCGCGGCTGGCACGTGCGGGTGTTCACCCGGTCCGGAGTCGGCGACGTGCCCTGGCGCGACAGGGTCGAGATCGTCCGGGGCGACGCGGCCAGCGGGGCGGACCTGCGGACAGCGCTCCGTGGGGCCGACGTCACGTACTACCTGCTGCACTCGATGGACGGCCGCGGCGATTTCGTCGCCCGAGATCGGGCGCTGGCCGAGGAATTCGCGGCTGCGGCGCGGGACTGCGGGGTCGGCCGGATCGTGTACCTGAGCGGGCTGCACCCCTCCGGCCCGCTGTCGGACCATCTCGCCTCGCGCGTGGAGGTCGGCGAGATCCTGCTGGCCAGCGGGGTGCCGACCGCGGTGCTGCAAGCCGGGGTCGTCCTCGGCGACGGCTCGGCGTCGTTCGACATGTTGCGCCATCTCACCGAACGGCTGCCCGCGGTCCTCGGACCCAAGTGGCTGCGCAACAAGATCCAGCCGATCGCCGTCGCCGACGCCATCCACTACCTCGTCGGCGCGGCCGACCTGCCGGCCCACGAGAACCGGACCTGGGACATCGGCGGACCGGACGTCCTCACCTATGCCGAGATGATGAAGCGGTATGCCGAGGTCACGGGCCTGGGGCGCCGGCTCATCGCGACCGTGCCCGTTCTCACCCCGGGCCTGGCCAGCCACTGGGTCGGCGTCGTGACGCCGGTCGAGCGGGGCGTCGCCCGACCCCTCGTCGGCAGCCTCGTCCACGACGCCGTCTGCGGGGAGCATGACATCCTCGACGCCGTCGGCGAACCGCCCCACGGCCGAACGGGTTTCGACGAAGCGGTGCGCGCCACGCTGACCACGGTCGATCCGACTCGGTGGCGCCGCTCCCTGGCCCGCAGCGCCGCACTGACCGGAGCGGCGGCGGTGGCGGGCTCGCTGCTCACCGACCCCGAGAGCGAGTGGTACCGCGGCCTCGCCAAGCCGCCGTGGCAGCCGCCGGCGTGGGCCTTCCCCGTCGTGTGGACCGGCCTGTATGCGACGCTCGCCGTGGCGTCGGCGAGCGCCACCCAGGAGCTGGAAGAGGACGGACGCGCCGAAGAGGCTCGGGCATACCGGCGTGCTCTCGTCGTCAATCTGGCGCTGAACGCCGGGTGGAGCGGGCTCTTCTTCCGGCTGCGCCGCCTCGGGCCGGCGACGGTCGGTGCGGCCGCCCTTGCGGTCAGTGGTGTCGACCTGGCCAGGCGGGCCGCACCCACCGGGCCGGGCAAGGCGCTCGGGCTCGGCGGGTATGCCGGGTGGTGTGCTTTCGCGACGGCGCTGACCGCGGACATCTGGCGCCGGAACCGCTGGCGCGGGTAACCCCCGGCCCACCGGCCCACCGGCCCCACCGGCCCCCACCCCCGGGTATCACCCGGGCTCGCGGCCCGCTCCTCACGACGTCCTCCATCGGGGGAGGAACAGACACAGCAATGTCTTGGAGGAGCAATGCCACGCACCACGCACACCATCACCGTGCCGCTCGACCTCTCGCGGGTCGCGCACGACCTCACCACGACCGACACGGTCAAGGTCGTCGCCCAGGCCACCGACGGGCGGATCGTCAGCACCACCATCAACGCCGCAGAGGCGCGCATCACCGCCGAAAAGCCAACGGCCTCGGCGAAACTCACCTTCGACACCGACCCCGGCACCGTCAAGGTCGCCCTGGGTCCCGACTCGGCCACCGACGCCGAAATCCTCAGCGCCGACACCATCGGCCGCACCATCCCCGGGCGGTTCTTCGACGGGCGCACCATCGACCTCACGCCGATCCAGATCGGCCCCTGGTACTGGGAGCGCTGGCGCCGCTGGTGTCGCACGATCACCGTGACCGGACGAGTCGTCTGCGCCGACGGGCTCCCGGTTCCCGGCGCGACCGTCACGGCATACGACATCGACTGGTGGTTCCTCTGGACCAGCAAGCAGTATGCCGCTTCGGCGACGACCGGCCCCGACGGCACGTTCACCATGGAGTTCCGTTGGTGCTGCGGGCTGTTCCCCTGGTGGTGGTGGTTCCAGAACCGGCCGTGGGTGTTCGATCCGCACCTGGCCGAACGCATCGGCAAGGTCCTCGACCCGGGTGTCCTCGAGGTCGACCGGGGCCCGGTGGCGCGCCTCGCGGCACCGACGACCCAGCCGTCGCTCGCCGTCGTGGCCCCGCTGCTGGCCAAGGCGGACCTCGGCACCGTCACCGGTGACGTCCTGACCCGGCCGCTGGCCGAACTCGAACCGAAGATCCTCGACCGGGCCCGCGAGCTCCTCGTCAAGGACCTCCCGGTCGCCCCCGACCTGCAACGGCTCGGGATCTGGCCGTGGGCGCCGTGGGCGCCGTGGCGCGACTGCAGCCCGGACCTGGTGTTCAGCGTGACCCAGTCGTGCGGCAACGGCCCCGTCGTCGTCCTCGACGAGGGCGTCGACCAGACCCGTTGGGACGTTCCGGACCGGCTCGACGTCACCCTCGTCGCCGGCGAAAACGCCTGCTGCGTCGCCCCGCCCACCGGCGAGGACTGCCTCGTCGTGGACACCGTCTGCGGCGCGGAACTCGGCCATGTCGCGGGCAACGACGGTGCACCGGCCACCCCGGCCGCCGTCGAGGGCTACCTCGTCACGGGCACCGACGGCGTCGACCAGGCCCTGGACATCCCGTTCGGCGGAGTCGTCACGGTCACGCACAATCCGAGCGATCTCGTCGGGTTGGACTACTACGGCTTCGAGTACTCCACCGACGCCGGCGCCACGTGGCAGCCGTTGCCGCAGGGCTCGTTGCAGTCCTTCGCCCGGTCGTGGAAGGACTTCGACCCGAGCCACCCGCAGCACGACGGGGACGTCGCCTTCGCTCCGGTCGCGGTCGCGGGCTACGGCGTGTACGAAACGCGACGGCACTTCGAGGACAACCACTTCGGCGACTGGGCCCCGACCGGGCAGCGCTACTGGCTGTCACCGAACTGGAGCACTCTGCTGGTCCTGAACTCGGCGACCCTGCCCGATGGCCACTACCGGTTCCGCGTCGTCGAATTCACCGCCTCCGGCCCGGACAGTTTCACCGGCCCTACGCCGGCTCGCGGCTGCGATGACCGGCAGCCCGCGTTCGCGCTGACCCTGGACAACCGGGTCATCACCGCGATCGGGCACGACCCCGGCCACAACTGCGGCGGCGTCCACGTCTGCACGGTGGAACCGGACACGGCCATCGTCGCGGTGCGGATCGACGGGCAACCGGTCGAGCCGTGCGACATGGTCGCCCGCGGCGACGGCACCGTCGAAATCGAGATCCTCGCCCACGACCCCGACGGCCACCTCGGCTCGTTCACCCTCACCAGCCACTGGGGCGTGTCGAACTCGCGGGATCTGACCGCTCTCGGAACGGTCAGCTGCACCAGCGGCGGCCCGGACGCGACGTCGTACTCGCAGGCGCTGGCCGGCGGCGCGACCCGGCCCACCTGGACCGGCGGCACGTTCGTCGTCAAACTGCCGGTGACGGTCGCCTTCCCGGACCGGTGCTGCTACCTGCTGCGCCTGGAGGCGGTCAAGCGGACGCTCGACTCCTGCTACCAGACGATGCGCAATGTCAGCGAGATGACTCTCGGCGTCGGGGTCTGACGATGAGCTGCTGCGGACAGAATCGATCGGCTCTCAGCGGAACCGCCGTGGGCGCTCGCGCCGGGGCGGCTGCCGCCCGGGCGGGAGCGGCCCCGGCCGCCCCCGCCCCCGGGGGCGTGGCCACCTTGGTGGCCGCCGCCGGACCACGGATCGCCGACGGGGTGGCGTTGCGCTGGCGCCGCCGCGTGACCGCTCGCGTCACCGGTCCGGTCACCGGGCTCTCGTATGCCGTGTCCGCGACGGCACCGGTTGTCGTCGCCGATCGCATGGACGTCGAGGGGCTGCTGGCGACCGGGTACTTCGCGCAGGTGGGCTGACGTGGACACCCCCGGAGCAGCCCTGGTCGTCGGCTCGCTCGCGACCTGGCGGGTCAGCACGCTGCTGGTCAGCGAGGACGGTCCCGGACAGGCGGTGGTCCGGCTGCGGACCGCCGTCGACGGCACGCCGCTGGCCGGAGTCCTCGACTGCTTCGGGTGCACCTCGGTGTGGGTCGGGATCGGGACCGCCGCCACTCTGCGGCGGTCCCGATCCCCGCTCGACCTGCTCGTCACCGGCCTCGCGCTGTCCGGGGCCGCGTGGTTCGCCGAGTCCGCCCTGCGTGCCCTGACGGATAGAGGTTCCCCCGACCGCCCGCCGCCAGATCCGGACTCCTCCGACTGGCTGCCCGAACCGACCACCGACTCCCCGCTCGTCTCCGTTGAGCGTTGACCGGGACCGGTACGCCTGTCGCGGCGCGGCCCGGCCGGGCGGCGCCGCGACGGCCAGGGACAATGCCGCGGTGAGTTATGTCTCCCAGGCCGCCACCCTCGTCAGCTTCCCGGTCGCCGCCTCCGGTGTCGGTGCCGTCGTCGCCCTGCGCCGCCGGCCCGGTCCGGCCCTGGTCAGCGCGATCCAGCACTTCGCCGCGGGCGTGGTCACGGCGGCGCTGGTCGGCGAGATCATGCCGGAGCTGCAGCACCAGGGTCACCTGGGGTGGACCGTCTTCGGCTTCGTCAGTGGCGCGGCCCTGGTCCTGGGCCTCGGCGCCTACGGACGGCATACGGAGGAAGAGGCCGCCGCGGCCGAGCAGACCGACGGGGCCACCAAGGCCAAGGGCATCCGAGCACGAGTGACCACGCGCGCCGCGATCGCGCTGCCGATCGGGATGCTCGCCGCGATGGCCGTGGACCTGTTGCTCGACGGTGTCCTCATCGGGCTCGGGGTCCGCCTCGGCGCCAATCAGGGGCTCATCCTCACGATCGCGCTCACGCTGGAAATCCTGTTCCTCGCGCTGTCGCTGTCCGCCGAACTGATCGACTCCGGGGTCAGCACCGTGCGTGCGGCGGCCACCTGCATCGCCCTCGGGCTGGTCACGGCGGTGGGCGCCGTGGGGGCGGCGGCCTTCCTCGGAGGCCTGTCCTCGACCGCGATGGCCGCGGTTCTGGCGTTCGGCGCGGCGGCTCTGCTCTACCTGGTCGTCGAGGAACTCCTGGTGGAGGCGCACGAGGAGAAGGAAACCGTGTGGCTCGGCGCGATGTTCTTCCTCGGGTTCATCCTCATCTACGTGCTGGCGGCGCTCGGCGGCTGACGGACCGGCTCCCGAACCCCGGCTCCCGGCCACCACCAGTTCAACGGCCCGAGCAGCCGCATGGACGCCGGCACGAGGAACAGCCTGACCACCGTGGCGTCCAGCAGAATCGCGACGGCCATGCCAAGTCCGAGTTCCTGCACGGGCAGGACCCCGGCCAGCGCGAACGCCGAGAATACTGCGACCATGAGGATCGCGGCCCCCGAAATCAGCGGTGCCGTATGGGCCAATCCGTTGGCCACCGACCCGAGGTCGTCACCCGTACGCCGCCACTCCTCACGCACTCGGCTCAGCATGAACACCTCATAGTCGGTACTCAGGCCAAACAGCAGCGCGAGCATGAGGACAGGCACGAAATTGGTCACCCGACCGGTCGGGTCGAATCCCAGGAGCCCGGCACCCCATCCGTGCTGGAAGACCACGACCAGGACCCCGAACGTGGCCGCGACCGAAGCCGCATTCATGGCAATCGCCTTCAGCGGCAACACGATCGACCGGAAGGTCATCATCAGGATCAGATAGATGACCACGAGCATCGTTCCCGCGACCAGCGGCAGCCGATCGGCGATGGTGCGCGTGCTGTCGATGCCCTCCGCCGTCTCGCCACCCACCGCGATGCGTACCCCGGCGCTCTCGTACGAGCGGACCAGGCGGCGGATGCGCTCGACGAGGTCCCTCGATGCGGCACTGGCCGCGGCGTCGCCGGGATCAACCTCCACGACCATGGTTCGCCCGTCCGTGGACAGGTAGTGACCGAGCTGGGTCGCCAGCTGCGGCGGTAGCGCCGAGCGACCCTGCGCCGTCAGGACGCGAGGTTGGTCGACCGCTCCTGCTCGACGCAGGACGGTGGAGGCCGAGACGACCCTGACGACCCCGTCCTCCTCGGCGATCGCAGCGGGAAGAGCGAAGACTCTTCGCGCATCGGCGAGTTCGGCCAGGGGACGGTCGGCACCGACGACCACGACGACCGGTGAGGCGGCTCCCGCCCCGAAATCGGCACGCAGCGCATCCCAGCCGACCCGCACGGTGGACTCCCTGCCGACGATCCGCGCATCCGGGGTGAAGGTCGACAGATCACGCGCCGGTAGGGCCAACAACCCGAGGATCCCAGCGCCGACCAGGAGAGCCGCCACCGGACGTCGCATGACCTGGTGGGTCCACGATCGCCACCGCCCTCCTCGGTCGCGCGGCTGCGCGTGCCGCCCCATCGGCGGGGCGATCCGGACAGCAGCCGCCACGAGGAACGCCGGCAGGACAATCAGATTCACCGCCATCGCAACCGCGACCACAAGGACGGCCCCGAGGCCCAGGGACCTGATCACGGTCAGATCGACCAGGAAGAGCGTGCTCATCGCCAGGCATACGGTGACCCCGGAGGCGACCACCGTGTGTCCGGCGGTCCGCAGCGTGACGGACAGCGCATCCTCCACCACCGCACCGGCAGTGCCCTGCTCGCGGAATCGTGAGATGAGCAGCAGCGAATAGTCGACCGCCACCCCCAGCCCGAGCATCGTTGCCGTGTTCTGCACGAAGAGCGACAGCTCGACGAACCGGGCCAGCACCGACAGCAGACCCAAGGTCCATACGACGCATGTGAGAGCCACGACGAGCGAGAGCCCGGCAGCCAGGACGCCGCGGTAAAGCCAGACGAGGATGGCGAGAAGCAGCGGAAAGGCGAGCAATTCCGCTCGCATCAGGCCCTTTTCGGACCGGACGTTGACCTCCCCCCAGACCGTCGCCGGTCCGACCAACGCCACGGTCAAGCCCTGCCCGCGAAAGTGGTCGTCGACGGCTCGCTGGAGGGCCGGCAGGTCACGGCGGGCATCGCCGTCGACCAGGTCGCACCCGAGCGACGTCACCGTGGTACGGCCCGACGAGCCCACCAAGGCGGAACGGGAACCGGGCTCGCTCGTGGCCCACCCGGAGGCGGAAGTCACCCGCAGCTGCGTCAGTCCGGTCACGTACCGGTATGCCTCAAGTGCTCGGTCGGTGAATGCCGGCTCGGCAACCGTATGCCGGTCGTCACGGGTCACCAGGGTCAGCGTGGTCGGACCACGACCGACGAAACCGGATGCCGTGTCGGAGAGGACCTGACGAGACTGCGAGCCCGGGACATACCAGCCGCCGCCGCTCAGTTCTGCGGTGAGAGAGCCGGCACCCAGGCCGGCGAGGCACGTGGTCAGGAACCAGCCGACGATGACGGTCCGGCGGCGCCGGCCGATCCACGCGCACCACCGCACGATCCACGAGTCCGAACGGGCCCCGCGAGGGGAACGACGCGGCGACTCAGCAACCCGGTGCACAGCCCCGCCGTCCGATCGCATCCCGCAGCACCGCACCGATCATTCGCGGATCCGTTGCGGAATAGGCCTTACCACCGGTTGCCTCGGCGAGCTGGCGAAGCACCGCGAGATCGCCGGCGGGCCCGTACGAGATGGCGAACAGCGGCACCGGGCGGTGCGGATCGTTCTCACGACGCAGGGTCCGCAGCACCGTTGGCAGATCGAGCCCACCGGCCGGGTCCTGGTTGCCTCCGTCGGTGATGATGACGACCGAATTGGCGCGGGCCGGATCCCAGGTTCGCCGCATCTCCCGCATCGCCGCGAGAGTCGTGTCGTACAAGCCGGTCCACCCGGTTGTGGGGCGCACCGCCGTCAGCGCTGCTGACAGCCGCTGACGCCCAGTGACCCCATCCGGTCCCGGCCCCAACGGGATCGGCGGGACCAGGGAGCGGTAGTCGGTCCGCGGCGTCAGGCCGGTCGAGAAGATCCAGAGGCCGGCAACGGTGTCATCCGGGTACAGGGCCAGGGCATTCATGGCGGCCTGAACGGCCAGATCGAGCCTGGTCAGACCTCGTGCCTGCGGCACCGGCTCCCCCATCGATCCGGACACGTCGATGACCGCCAGCAACCGGGACGGACGCGCGATGGCCGTCCAAGCGCGACGAGCAGCACCGATATCCGCCGGGGAGGGGACGGCTCCGACGGCCTGGGAATCCCGAGGCGCAGCGCTCGCCTCGCCCCCACCGTTTGTCGCGTCACCGGCGGCAGCGCGGAATCCGGCTTCCTGCAACAGCTTCCGGCTCTGCGGCTGCCTCAGTACGGTGAGTAGGTCGTGCGCCGAGGCTTGAGCGCTCGGGTCGGTGGCCAGGGTCAGGTACGGATAGTCGGCCGGAATGGCCACCGAGGGATAGGCCATCACCAGCTGGGCGCCGGGGAAGGTGGCGTTGTGCGCGGCGACCTGCTGCTCGGTACTGGGGACCGCGTACTGAGACGCGGCCGCACGGGCCAGGTCGCCCACCCGGTTCCCCTCGCCGGCGGTCCGCACGCTCGTCCCCACGACGCCGGTCAGCACCGTGGCAGCATCGGCACGGGTGGCCACGGACCGGCGCAGCGCGACCAGGGCGGCAACGCTCGCCATCGAGGTGTCAGGGTCGGGCAGGGCCCACCGCGCCGGTGCGCTGCCACCACGAGCAGGGATGAGGTCACCGAAGGACAACTGTGCGCTCCCGGGCTTCAGGCGTGCGGCCACCCCCTTGCGGACCGACAGCACGAACGGGGACATCGCCAGGGATGGCCCGACGGCGGGCGAAACGCCGGTCGCGGACGAAGTCCCGGTGAGCCACATCGAGGAGTCGGGGATCCACACGTCAGGGATTCGGCCGCTCGAGCGCAGCTGTGCGGCGGCGGCTGCCGGCTCCAGACTTTCGACCCGGGTGACCGAGCACCCCCGCTCATCGGCGTCGCCGATCCGGGCCGCCGACTCGACAACCGGCGCGATCTCAGGAGCGGCCACGACCCGCAGGTAGACCCGTCGGCCAGAGCACGCGTCCGGAGTCGGCTCGAATGCCCGCCACGCGCCCACGGTCACGCCCCCCGTGGCGGCGCCCAGGATGGCGCCGACGACCGCGATCCGCGCGACTCGGCCGGACCCGGCGAACCGAGGTTCGGCATGGCTTCGGGAAGTGCGAACCATGTTGTCCTCCTGTACTTTTCGCTCCACTCGCCGCGCACTCAAAGGTTTGCCGCGGCAAGCAGGGTCTCTTCTCTGGACCTGCCGATTCCGGCCAGGTAACGCTCGCGGACGAGAGCCCGCTGCACTTTCCCGGACGACGTCTTCGGCAGGTCACCCCGCTCGACGACGACGACATCGGCCACCGCGAGCTGCAAGGTGGCGGCCACGCGACGGACAACGCCATGGACCACCTCGGCGGTGATGGCGTTCGGACTGGTCTCCAGCGTCAGGACGAGTTCCTCGGTGTCGTCACCCGGGCGGGTGAACGCCACGACGCTGCCGGGTCGCACGCCGGGAACCTTCTCGACGGTCCACTCGACCTGTTGCGGGTCGGTGTTTCGTCCCCGGATGACGAGCAAGTCCTTGACGCGGCCGGTGACGAACAGGTCCTGACCGCTTTGGTACCCGAGGTCGCCGGTCAGCAACCACTCCGCGGTGAAGACCCGAGCGGTGGCGTCCTCGTCCCGGAAGTAGCCGGCGGCCACCGAGGGTCCGCGGAAGCCGATCTGGCCGATGTGTCGGTCTGGGAGCGGGCGCCCGGCCTCGTCGAGGACGGCGACCTCGTGGCCGGGAATCGGTCGGCCGCATCCGACCACCGCATAGCCGGAATCCGCCCGACGCGCGAATCTTTCGTGCTCGTATGCCGTTTCGTTGAGGAGATCCACGACGAGGGCGCTTTCCGGTGCCGGGACGGTCATGGCGAGGGTGGCTTCGGCCATCCCGTAGCACGGCAGGAACGTGGTGGGGCGCAGCCCGTTCGCCGCGAAGGTCCGGAAGAACGCCTCAATTGTGACCGGGTTGATGGGTTCGGCCCCACATCCCATGACCCGCACGCTCGACAGGTCCCAGGTCGAATCGCCGCCGCGCTCCGCGGCACGTTTGCGCACCAGGCCGAACGCGAAGTTGGGGGCGAAGGTGATCGTCGCGCGGCGACGGCCGATCTCGGTGAGCCAACTCGTCGGATCCCGCAGGAAGCTCAAGGTGGGCAGGAAGACCACGGGGGTCGGCAGGAAGATCGGCGCCAGGCAGAACCCGATCAAGCCCATGTCGTGGTAGAGCGGCAGCCAACTCAAGCCCAGGTCGTCCTCGCGGACCTGGAGGGCATCGTGCAGGATGGCGCTGGCATTGGCGGACAACGAGCGGTGGGTCACGACGACACCGCGTGGTGTCGCGGTGCTGCCACTCGTGAACTGCAGGAACACCGGCTCGTCGGGATCGGCCGGATGCGCCTCGGGTTCCGATTCCCCCTCCAGAGCGAGCTCCTCTGGCGTCACGACGGCGCGCAGCGAGGGAATCATCCCGATGAGCCCGCGGAACGGTCCCTGCATCCGGGCCGTGGTGACGACGACGACCGGGTCGGCGACCTGGAGCATCCGGGTGATGTGCTCGACGTAGTCGAGGAGGCGACCGAACGGGTTCGGCGGGTACAGCGGCACCGGTACGGTTCCGCCGCGGACGGCTCCCAAGAACATCGGCACGAAGTGTTCGGCGTCCGGAAGGACGAGCGCGACCCGATCGCCGGGGGCCACCCCATGAGCGCGCAGGCCACGGTCGTACGACACCGCCAGGTCACGCAGTTCGGCGAAGGTGACCGGGCGCTCGGTCCCGTCACCGCGGACGAAGGTGTAGCCGCGATCGACAATGCCGCCGAGCCGCTCGAGGGCGGCGACCAAAGTCGCAGGGTGGGTGGATGCTAACGCGGGCATCGGGAAGGCTCCTTGGATCTGACGGAACGGACATCAGCCCCAAGAGCCGGGCGATGCGCCCCCTGATACCGACTGGAGCTTCGGCTGGGGACTGGCGTCTACCCGGCGAGCCCGAATCCCCTTGGTATCACAGCGCCTCCTCGCGCGCTCTGTGCTGCCGATCCGTTTCCGATCCAAGGAGTATTTCGATGACCAGCGTCACGATCGACCTGCTCGACGCCTTCCGATCCGCCGCCGCCGAGGTGAGCCCGAACGGGAAGGTTCCGGACGTGGACCTCGACGCCGAGCTCGAGGAGCTGGCTCTCGATTCGATCCAGTGGGCCGAGTTAGTCGCCACGATGGAGGAACAGACCGGCATACCTGCACGGATCGAGGACTTTCTCGACATCCGCACAGTGGGGGATCTCGTCGGGGTGCTCTCCGTCCGGAGCCGGTCATGACTGCCGCCCCGCACACGCGACCGGTTGACCACGCGCGGGCGATCGCCGTGGTGGGGATGGGCTGTCGTTTCCCCGGCGCCCCCTCTCTTCCGGCATACCGAAGCCTCGTGCTCGACGCTGGGGTGGCCACTGGCCGGGCACCGGTGGAGCGAGGTCTTGGGCCGCTCGACCCGAGCGGCACCGATCCGACCGCGAGCTACACCGACGCCGGCGCCTTCCTGGCCGACGTCAGTTCGTTCCCCGCACGGCATTTCGGGATCTCGGCCCGGCGAGCCCAGGTCATGGATCCGCAGCAGCGACTGCTCCTCCAGGTGGTCCGTGATGCCTTTGTGGACGCCGGCATCGACCCGGGCGACCACGCCGAGACCACCGGGGTCTTCGTCGGCGCCTCCTCGACGAACTTCCGCGACGTGCTCAGCGCGGGGTTGCGGGCCGATCAACTGGCGCGGGGCCGGTTCGGGACCGCAGCCGATGCTGAGATCGCGGATCTGGTTCGCGGTCTCGCCGGCAACGTGCCGGTACCTCGCCCGTTCACGATGACGGGAACCCTGCAGAACATGCTGGCCGCCGTCATCGCGCAGACCTTCGACCTGCATGGACCGAGCTTCGTGGTGGACGCCGCGTGTTCCTCCTCGTTGCTGGCACTGCACGAGGCACTGCTCAATCTGCGGTCCGGGGCCTGCGACCTCGCGATCGTCGGCGGGGTCCACGTCACCTTGTCGGCGGACGCACTGGTCGGCTTCAGCCGGATCGGCGCGTTGTCCCACTCGGGAAACAGCCGCCCCTTCGACGAGCGCGCCGACGGCTTCGTCATGGGCGAGGGGTGCGGGGTGGCGTTGCTACGGCCCCTGGCCCGCGCGATCGCCGACGGCGACAAGATCTACGCCGTGGTCCGAGGCGCCGGGACGAGCAACGACGGCCGAGCCGCGGGACCCATGGCTCCCGACGCCCACGGACAGTCCCGGGCGCTGCGCCGCGCCTATGCCGATGCCGGAATCGATCCCGCCAGTGTGCAACTCGTCGAGGCCCACGGCACGGGGACGACCGTGGGCGACGCGGTGGAAGTCGCCGCCCTGCGCGAGGTCCTGGACAGCCCGGATCCCGCGTCGCCCCCCTGCTGGTTGTCCTCGGTCAAGGCCAATATCGGGCATACCATGGCTGCCGCCGGCATTGCCGGGTTCATCAAGACGGCTCTCGTGGTCGGCGAGGGCGTCATGCCCGGCCAACCGCCCGGTCTCATGCCCAATCCGGCCCTCGACCTGCACACCGGCCGGCTGCGCGTGGCCGACCGATCCGCCGCCTGGGCCGACGCGGTCCCTCGCCGAGCAGCGGTGAGTTCCTTCGGCTTCGGCGGTGCGAACGCCCACGTCGTCATGGAGCAGGCTCAGCTGCCCACCGGCATACCCGCTGGCGCCGGCGACTGCGAGGATCCGGCTGCGGCGTCATCGAACCTGCCGGCGATGATCGTCGTCAGCGCCGGCGACGTGCCCCGGCTGGCCGAGTATGCCGAAGCGCTCGCCCGGGACGTCGAACTCGATCCACGGGCCACCCCGCTCGCGGTCGCCCGGGAACTCGCGACCCGACCTCGCGAGGAGCACCTGCTGGCGATCGTCGCGGACGACCGGGCCGGACTCGGCGAACGCCTCCGGTTGGCGGCGGCGGCGCTGCGTACCCATCCGGCCACCCGCCTGCTCGGAGCCCCCGGTTGCTGCTACGGGCATCTCCCGCCCGGCCACCGGCCGGGAGCGCTGACCTTCGTGTATCCCGGCCAGGGCGCACAACGCGTCGACGCCTTCCGGGGCCTGTACGAGGCCGTCCCGAGCTTCCGAGACCGGCTGGTCGGGCTCGACGGCGTCGCGCGCGCGGCGACCGGCGTCGAGCCACTGGCGGCGCTGTACCCGGAGCCTGACGAGGGTGCGCCCGGCTCGGATCGGTTGCGAGCAACCGAGGTATGCCAGCCCGCACTGGCCATGCTGTCCGTCGCCCTAACCGAGTTCCTGGCCTCGGCGGGAGTCCGCCCCGACCTCGCTGTCGGGCACAGCGTCGGCGAACTGTGTGCCTTGTCCGGGGCCGGCGCCCTGCCCGCCGAGGAACTCGTTCGGCTGGTCGCACACCGCGGGTCGTGCATGGCCGAACAGGGCCTCTCGGACGGGACGATGATCGCGGTGTCCGCCGGCCGTCCGGTTGTCGAGGCATTGCTCGTCAACCTCCCACAGGCCTGGGTGAGCAACGTCAACGCCGCCGACCAGACCGTCGTCGGGGTCGGGACCGACTCCGCCGCGGAACTGGTCCGGCGCGCCGATGCGGCCGGAATCCGCACCACCGCCCTGTCGGTCTCCCATGCGTTCCACACCCCGATGGTCGCCGACGCCGCGACCTCGCTGGTGCACTACCTCGACCGCACGCCGCTGGTCCGGCCGCAGATCCCGGTCTTCTCGGCGGTAACCGGTGCGCGGCACGACGACCCGGAGGAGATGCGCTCGGTCCTTGCTCGCCATGCGGTCGAGCCGGTCGACTTCGTCGCGGCGGTCGATGCCCTGTTCGACCATGTCGACGAGGGCGGCGGCCCGCATACGGTGGTCGAACTCGGGCCGGGCACGACCGGCATCGGGCTCATGCGGCGCAATCGGGGGGACGGTGCGCTTCAGCTCGTCGGCCTCGAGTCGGAAGGAGTCGATGCCGCGCAATCCGTCGTGGAGGCCCTGGCGACCCTGCTCGTCCTCGGCCACCCGGTCGATCCGAGCGCATTGCTCACCGGGGGGCGACGAGAGCCGATCACGCTCTCGGTGGCACCGCTGACGACCGAGGACTACCCGATTCCTGGACCGGAACCGGGCAACCAACCGACCCCGTTGCGCCGGGCCGTCCCCGTTGTGACGGGCGGCCCACGAGACAACGGCCCAGGGCCATCGCACATCACGACCGATCACGAAGGGACCGCCATGAACGACCTCATTGCCCTGTTCCGGGCCCAGACCGACCTCCTGCGCTCGCAGCTCGGCGCCCCGGCCAACGACCTCCCGCTCCTGCCGGTTCTGGAGCAGCCTGCCGGCACCGCGCCCGCCGCCGATGAGCTCACGCCGGCGCGAGGGCACGGGGCGAGCAGCGGATCCGCCGACCGGGCCGGTGTCGCCGAGGTCCGGCCGGTCCTGGCGGCCGTCGCCAGGATCAGTGGCTACCCGGCAGACGTCCTGGG
>JBDIAR010000078.1:0-15482 GCA_039812545.1 Dermatophilaceae bacterium | reverse complement strand
GCCGACGGTGGCGGAGCCGACGGTGGCGGAGCTGATGCCGCCGGCCCGGCCGAGGGTGCGGGGGCCGGGGGCGGCGGTGCGGGGTGGACCCGGACCTCCTCGGAAGGGCGGGGGATGGGCGGGGCCGCCGGCGCCCCGATCGGGGTCGGAGGCTCGAAGGACGGCGCCGTCGGGTCGGACCACAGATCGTCGGGCATGGCTCAAGCGTAACCAGCGGCTCGGACAGTGCTCCGGCCGCCCGTGGGAGCGCTCACACTCCCGGTGGCTAGGGCGGTGTCGGTGTGCGCTGGCAGGATGGGAGCCAACCACTTCTCAGGATCGGGAGTCATCGATGAGGATGCCGCAGCGCGAGCCCGCGCCGGATCTGCCCGCACGGGTCGGGATCTACGAGGTCGGGCCGCGCGACGGCCTGCAGAACGAGAAGTCGGTGGTGCCGACGCCGGTCAAGGTCGAGTTCATCCGCCGGTTGATCGCCGCCGGGGTCGAGGTGATCGAGACGACCTCGTTCGTCTCACCCACCTGGGTTCCGCAGATGGGCGACGCGGCGCAGGTGTTGGCCGACCTCGGCGAGGAGGGCCGCTCGATCCACCGGCCCGTCCTGGTCCCCAACGAGCGCGGGATGGACCGGGCGGTGGAGGCGGGGGTGCGCTCGATCGCCGTGTTCGGTTCGGCGACGGAGACTTTCGCGCAGAAGAACCTCGGGCGTTCGATCGCCGAGGCGGTGGAGATGTTCCGGCCCGTCGTGGATCGGGCCAAGGACGCCGGTATGTGGGTGCGCGGCTATGTCTCGATGTGTTTCGGCGACCCGTGGGAGGGCGATGTCCCGGTGTCCCAGGTCGTCGACGCCTGCCGTCGGATCATGGACCTCGGCTGCGACGAACTCTCGCTCGGCGACACCATCGGGGTGGCGACGACGGGTCACGTCGTGCGGCTGTTGGACGGACTCGACGGCGCCGGCATACCTCGGTCCCAGCTCGCGGTCCACTTCCACGACACCTACGGACAGGCGTTGGCCAACACCTTCGCCGCGTTGCGGGAGGGCATCGCCATCGTCGACTCCTCCGCCGGCGGGCTCGGCGGCTGCCCGTACGCCAAGTCGGCGACCGGCAACCTGGCCACCGAGGACCTGGTGTGGGCCCTGCACGGCGCCGGCGTCGAGACGGGGATCGACCTGGCCGCGTTGGTGGCCACCAGCGCCTGGATGGCCGAACAGCTCGGTCGGCCCTCGGCGTCGGCGGTGGTGCGCGCCCTGGCGGGCTGACGGCTCGGGCCGGCCGGCGATGGGCCCGGAGGGGCCGGCGATGCTCAGTCGGCGACGCCGGTGACTCGGTGCAGCCACAAGACGGATTCCTCCTGCGGGGTGTCCTCGAACCAGCCCCAGGCCAGGCCGCCGTTGACCCTCGTCGGGTGGAACAGCCGTCGGGCGGCCTGGCCGCGCTGGTCGGTCAGCCCCACCCACACCGCGCGGCCCTGCGCCGCCGCGTCGCGCAGCAACATCGACGTGGTGGCCGGGTCGGTCCACGGGAGTTGGCCGATCGCCCGCGGCGGCGTGGCGGCGACGGCGGTGCGCAGGGCCGCGACGAGGGCGGCCGCGGTGTCCGCGGTGACCGGGCCGGGGGGGAGGCGGTTCGGGTATGCCGCGGGCCGGCGCCGTGGCGCGGCGCGCCGGGTGGGGCCGGGGACGGTGGCGATCGTGCCGTCCGGCAATTCGATCACCGGGGCGGCGCCGGCCGTGCGCAACGCGGTCACCAGGGCCCCGGGGTCGGCCTGGCTGACCAGCACGGTGGGGGCGATCCGGCGCAACCCCAGTCGAGCCATGGTCCGGTCGGCGAGAAGGACTTCGAGGGCGGCCGGGTCGTCGCTGCGCAGATAACAACCGGCCGAACCCACCCGGGTCGTCCCGTGCCGCCGGGCGACGTCGCCGACCAGATAGTCCAGCGGTTGGGGTACCGGGGTTCGACTCCAGCGCTGCAGGGCGGCCCGCAGGGTGTCGGCCGTCCAGCCCTCGTCGAGGGCGCGTCGGATGCTGTCCGGACCGAACCGGTACACCCCCGCCGTGCCCCGCGACTCCAGGTCGGCGGCGGCTCGCAGGAACGCCGCGAGCTCGCCGTGGACGGGACCGGGGGCCACAGCGGTCAGGTCGGCCTGCAGCAGGACATGGTCGACGCTCTGGGGAAGCGCCGCAGCGGCCACCTCGGCGAGTCGCTGCGCCTCGCCGCCGGGCGGGTCGACGTCGCCGGGCAGGTCGGGGTGCAGCGCCAACAGGGCCCGACCGGCCTCGGTCGCGGCGCCCATCGCCCGCAGACCCAACCAGTCGAGTTCTTCGAGGACGGCGTCCATGGCCCCGCGGCTGTAATAGCGGGCCCGTAACGGACCTCGCCACCGCATCGCTGCGGCCACCCCCGCCGGGTCGAAGGCGGCCGTCGGGCCGCTCCGCGCGACCGCGGCCAGCACGTCGTGGCGCAGCCGGCGCACGGTGCCCCACTGGGCTTCGGGACTCAGGGCGTGCGGCACCGGCAATTCCGGCTGTTGGGCCTGCAGGATCGCCGCCCGCGCCCGCGGCGAGGACCACCAGGCGAGCACCAGACCGGCATACCGCTGCGCGGGTGGCAGGAGCAGCCACGGGTCGACCTCGACGGTCGGGACGAAGGACGGTTCGGGCTGGCCGTCGTCGGCGACCAGGGCCGCCGACGACGCCAGTTCGACGACGAATCGGGCGTGGTCCTCGGTGGTGTCCAGGGCCCGCGCGAGTGCCTTGAGGTCCCGGATCGACAGGCCACCGCTGCGCAACACCCGCGGCGGATCGGCCGACCAGCGATGGACGAGTTCGGCGACCTGGTCCAGCAGGGCCTGGGCGGCGCCACCGCCGACGGCTTCGGCCACCCTGGCCGAGACGGTGGTGGTCGCCGGCGTCGGCGGGTCCAGGACGGGTTCGCGGTGCATCCGCCCGCCCCGCAACGCCATCGCCACCTCGCGGGGCAGCAGCACCCGGCCGCCCGGGGCGGCGACGAGCAGGTCGTGGGCGATCAGCCAGCGCGCGGTGCGGGCGACGACGTCGTCGCCGTGAACCGTCCCGACCGGCGGGCCCCAGGTCAACTGGTCGAGGATCGCGCGGGGTTCCTCCGGCAGGGCGGCGAGATCGGCGGCCAGCGCCTCCGGGGATGCCCAGGTGACGCTCGCCCGGGCTCCCGATCCTCCTGCGGCCGGGGCGCCCACTCCCGAGCCGAGGCCGGGGCCGAGTCCCGCCGGGTAGGGTCCGAGCAGGTCCTCGACCGCGTGGACCGTCCGGTACCCCGTCGCGCCGCGCCACACCAGCGCCAGCCGCCACAGGTCGGCCACCAGTTCCGCCACGTCCCGACCCTCGAAGTAGCCGGCCAGCTCCGCCGCCCGGACTCCCTCCGGATGCGCAGTAATCGCCTCAAGGACCGCGAGTCGCGCCTGGTCGAGCCCCTCAAGGGCGGCCTGAACCGAGGCCGTCGTCACCGAACGCGCGGCCAACCCCGACAGGTCGGCCGGCGTCGGCCGGACGATGTCGGGACGGGCCAGGATGAGTTCGACGAGTTCGTCGTCGGTGCGGGCGCGCAGATCGTCGGCCAGACTGCGCGGGGGCGCGGGCTGGTTCGGCTGAGCGCGTCGAGCCATGGCGACACGCTACTGCGGCCGAGACACGCGTGGTCCGGACCATCCGGGGCCTACCGTTCGAGAAGGACCGCCGACGAAAGGACCGCCGATGAACCTGCCACCCAGCGGGCGACAGTGGAGCATCTGGCACGGCGCCCACGAGGCGACCGTCGTCGAGATCGGCGGGGGACTGCGCACCTTGAGCCTGGACGGGCTGCCGGGCATCGCCGGCTATGCCGAGGACGAGGTATGCCGGTCCTGTCGCGGTCAGGTCCTCGTGCCCTGGCCGAACCGGATCCGGGACGGCCGGTACGCCTTCGCCGGGGCGGAGCACGGCCTGGCCCTCACCGAACCCGACCGCGGCGTCGCCCTGCACGGCCTGGTCTGCTGGCTGCCGTGGCAGCGCCGGCACGGCGATCCCGCGACGGACCCCGCGACGGACCCCGCGACGGAACACGGCGACCGGGTGACTGTCGGCACCCGATTGCCCCCACAGCCCGGCTGGGACTGGTGGTTCGACGTCGAGGTGAGCTACCGGTTGACCGACGACGGGCTGACCGTCGACACGACGGTGACCAATCTCGACCGCACCCCCGCACCGTTCGGCTACGCCGCGCACCCCTATTTGGCGCTGCGCGGGACACCGGTCGCCGCCGCCAAGCTGACCGTCCCGGCCGCGGCATACCTCCCGGTCGACGAGGACCGTCTGCTGCCCGTCGGCGGCCCTCGCCCGGTCACCGCCGACCTCGACTTCCGGGCCGGTCGGGCGATGGGCCCCACCGCCCTCGACACGGCATACACGGACCTGCGGCGCAACGGTGACGGCCGCTGGGAGGTGACCCTGACGGGCACGGAAGCCGGCGGCGTGACCCTGTGGGCGCAGGACGGGTTCGACTGGCTGCAGGTCTACAACGGGCCGATGCTTCCCCTGGACCGGCCGATCGACGGCGTCGCGGTCGAGCCGATGACCTGTGCGCCGGACGCGTTCAACACCGGCCTCGGCCTGATCATCCTCGGCCCCGGCGAGCGCTGGACCGGCCGTTGGGGGATCGCCCCCGCCCGCTGAGCAGGCGCGGGCGTGAACCCGACACCTTCGGGCGGATAGGCTGGGTCGGCACGGGTCCGGCGGCATACGCCGTCCCGGGCTATCGCGCTATCCCTCTGAAGAAGGTGTATTCAGGTGCCAACTGGCCGGGTCAAGTGGTTCGACGCCGAGAAGGGCTTCGGATTCCTCGCCGACGACGGCGGCGGCGACGTGTTCCTGCACGCCAACGCCCTACCGGAGGGGCAGACCACCATCAAACCGGGGACGCGGGTCGAGTTCGGCATCGTCCAGGGCCGCCGCGGCGCGCAGGCGCTGGCCGTCAAGATCCTCGAACCCACCCACTCGGTCGCCGCCGGCCAACGCCAGGCGCACCGCAAGCCGACCGAGGACATGGTCGTCATCGTCGAGGACGTCATCAAGCTGCTCGACAACGTCTCGGAGTCGCTGCGCCGCGGCAAATACCCCGACAAGACGACCGCCGCGAAGGTGTCGCAAGTACTGAAGGCTGTCGCGAGTGATCTCGAAGCTTGAGACCCCGCCGGGCGTGAAGGTCGACCTGGTCCTGGCCGCCGCCCGCGACCTGGCGCGCGGCGCCCTCGACGGGATCGCCGACCCCGGCACCGTCGGGGAGTACCTCGGCGTGCTCGCCGTCGGGCCCCGCCTGGCCGTGCACCGGTTCGCCTGCGCCGCCCCCGGCTATGTCGGCTGGATCTGGGAGGTCAGCCTCACCCGGGTGCCGCGCTCGACGACGGCGACGATCTGCGAGACGAACCTGGTCCCCGGCGAAGGTGCGTTGCTGTCCCCACCGTGGGTCCCGTATGCCCAGCGACTGGCCCCGGGTGACCTCGGGCCGGGCGATGTGTTGCCGTACAACGAGGACGACGAGTACCTGGAGCCCGGTTTCGAGGCGACCGGCGACGAGGACATCGACACCCTGGCGGTCTTCGAACTCGGCCTCGGCCGGCCGCGGGTGCTCTCGCGCCAGGGCCGTGCGGCCGCCGCCGACCGCTGGTATGCCGGTGACGCCGGACCCGCGTCGCCGATGGCCGCCAAGGCCGCGGCCCGGTGCGCCTCGTGCGGTTACCTGCTGCCGTTGGCCGGGGCGCTGCGCCACGAGTTCGCCGTCTGCGCCAACGAGTGGTCGCCGGTGGACGGCAAGGTCGTGGCGTTGGAGTTCGGCTGCGGGGCGCACAGCGAGACCCAGGCCCCCGAACCCGAGGTGGTCCCGATCGGCGAACCGCTGCTGGACGAACTGCGCGTCGAACCGCTCTGACCCGCGCTCTCTCACCCCGCAGACCTGCGCGCTGAACGCGCCTCGGACCGGTCTCAGGACTCGGCGGCGTTGCCGCGGCCCCGCCGCAGGTAGACCCAACCGAGCAGACCCAGGCCCGCGCCCGCCGTCGCACACCACGGCCACCAGGAGCGGGGGCCGTCGTGCAGCGGCGCCATGAGCAGCGTCGCGGCCAGGACCACGAGCCAGGCCAGCGTGCCCCAGGCCACGATCCGGATCATCGGGACGTGGACGGCCTCGATCGGCTCGGGCGGCTCCGGCGGCGAAGCCGCCGGCCGGTGCGGCGACGGATCGGTCACGCCGTCCATCCAATCACCCCCGCCCAAGATCCACGGCACGGCATACCCTGAGGTCCTGCCGATCCGAACCGAACCCGCCCCGAACCCGAACCCGACCCCGCCCCGAACCCGATCCGAAGGACTCCCCGTGCGCCTCACCGGTCCCGACCCCAGCCCCGATCCCGCTCGGCGCCCCGCCGACGGGTCCCGCTTCTTCGAGGACTACCAGGTCGGGCAGGTTCACGACTGCGGCACCGTGACCGTGACCGAGGCGGACATCATGGACTTCGCCGCGGACTTCGACCCGCAGTACTTCCACGTCGATCGGGCGGCCGCCGTTGCGGGCCCGTTCGGTGGCCTGATCGCCAGCGGTTGGCATACGACCGCCCTGCAGATGCGGCTCTTCGCCGAGCACTACCTGCCCGGGGTGAACAGCCTCGGCGGCGCCGGCGTGGACGGCCTGCGCTGGCCCAACCCGGTCCGCCCCGGCGACGAACTGCGGCTCCTGGTCACCGTCGCCAACGCCCGCCCCGCCTCATCGCGACCCGACACGGGGATCGTCACGGCGCACTGCGAGATGACCAACCAGCGCGGCGAGTGCGTGCTGAGCCTGGACGTCGTCCACCTCGTGCGCCGCCGATGACCCGCATCCCCGAACGTCCCGCCGACTACCTGCGCGCGATCCTGCGCGCCCCCGTGTACGAGGCCGCCCAGACCACCCCGCTCGACCCCATGCCGATCCTGTCCGAACGCATCGACAACCACGTGCTCGTCAAACGTGAAGACGCCCAACCGGTGCACAGCTTCAAGATCCGCGGCGCCTACACCAAGATCCGTTCGTTGAGCCAGGCCGACCGGGCCGCCGGCGTGGTCACCGCGTCGGCCGGGAATCACGCCCAGGGCGTGGCCCTGTCGGGTTCGCTGCTGGGCGTGCGCGCGGTCGTCGTCATGCCCCGCACGACCGCCGAGATCAAGGTCGAGGCGGTGCGCCGCCTCGGCGGCGAGGTGAGGCTGCACGGCAACAGCTTCGACGAGGCACTGGCATACGCGCTGGAGCTGGTCGAGCAGGAGAACCTGACCTGGGTCGCGCCCTTCGAGGACCCCCTCGTCGTGGCCGGCCAGGGCACGATCGGGCTGGAACTGCTCCAGCAGGACGCCCGACTGGACCGGATCTTCGTGCCGATCGGCGGCGGCGGGCTGGCGGCCGGGATCGCGGTCCTCGTCAAGACGCTCATGCCGGAGGTCAAGGTCATCGGCGTGGAGGCGGCCGAATCGGCCGGGATGACGGCGTCGCTGGCGGCCGGTCGTCCCGTGCCGCTCGACCATGTCGGGACCTTCGCCGAGGGCGTGGCGGTCAAACGGGTCGGCGACCTGACCTTCCGGCTGTGCCGCGATCATCTCGACGAGGTGATCACCGTCGACTCGGACTCGATCAGTGCCGCGGTGAAGGACATCTTCGAGGACGTCCGGGCGGTCGCCGAACCCGCCGGAGCGCTCGCGCTGGCCGGGCTCAAGGCATACGTCGAGACGCACGGCATCCGCGGCGAACGGCTCGCGCACATCCTGTCCGGGGCCAACCTCAACTTCCACGGGCTGCGGTACATCTCCGAACGCGCCGAGCTCGGTGAACACCGCGAGGCCCTCATCGGGGTGACGATCCCCGAACAGCCCGGGGCCTTCCTGCGGTTCTGCACGCTGTTGGGGCCGCGGATGGTGACTGAGTTCTCCTACCGGGCGGGCGACCCGGCGGCCGCGCGGATCTTCGTCGGCGTGCGGCTGCGGCGGGGCCGGGCCGAACGCGAGGAGATCGTGGCGGAGCTGCGGGCCGGCGGGTACGACGTCGTCGACCTCTCCGAGGACGAGTTGGCCAAGGTCCACGTGCGCTATCTCATCGGCGGGCGCCATCCGGCGGGCGCGGAGGAACGGCTGTTCAGTTTCGAGTTCCCGGAGAGCCCGGGGGCGTTGCTGCGGTTCCTCACGGTGCTCGGTACGCGGTGGAATATCTCGCTGTTCCACTACCGCAGCCACGGGACCGATTACGGGCGGGTGCTGTGTGCGTTCGAGGGGGTGGGCGGCGGCGACGGCGCGAGGGGGGCCGACGGCGCCGGAGCCGATGGCGGCGACGAACTGGTCGCGCATCTCGACGCGCTGGGGTATGCCTACCAGGACGAGACCCGCACGCCGTCGTACCGGTACTTCCTGGCCTGATCGCCCGGGCTTTTCGTTAGCACAGGTAATGACCTAGGCTAAGGAGTATGCCGGATCGTGGCCGTTTCGCCCTCGCCAACGACCTGCGATTGTCCTGTATGCGGATCTCGCGCCGGGTCCGCTTCGAGAGCGCGGGCGAGATCGCCCCGCATCAGTTCTCCGTGTTGTGCCGCCTCGAGTGCGGGGCCCTGACCCCGCGCCGACTCGCCGAGATCGAACGGGTCAGCGCCCCGTCGATGACTCGCACCGTCGGTGGCCTGGCCGACCGGGGCCTGGTCGCCCGCAGTGCCGACCCGGACGACGGCCGCCAGGTCCTGGTCACCTTGACCCCCGCCGGCGCGGCCGTCCTGGCCGCGACCCGTTCCGCGCGGGACGCCTGGATGATCGAGCGGATCGAACGCCTCACCGACGACGAACTCGACGTCCTCGCCGCCGCCGCCGGCATACTGACCAAGGTGGCCGACGCATGAGCCGCACCTTCGCCTCCCTCTCGGTCGGCAATTACCGGCTCTACTTCTTCGGGGCCCTGCTGTCCAACACGGGGACCTGGATGGGTCGGGTCGCCCAGGACTGGCTGGTGCTCACCCAGCTGACCGATCACTCGGCGTCGGTGCTGGGGATCGTCACCGCCCTGGCCTGGGCGCCCTTCCTGATCTTCGCGCCGCTGGCCGGGGTGCTCGCCGACCGCTGGTCCAAGCGGCAGATCCTGTTGTGGACCCAGTCCCTGCTCGGGGTGACCAACCTGGTGCTCGCGGTGCTCGTGCTCACCGGCCGGATCGAACTGTGGCACGTCATGGTGCTGTCCTTCGTCCAGGGCTGTGTGACCACTTTGGACAATCCGGCGCGGCAGGCGTTCGTCTCGGAGATGGTCGGTCAGGACCTCGTCGGCAACGCCGTGGGGCTGAACTCCGCGTCGTTCAACCTCGGCCGGCTGGTCGGCCCGGCGGTGGCCGGTCTGATGATCGCGGCGGTCGACGTCGGCCCGGCCCTGGCGGTCAACGCGGTCTCGTTCGGGGCCGTGGTGGTCGCCTTGTGCCTGATGGACCGACGGGGTCTGCATCCGGCGCCGCAGGTCCGCGGGAAGGGACGGCTGCGCGAGGGGATGGCCTATGTCCGCGGCCGACCCGACATCCTCGTGGTGATGTTCCTGGTCTTCGTCCTCGGAACCTTCGGGATGAATTTCCAGCTCACGAACGCCCTGATGGCGACCAAGGAGTTCGGTCGCGGCCCGGCCGACTACGGCATGCTCGGCTCGGTCATGGCGATCGGTTCGTTGGCCGCGGCGTTGTGGACGGCCCGCCGCAGCCGCCCCCGGCTTCGGGTGCTGCTCGGCTCGCTCGCCGGCTTCGCGGCCTCGACCGCGGCGCTGGCGGCGGCACCGACCTTCGCGGTGTTCTCGGTGCTCCTCGTCCCGGTGGGGCTGTGCGCGCTGACCGCGCTCACCACGGCCAACGCCATGGTCCAGCTCAGCACCGAACCCACCATGCGCGGCCGGGTCATGGGCCTGTACATGTGGATCTTCATCGGCGGTACGCCGGTCGGTGCCCCGATCATCGGCCGGATCGCCGACGCCTTCGGCGCGCGCTGGTCGATCCTGGTCGGCTCGATCGCGGTCGGCGCGTCCGTCGCGGTGGTGGCGATCTACCTGCGACGCAGCGAGAATCTGCGGGTGACCCTCGACCTGCATCGTCCCGGCTGGCTGCGCATCGAACGCGGCGGCGCCGGCGCGCCCCCGGACGCCGCGGACGTCGAGGTCGCGGTGGAGGCCGTGCGGTGAACGCCAGATTCCGACACCGGCTGACCCTGGCCACCCTCATCCTGCTCGTCGTGGTGGCTGCCGTCGCCGCCTACCTGCGCGGCTGACGACGGCTACAGCCGCTCGACCACCCAGTCGATGCACCGGGTGAGCGCGTCGACGTCATCGGGTTCGACCGCGGGGAACATCGCCACCCGCAGTTGATTGCGCCCAAGCTTCCGGTACGGCTCCACGTCGACGACCCCGTTGGCCCGCAACACCTTGGCGATCACGGCCGCGTCGACGGCGTCGTCGACGTCGATCGTCCCGACCACCTGCGAACGGGCTGCCGGATCGCCCACGAAAGGCGTCGTGTATGCCGTGCGCTCGGCCCAGGCATACAGTCGCCCGGACGAGTCGGCCGTCCGGGCCACCGCCCAGTCCAGCCCGCCCTGCTCGTTCAGCCAGCGCACCTGTTCGGCGAGCATCACCAGGGTCCCGACGGCCGGGGTGTTGTAGGTCTGGTCCTTGACCGAGTTGTCGATGGCGGTGGGCAGCGAGAAGAAGTCGGGCACCCAGCGACCGGACGCCGCGATCTGCGCGGCTCGCTCCAGCGCCGCCGGCGACATCAGCGCGATCCACAGCCCGCCGTCGGAGGCGAAGCACTTCTGGGGCGCGAAGTAGTACGCGTCGACCTGGTCGATCCGCACCGGCAGGCCACCGGCGCCGGAGGTGGCGTCGATGACCACGAGGGCGTCGTCTGCGGCGCCCGCGACCCGCTCGATCGTCGTCATCACGCCGGTGGAGGTCTCGTTGTGCGGCCAGGCGTACACGTCGACGTCCGCCTCGGCATACGGGCTCGGACGGGAGCCGGGGGCACACGACACGACGGTCGGCTCGCCGAGGAAGGGGGCGCCGGCGGCGACGGAGGCGAACTTCGCGGAGAACTCACCGAGCGAGAGATGCTGCGAGCGCTGCCGGATCAGTCCGAATGCCGCGATGTCCCAGAAGGCCGTCGCCCCGCCGTTGCCGAGGACGACCTCGTAGCCGTCCGGCAGGGCGAACAGGTCCCGCAAGCCCGAGCGGACGGCACCGACGACCTTCTTGACCGGGGCCTGCCGGTGCGAGGTCCCGAGCACCGTCCGGCCGGCGGCGACGAGCGCGTCGAGTTGGGCCGGGCGAACCTTGCTCGGGCCGGAACCGAAGCGGCCGTCGCCGGGAAGAAGGTCGCTGGGGATGGTCATCGCGGCGGGTTCGCTCATGACGACCATCCTACGAACTCGCGGTGCTACGACGGGCGGCGCCGACGCGGGACGAGACCCTTGACCCGGGTCAGGGCACCCGGTGCGTCCTGCGGGCGTTCCCGTCGGCCCAGGTCGGCGTGGGTGAGGGCCGCTTTTGCCGCCTCGCCGGCCTCGGGCGGGACGACGGCGACGGGTTCCTCGCCGCTGAACACCACCCAGACCGGGTCGGATTCGACGAACACCTTCAGCACGCTGCCCTGCGTGAGGGTGGCGGCCTGCGCCAGCGCGGCGCGCCGATTGCGTCCGTTGGCGAGCGCCCGCTGCGCCGCGGCCTGGGCCGGGTCCTTGGCGATCTTGGCGACGGCCAGGACGTGCGGGCCGTACTTGACGGCATACGTGACGCCCTTGCCGAGCGTGCTGGGCTTGGGAGCCACGAGTTGCCTCCTGCGGGCCGATGGCCGTCGGTATGCCGGTCGCGACGTGGTGTTGCGCACCCTGGTCGCACCGGGATGAGGGAACGAGCTTACTGTTGGCGCCATGAACGATGGTCCGATTGAGGGCACCGATCCGGCGCAGGGCACCAATCCGGCGCAGCGATTGGAGTACACCGGGCAGGGGGTGACCGAGGAGTTCGTCGGCGCCACACCCTGGGAGCCGGCCCGCCGGTGGGTGGCGGACGCGGTCGCGTGGGGCGACCGGCGGGACGAACCCCTCGAACCCACGATGCTGCACGTCGCCACCGTCGATGCGCAGGGTCGGCCGTCGCTTCGGCCGGTCCTCATGCGGATCTTCGACGAACGCGGTCCCGGGTTCTACAGCCATCTGGGCTCGCGCAAGGCCGACGACCTGGCCGGCAATGCGCGGGTGGCCGCGAGCCTGGTGTGGCCGGGGCTGTTCCGCTGCCTGCACTTCCGGGGGACCGCGCACCGGGCGGCCGACGACGTCGTCGAGCGGTACTGGTCGCAGCGGCCCTACGGTGCGCAGATCAGCGCCGTCGCCTCCCATCAGTCCCGTCCGATCGCGGACCGGGCCGCGGTCGAGGACGCGTTCGGGGTCGCCGCCGCGGCGCACCCCGAGGGCGAGCCGGTTCCGCTGCCTCCCGATTTCGCCGGGTGGTGGATCGACTGCGACGAGGTCGAATTCTGGGGTGGCCGGGCCGATCGCCTGCACGACCGGATCGTCTTCCGGCGCATCGGGGCCGGTACCCTCGCCGACCCGGTGTGGGACCGAGTCCGGGTCCAGCCGTGACCGCGGCCGTCGCCGTCGACCCCGAGGCGCGCCTGCGGATCGCCAACGCCGCCGCCGCCGCCCGCTCGCTCTTCGGTGCCGAACCCATCGAGGGCCCCGACGAACTGCGCCGGCTCGCGGACTACGCCGACGGACTCCCGCCGCACGCCCGGACCTGGGACCGTTACGGGCAGGACGGGCCCGTGGCATACCTGGAGTCGACCGTCGCCGAACTGCTCGACACCGCGGCCGCGGCCTTCTTCCCCAGCGGCATCATGGCTCAGCAGATCGCGCTGCGGATCTGGTCCGACCGGGCCGGGCACCCCCGCGTGGCCCTGCCGGAGTTGTCCCACCTGCTGCTGCACGAAGACGACGGTCCGCGCATCCTGCAGAACCTGGACATCGTGCTGCACACCCGCGGCGAACGGGTCTGCCGGGCCACCGACTTGGCCGCCGTCGAGGGACCGCTGGCCGCGGTCCTGGTCGAACTGCCGTTGCGCGACGGCGGGTACCTGCTGCCCACGTGGGACGACCTCGTCGAGGTGTCGGAGCACTGCCGGGCCCGCGGCATACCCCTGCACATCGACGGGGCCCGGCTGTGGGAGAGCCGGCCCTCCCTCGGCCACGACTACCCGCAGATCGCCGCCCTCGCCGACAGCGTCTACGTCTCGTTCTACAAGGGGCTGGCCGGGTTCAGCGGGGCCGTGCTGGCCGGCGACGAGGAGTTCGTCGACGCGGCCCGGCTCTGGCGGCACCGGATGGGTGGGACGGTGTTCCGCAGCTATCCGCTGGCGCTCGCGGCGTTGCGCGGCCTCGACTTCTACCTGCCGGAGGTCACCGGTTGGGTGGCCCGGGCGCGCGCCGTGGCCGCGGCGCTGCGCAGTCGCGAGATCGAGGTGACGCCCTTCCCCCCGCATACCAATGCCTTCCGGGTGTATGCCGGTGGCTCGGTCGCGCAGCTGTCCGACCGGACCGCCGCGGTCGTCGAACGTACCGGGGTCCGGATGTTCGGCTCGTGGTCCGCGGTGGGGGACGGGCGGGCGTTCGCGGAGGCGACGATCGGGCCGGCCTCGATGGCGTGGGACGTCACCGAGATCGCCGACCTGGCCGCGTCCTGCGTCGCCGACGAGGAGTCGTAAGGCCGGCCCGGCGCAGGCCGGACGAGAAGTCGCGGCGAGCCTGCGGGCGTGAGACAGTACCCGCGTGACCGATCTCATAGACACCACGGAGATGTATCTCCGGACGATCTACGAGCTCGAAGAGGAGGGCATCGTCCCGTTGCGGGCCCGGATCGCCGAGCGGCTCGGGCATTCGGGGCCGACGGTGTCCCAGACGGTGGCCCGGATGGAGCGCGACGCCCTGCTGAGCGTGTCCGGCGACCGGCACCTGGAGCTGTCCGAGACCGGACGGGCGATCGCCACCGCCGTCATGCGTAAGCATCGACTCGCCGAACGACTCCTCGTCGACGTCATCGGCCTGGAGTGGGAGTTGGCCCACGACGAGGCCTGCCGGTGGGAACACGTCGTCAGCGACCGGGTCGAACAACGCATCCTCACCTTGCTCGGGGATCGGGCGGAATCGCCCTACGGCACCCCCATCCCCGCGTTGGCGGACATCGGCGGACCCGAGGCCGAGCCGTTCCTGGCCGGATCCGTCGCCTCGCTCGTCTCGGTCCTGCCCGACGAACCCGGCGCCGGCGACGCGGGCGGCTCCGACTCCGACTCCGGCGAGGGGTCCGGGTCCGGGTCGGGCTCGGGCCACCGGACCGGGGTCGGCGCCGACGCGCAGGTCGTGCTCCGCCGGATCGGGGAGCCCGCCCAGGGCGACCTGGAGTTGCTGGCACTGTTCGCCTCCCTCGGGCTGCGGCCGGGCGCGCGGATGACCGCCCGGCGGTCCGCCGGCGAGGTGCTCGTCACGACCCCGGCCGGCAGCGCCGCGCTCGCCGAGACCCTCGCCGCCCACATCTTCGTCGAACCCGCGACGGCTGTCGGCTGAGCCGATCGTGCGTATGCCGGTCGCCGCTCGACGCGGCGAATCCGCCGGTCGGCGCTTGCTTTTCGCTGGGTGGCCGGACTCACGGCATACGGCCGTGACCAAAGCGTGACATTGGCGGGGCGCGCGGCTAGTGTGGCCCACGACCACCACACCCCGGGTGGTCCGCGAGGCCGGACGCCGAGTCCTGTCACCGGTCCCCGCGAACGCACTAACCAACTGACAGGAGCGGGGGACCCATACTCGGGACCCGGTGGCACCGATTCGTTCGGACACCGGTCCCTGGGGTGAAGTCCCTTCGGTCACGGGTTCGTCCCTTGGCCGTGGACCGGGCAGCCCATCTCCGCCCGAACCCGACAGCTCACCTCGTAGGCGACGGAGAGGTCGCCCCGTGGCGCGTCAGCCCCTCGGTCGGCATGCTGCCGGCCGTCCCAATGTCCTTCGAGATCTGCTCGCCGTCGCCCGGTCGTCCGCCGGTTCGGGTGAGCGTTCGATCGCCGTCGCCGTGACGACGGCCAAGTCCACCACTTTGGGCGGGCGGGTCGCGGTCGGTGCCGTCCTGGCCGGCGGCATGGCCGTCGCGGCCGCCCTTCCCTCTGCCTCGTCGTTGCCGGTCGGGGCCGCGAGTGCGGCGATGCTCAACCCGCCGGCCGTGGACGCCCCGGCGTCCTTCCTTTCGGTGGTCGGTGACCTCGCCCCCGGACTCCCGGGTCGCGCCGAACAACTGCGGGACCCGGCGGAGCGCACCCCCTCGACGCCCGCCGCGCCGGCCAAGCCGGCTGTTGCGCCGCCGGCCAACGCAGCTGCCCAGGCCGCCGCCGCGAAGGCCGCCGCCGCGAAG
>JBDIAR010000077.1:0-15599 GCA_039812545.1 Dermatophilaceae bacterium | reverse complement strand
CCCGAGAGCGTCCAGGATCGTCCGAGTGTCCGTGACGGTGGCGAAGCCGCCGCCGTGCAGGGAGATCGCCGTGGCGGTCATCAACTCCCCGGCCGTCGCCCGTACGGGCTGCCCGAGTGGACCCACGGGAGCTTCGAGGTCGAACGTGCGGGTGGCGTCGACCGGGACGTACACGGCATACCCGAGGTTGCCCGCCATCCGAGCGGTCGTCTCCACACACATATTGTCTGTATGCCGACGACGACGAGTTGACTATGGCCGCGATCCTGGAGCCAGCGGTGCAGGTCGGGGCTGCCGTAGAACGCGGAGTTGACCTGCTTGGTGACGAAGAGGTCGGGCCGCACGTCGTCGAGTTCGGGGACCAGCGCATTGCCCGATCGGCTGGGGTGCAGCGGCGAGTCGGGCTTGGCGCTGTCGTGTCGGTCGAGCACGATCGGACGTCCGGAGCGCCGCCACCCGTCAACGAGGGCAACGCAATTGGCAAGACAGCGGGGGTTCGTCGTCGGCCCCCAGGCGGGTTCGTCGAAACCTCGTTGCAGGTCGACCACGAGCAGGACGGCGTCGGGTTTGATGATGGGCAGGGCTGTCATGGTTCGCAGTCAAGCTCTGGACCTGACCCTGCGCCAGTGACCGAATGGTCATGGATCACTAAAATCCGGCCATGATCGTGGGACTGCTGCTCTGCCCCGGATCTCGGCTGTTCGACGTGGCGGTCACCCAGGAGGTGTTCGCGGCCCGACTCGATCCGGAGGCGCCCCGTGCCCGGGTGCGGGTCTTGGCGGGCGCCCCAGTCGTCAACCTGGGCGGCGGGGTGCAGGTCAGCGCAGATGCGGGTCTGGCAGCGGTGACCGAGTGCGATGTGGTGGTCGTGCCCGGTTCCGTCCTGCGGGAGCCGACGCCCGACCCGGGGGTCGGGCTGGCGCTGCGCACGGCATACGAGCACGGCGCCACGGTGGCCTCGTTGTGTACCGGCGCCTTCCACCTCGCCGCCACCGGTCTGCTGGACGGCCACGAGGCCACGACGCACTGGCGATACGCCGGGCGGTTACAGCGGGACTACCCGAAGGTCCGGGTGCTCCCGGACGATCTCTACGCCGGGTCCGGGCGGCTCTGGACATCGGCTGGGGTGGTCGCCGGAATCGACTTGCTGCTGCGGCTGATTCGCGATCTGGCGGGGGCCGCGGCTGCCGGCTCGGTGGCTCGCTCGATGGTGACTCCGGCCTATCGTCCCGGGTCACAGGCACAGTACATCCCGGGACCGATCCGCACCGGCGGCGCGGACCCGGTCGGCAGGCTGACCAACGCGGTACTGGCCGCGCCCGGTCGGCCGTGGACCCTGTCGACGATGGCGGCCGAGATCGCGGTGTCACCCCGCACCCTGACGCGACTGTTTGCCAAGGAGGTGCGGGTATCGCCGGGCGCATGGCTCATCGACACCCGGGTTCGGATCGCTCAGGCACTGCTGGAGACCGGCGATCTGCCGATCGAACAGGTGGCCGCCCGCGCCGGTTTCGGCTCGGCGGATCTGCTACGCAAGCACTTCGCCGCTCGATTCGCGGTCTCGCCGCGTGCGCACCGGGCCATGTTTCGCGGCGGGGGCGGGCAGGGGCGCGCCGGCCCGTCGCGCGGCGACGAGTGGGCGTAGCGCGGCGGTCGTCGCCGGCGAGGTGAACCACCGCTGCAGCGGCGCGTCGGCGAGGACGTGGGCCAGCGACCCGAAGAGCAATGCCTGGTCGACGGCCAGCAGTCGGCCCGGGGTACGCCGGGTGCGCGCGCCGACCGAATCCGCGAAACCCCCCGCCCCGTATGCCTGGAGATCGTTCGCGATCCGGGACAGGTTGGTCCGGGCGGAGTCTGGATCGACGAGCAGCGCCAAGCCCGCGGCGTGAGGTGTCACCACGGCCTCACGCGCCCGCTCGCTGGGGTACCCGCGGCCCAGCCACGAGATGCGTTTGACGCCGAACTCGCGGTAGGTCCCGTCGGGCGCCAGGCACGGAGAGAACCCCCACACCGGGTAACGCCTTTCGTCCAGCGCGAATTCGCGATGCGAGGCCACGGTCGACCGATGGTTGGCGGCCCAGAAGCCTTCGGACCATTGCATCTCGGGGATGAAGAGAGTGGGTGCGAGTGTCTCGAACATGGCCCCGCCGAAGGAGACCGTCACGACACGCCCGCGATAGCTGCGCGTCGGGGCGTCCAGGACGGCATACAGGTCACGCGGGACCTGACCCCGCGCGATCGCGACATAGGCGACGATCCTGGTCTCGGAGACGAGGAGGTCGTAGTGGTGGCGGGTGTAGAACGCCTCGGCCATGCCCGGGAGTCGGGCGCCGGGGATACTTCGGACCCGCGGTCGGCCGAGCCAGAATCCGCCGTTCATCAAGCCGCCGTGTGGGCGCGCCGCGGGATCGTAGAACACCCCGAAATCCATCGAATGGGCCACTGCCGATGCGAGTTCGGCGAGTTCGGGCAGCGCTTCGGCCACCACCGTCAAGGCGATCGACAGCCAGGCATTGTCGACGCTGGACACGAAGGGCACCAGCGCGCGCGAATCGCCGGGCCAGGCGGTCAGCGGGTCGCCGGTTCCGGGGTGGTACCAGTTGAGGTACATCCCACTGGCGTCGTGTCGGCGCAGACCGGCCAGACTGCGCAGCGTTGCGCGGCACCGGCGCCCGGCCTGGGTGGGGGTGAGGAGTCCGAGGTCGCGCGCCGCCACGACGCTCCACAGGTACCCGGCGACATTCGTCGGAGAGGTGTATGCCGAACGCGAGGCCGGAGTAAGCGACTCGTCGATCCCGTCGCACGGCAGGCCGGTTCGGTCGTCGACCAGTGCGGCGATGGCGCGCCAGCAATCGCGAGCCCAGCGTGCGGACTCGGGGTCGTCGCTCACCTGCTCAGCGAGGGCGTCGCAGGGCGCGCAGGTAGGGATCGATGCGGGCCGAGGGGGAGTCGATCCGGATCATCGCGTTGACGACGGTGGCCTCGTCGCCGCGGCAGATGATCGGGTTCAGGTCCAGTTCGGCGAGCTCGGGCAGATCGTCCGCCATCGCGGCGACGCGCACCATCAAGTCCGCCAGCGGAGCGGGATCGGCGGCCGGTCGTCCGCCGATCCCGTTGAGCAGTCGAGCAACTCGCAAGCCCTGAATCGCCTCAAGAGCCGTATGCCGGGCAATGGGCGCCAGATGCAGTGCCCGGTCGCCGACCACGTCGGCGAAGACGCCGCCGGCTCCCACCATGACCAGGGGCCCGAGCTGGGGGTCCTGGACCGCTCCGATGATCATCTCCGTGCCGGATCGGAGCATGCGTTGGACGAGCACGGGACGGGCCGGCTCGCCGGCCAACTCCACGTATGCCGCGCGCAGTTCGGCCTGGTCCCGCAGATAGAGCCGCGTGGCGATGGGCTCCTCGACGTGCACCAGGAAGTTCGCCTGCTTGAGCGCGACGGGATAGCCGAACTCGGATGCCGTTGCGACCGCTTCGTCTTCGCTGGCGACGACCCGCTGCGGGCACATCGTGATCCCGTAACACGCCAGCAGGGCAGCCGCGTCTTCGGTCCCGAGCCAGCCACCGCCGGCCGCGTCATGACCGCTCACGAGGTCACGGGCGGCGGTCTCGTCGACCCCGGGGAGTTCGACGGCGGGCGCCTCGACCGAGGAGGCGATCCGGGCATACGCCCAAGCCCCGGCGAGCGCGAGGGCGGCGCTCTCGGGGAATTCGTAGACCGGGATCCGGGTATTGCCGGAGGCGATCGCCGCGTGACCCGATCCGCCGGGTCGCACGCCGAGCATCGGTTTGTGGCTGCCGGCCGCGGCCTGCGCCGCGGCGCCGAGGAGTTCGTCGCCGACGGGGATGAGGATCTGGCTGGCGACGACGACCACGGCGTCGACCGCGGGGCAGTCGCCGACCATCTTGGCGGCCAGCGCCATGTCCGTCGGAGTCGCGTTGTCGCCGAGATCCAGCGGATTCTCGCCACCCCGGCGGCGGGGGAAGGTACGGCGCAGGTCCGAGACGAAGGTCTCGTCGAAGGACGCGAGTTCGAGGCCGGCGCCCACCATCGCGTCTGCGGCGAGTACCAATGGCCCGTGGGCGTTGCCGATGAGCGCGACCCGCGTGCCCCGAGGAAGGGGCTGGTCGGCGAGCAGCCTTGCCACATCGATCATCTCGTCGACCGTGGCGACCCGCACGACGCCGGATTCGGCGAACAGCGCCTGCAGAGAGACCTCTTCCGAGGCGGCGGCCTTCGTGTACGTCCCACCGTCGACCTGTTCGCCCCTGGTCCGCCCGGCCTTGATCGCGACGATCGGTTTGGTCCGCGCCACCCGTTTGGCCAGGCGGGCGAATTTCCGCGGATTGCCCAAGGACTCCAGGTAGAGCCCGATGACACGGCATCGCGGATCCTGCTCCCAGGAGTTGAGCAGGTCGTTGCCGCTGACGTCGGCCTTGTTGCCCATCGAGACGAACTGGGCGATGCCGAGCCCGCGCCGACGCGCCTCTTCGATCGCCGTCATCCCGATGACGCCGGACTGGGAGGCGAGCGCCAAGGTACCCGGCCCGACGTGCAACGGGGAGTACGTGGCGTTGAGCTGGACTTCGGGGTCGGTATTGATGACCCCGAGACAGTTGGGACCGACCATCCGCATGCCGTGGCCCCGAACGATCTCCAGCACGTCGTCTTGCAGGCGGCTGCCGCCGTCGTCGAGGTTGAACCCGGTCAACATGACCACGGCGCGCACACCGCGCTCGCCGCAGTCGCGGACGACGTCCATCACCTGGTCTTCGGCGACGGCGATGACGGCCAGATCGGCCGGGAGCGGCAAGTCTTTGGCGCTCGGCACGCAGGGTAGCCCGAGGACGGACCGATGCCGGGGGTCGACGGGCATGACCGGGCCCCGGTAGCCGCGTCCCAGCAGTCCGCGAATCACCGCGAGGCCACGATCGTGGCGTCCCTCACCGATACCGATCACGGCGACCGACGTAGGAGCCAGCACGGCCTGCATACTCGCGGCATCGGCGACCCGGTCGCGTTCGTCGATGACGGCCACCGATTGGGGCGTCTGTTCCAGGGCGATGACGACGTGGGTCAGGCCGGACTCGGTCTCGAAGGTCCGCTCGTACCCGAGGTCGCGGAAGGTCTTCAGCATCGGCCGGTTCTGCAGGAGCACCTCGGCGTCGAAGCGCGAATACCCATAGCTGCGCGCGATATTGGCCAGGTGCTCCAACATGAGGGTGCCCAGGCCCTCGTGGTGGTGGGAGTCCGCGACGAGCAGGGCCACCTCGGCGGAGTCCTGCGTGAGTCCTTCGTAGCCGCATACGCCGACGATCTCTTCGCCCACGACCGCCACGATCTCCTGATGTATGCGGGTCAGTGGCTTGAGGATCTGCTCCACGTATCGATCGGCGAGCTGACGATTGCCGGTGGAGAAGCGCAGGAAGATCGACTTGTCCGAACTCGACTCGTTCAGCCGGATGAGCGCCTCCCGGTCGGACTGGCGTACGGAGCGGATCCGCACGACCCGCCCGTCGATGCGCAGGACGTCACGGTCTACGGTCTCGGGCGCGGCATCGGGCGAGGACATGGCCACAGTCTGCCCGGTTCCGGGCCCGACCGACACCGGCATCGACAACTCGTGGGCGTGAGCCGCCGCGGCGGGGGCCCGCGTTCGCCGGGCCGAGCCGGGGACGTCCAATCCGTGAACCGCGGCTCAGTCCGGGCCCTCGACTGCTACCGTCGGCGCGCGTGAGGAAGCCGCTACACGCAGAGTTCCAGCCGATGTATGAGAAGGTCCTCTCGCGTAACCCGGGGGAGACCGAGTTCCACCAGGCCGTGTACGAGGTGCTGGTCAGCCTGACCCCGCTCGCCGGACGCCGGGAGGAGTACGTTCGGTGGTCGATCCTCAAGCGGGTGTGTGAGCCGGAGCGCCAGATCATCTTCCGGGTCCCCATGGTGGACGACTCGGGCGCTGTGGAGATCTTCCGCGGGTTCCGGGTGGAGTTCAACTCCGCGCTCGGGCCGTACAAGGGGGGCCTGCGCTTCCACCCCTCGGTCAACCTGTCCATCATCAAGTTCCTCGGTTTCGAGCAGACCTTCAAGAACTCGCTGACCGGTATGCCGATCGGTGGCGGCAAGGGTGGCGCCGACTTCGACCCCAAGGGCAAGTCCGACGCCGAGATCATGCGCTTCTGCCAGTCCTTCATGACCGAGCTCTACCGGCATATCGGGGAGTACACCGACGTTCCGGCCGGTGACATCGGGGTCGGGGGTCGCGAGATCGGGTACCTGTTCGGCCAGTACAAGCGGATCACCAACAGATTCGAGTCGGGCGTGTTGACCGGCAAGGGCGTCACCTGGGGCGGGTCACAGGTGCGCCGCGAGTCGACCGGCTACGGCGTCGTCATCTTCGCCAACGAGATGCTCAAGACGCGCGGTCAGTCGTTCGACGGCAAGCGGGTGGTCGTCTCGGGCTCCGGCAATGTCGCCATCTTCGCGATCGAGAAGGTGCAGCAACTGGGTGGGATCGTCGTGGCCTGCTCGGATTCCGACGGCTATGTCGTCGACGAGCAGGGAATCGACCTCGATCTGCTGAAGGAGGTCAAGGAGATTCGTCGCGCCCGCCTCACCGAGTATGCCGACAGCCGGCCCGGGGCTCGGCACGTGCACGGCGGGTCGGTCTGGGATGTGCCGTGCCAGATCGCGCTGCCGTGCGCCACGCAGAACGAGTTGGATGAGGGGCCCGCGCGCCGGCTGATCGAGAAGGGTCTCGAATTGGTCGCCGAGGGGGCCAATATGCCGACGACGTCCGCGGCCGTCGAACTCTTCCAGGACGCCGGGGTCGGCTTCGCGCCGGGGAAGGCGTCGAATGCCGGCGGGGTGGCGACCAGCGCTCTGGAGATGCAGCAGAACGCCAGTCGCGACACCTGGGGCTTTGAGGAGACCGAGGAGCGACTGACCCAGATCATGTGCGGCATCCACGACACCTGTTTGGCCACTGCCGAGGAATTCGGTTCGCCGGGGGACTACATCGTGGGCGCCAACCTGGCAGGGTACATCAAGGTCGCCGACGCGATGGTGGCGATGGGCGTCATCTGAGCCGGCGGCCGGGTGGCGTCAGCGGCAGATCAGGCGCTGGCTCACGATGTCGGAGAACAACTCCACGCCGTCCAGGGCCGCGACGTGGATGACGCCCTCCAAGCCCGTGGCGTCGGGGTCCAATTGGAGCAGCGCGTTGTCGTGGCCGAGGAGTCGCGAGAGGTTGAAGGTGACGTCGTCCCGCTCGACGAAAAGCGCGGCGTAGAAGATCCCCGCCTCGACGAGGTCTTGGAAGAAGTGGCTGCCATACGACAGCTCAGGTCGGAAAGCGCCTGCCGGATAAGTGAATTCGACGAGCACGGCGGTGTTCCTGATCTCGGCGAACCGAACCGGCACGCCCAGCGACGGTGAGGTCGTACCCCAGCGGCCGGGCCCGATCAGCATGAAGCCACGGCCTGCCAGCGCGGCGTTGAGATGGCCGATGTGGCGGGCCACCGAATACTGGCCCTCCGGGTCCAACGCGAGATAGGCGTCGGGACGGACCGCGACGGCATACTCCACCGGTAGACGGACATTGCCCCCCATGAATTCCCCGGTGGCGGCGATGATCACCTCCTCGGGAGCGTCGATGTCGGGCATGACGACCGGAGCCCCGAGACCGCGGGTCTGCAAGGGCCGGCACTGGACCAGGTTGACCGTGAATCCCACAGGTGAGCCGACGGTCGCCCGCGCGATGTTGACGGTGAACTCGATGTCCACGGGGTACGCGTAGGCCTGCGAGAGCGTCGCGAGAATCCGACGCATGACGGCGGCGAAGTCGGTGTCGCCGAGGAGTCGGCGGAAATCGACGAGCGCGGGTTCGCCGCCCGGGCGTCGCCCGAGTTCGGCCCAGCGCCGTCGGGCCTCGTGGTCGGGGCTGAAGAACAGGCTCCAGTCGGTGCGCGGGTCGAGATCCGGCAGGTCGGCGACGGGCAGGTCGCGCAGGTCGTTGCCGACGAGGGACAGGACGTCGGCACGCCGTTGTGAGTACCTACTCGCCTCCGACTCGTCCCGGTGCTGGGTGCGAGTCGGCTTGTCCAGAGCGATGATCCGCGCATAGTCGCGCACCGATCGGTCCACGGCCCGGGTTCCCAGCCCCACGACGAGGCGCAACATGCCGGCGTCCATGTCGATGTCGCGATCCCAGACGTACAGGTTCGAGGAGTTGCCGACCCCGGCGGCGTGGGGAAAGAACATGTCACCGTGGTGGTCACCGGAGACCCGCTGGACGAGGACCGCCATCTGTTCGTCTCGTTCGACCAGCCCGCGGCTGTGTCGGTATGCCAGTGCCTCCTCACTCATCGCACTGGCATACACCCGTCGCACGGCGCTCTCGAAGGCCCGGTACCGCTCCTCGGGGGTGCCCTGGTTGGCGCAGAAGACGCTCTCGTACTTGCCGGCGAAGGCGTTGCCGAAGTCGTCTTCGAGCAGCGAACTGGACCGCACGATGATCGGCGACTGGCCGAAGTGCTCCAGCAGGTGGACGAACTCCTCGGAGACAGTGTGCGGGAACCGGCCGTGGGCCAACTCGGCCGCGAGTTCGGCGCCGCCGGAGAAGTAGCCCTCGGCGGACTTGTGCCGTACCCACAGGCGCCACCAGCCGTTGGCGACGATGTAGGTGTAGAACAGGTCCGAGCCCAGATAATACGAATCGTGCGGCTCGAGTCGGTCCACGATCGCCGGGTCCGCGGTGTGTTCGAGGATGGCTCGGGCCACCAGCATTCCCACGCTCTTGCCGCCGATCGAACCACTGCCGATCTCCCGGTCCGCGATGGCGAGCAGGTCCGGCAGCCGCAGATATCGGCGGCACAGCTCGCCCATCCGGCCGCGGGCGCCGATGAGCATCTCCAGCAATTGCGCTCTCGTGCGCTCCTGCGTCTCCGGGTCGGCGGAGAGTGCGGACCAGGCCCGGTCCAGCAGGACCTGCCAGTGATCCGGGCGTGTGGTCGGCCGGGTGTTCCTGGCGATCCGGGAGAACAACTGTGCCGCTTCGGCACTGGAGGTGATGGAGATGGCCTCGTCGCCGCGGATCAGGTGGGGAAAGAACATCGTCGGCGAGTGTCGGCCCCACACTTTGAGCGGATGGACGTACGTCTGCCCGTCGATCACGTGCAGGTCGAGCAGCAGCTGGGTCGTCTCGCGGATCCCGGCGATGGTGGCCGACGCGTGCGCGTCCCGCAGCAGGGCGAAGTATGCGACGGCGTCGAGTTCGAAGAGAAACGGGCAGGTGACCTTGAAGAAGTTCATCACGGCCAGGTCGGAATGCCAGATCTCCAGCAGATCGGAGAGGCAATCTAAGACATAAAACGCCGCGCGATCCTGCGTCGACAGGAGTCGGTGGACCGAGTGGGCGAAGGATTCGAAGCCCACCGACGGATCGACTCGATGCTCGGTGACGCCCGCCTCGGGGGCGAACAGCGGCTCGTGACGGGCGAAGCGCAGGTAGACCAGCTTCCGGCCCTCTTGCCTGGCCCGGTCCACGTAGGCCTGCGCGATCCGGCGGTAGTCGTCGATCGCGTCGACCTGCCAGACCACGTTGTCGCCGAGCCGTAGGTCGTCGATGGTGAGGTCCAGACCCGGCAGCCCGGTGCTGGCGTGGTTGTAGCCGGGCACGCGCCCCTCCTTCCGAGCCTGGAGTTCTGAGCGTAGGGGGCGTCGCGATGACCATCAACGGACCCGCCCGGCTGATCGGGAATGCGGGAGGACCCCCGCCATGGGGTAGAAAGGACGTATGACGGTTGCCTCGGGGGGCACGAAGTCGCCGGTCGGACCGCGCGATCCGGTGATCAGCACGACTGGCTTGTCCAAGAGTTACGGATCCGTTCACGCCGTGGCTGATCTCACCTTGTCGATCGGCGGTGGGATCACCGGGCTGGTCGGTGCCAACGGTGCCGGCAAGTCGACCCTGATCAAGTTGCTCCTGGGACTGATCTCCCCGACGAGCGGTCAGGCCACCGTGCTCGGCTACCCGGTGGGGGCGGATGCGGACGAGATCCGCACCTACGTCGGGTACTCGCCCGAGCACGACTGCCTGCCGCCGGAGCAGTCCGCGAGTGACTTCGTCGTGCACATGGCGCAGATGTCGGGACTGCCCAGGGTCGCGGCCCGCGAGCGGGCGGCCGAGGCCCTGCGCCATGTGGGTCTGGCCGAGGAGCGGTACCGGCCGATGGGTGGCTATTCCACCGGGATGAAGCAGCGGGCCAAGTTGGCGCAGGCCATCGTCCACGACCCCCGGTTGATCTTCCTCGACGAGCCGACCAACGGCCTGGACCCGGCGGCTCGGGACGACATGCTCGACCTGGTGCACCGCATCGGCGCCGACTTCGGCATACCGGTCGTCATCACCTCTCACCTGCTCGGCGAACTCGAGCGGGTGAGCGACAACGTCGTCATCTTGGACGCCGGGCGGTTGCTGCAGGCGTCCGAGACCTCGTCGTTCACGCGCAGCACCGGGACCCTGCTGGTCGAGGTCCTGGGGGAGCGCGCCCAGGAGCGGGTGGCCGTGGCGCTCGCCGCAGCGGGCGCGACCTGTCAGCCGCGCGGGGCGTTGCTCGAACTGTCGCCCACCGGACCTGACCAGTTGGGGGCGCTGTGCGACCTCGTTCGGGACACCGCCGCCGACCTGGGTGTCGGTCTGGTGCGGATCACGCAGGGCCACCACCGGATCGAGGACGTTTTCGCCATGCCACCACCGTCCGGACCTCCCGCTGCGCTCCCGGCGCCGACGACCCCGTCGCCGACGCCCCCGTCGGTCTCGTCGTCCCCGTCGGTCCCGCCGTACCCGTCGTCGTCCGGAGGTGATCGGTCGTGACGATTCCGGACGCCGCGATGCCGGCGCGCAGTCCCGCGCCGGGCGGCGTGATCCACGACTTGGGTTATCGCGGCTACGCCGGCCCGCGCCAGGGCCCCGGCCGGATCCTGCTCGCGCTGTTCCGATCGGGCTTGGGCACGCTGTTCGGGTTCGGCCGACCGGCGAAAGCCAAGATCCGGCCGTTCGGGTTGTTGGCGGTTTGCGTCGTACCGGCCCTGGTGATGGTTGCCGTGCTCGTGTTCACGAGTCTGCGCGAATTGCCGCTCAGCTACGCCGATTTCCCCGCGCAACTCCAACTGATGATCAGCCTGTTCGCGGCGATGCAGGCGCCGCTGCTGTTCTCCGCCGACCAGCGGTGCGGCGTCGTGGCGTTGTACTTCGCCCGCCCGACGGGACCGGTGGCATACGCGCTGGCCCGCCTGGGGTCGCTGCTGGCGGGCGTGCTGATCTTCATGTGGGTGCCGATGATCGTGCTGTATGTCGGTGCTCTGCTCGGCGAACTCGACGCGGGACAGCAGACCAAGGAGTTGCTCGTCGCGATGGGGTTGAGTGCCCTGTTGGGCTTGGCGATCACAGGGGTGGCCGGGGCGGTGTCGGCCTTCTCGGTGCGTCGCGGGTTCGCCGTGCTGGCCATCATCGCGGTGCTGCTGGTGCTGGACGGCGTGGTCGCCGGAGTCGGTGCGCTGGCGCGCGATTCGGGCAGCGCCGTCGGCGCCGACCTCATCGGCCTGGCCTCGCCCTATTCGCTGTACCGCGGCTGTGCGGCCATCGCGGGTGCCAGCCAAATGTCAACAGCACCAGCAGGACTCGGGATGCGACTGGCATACGTCGGCGGGCTCTTGCTGTTCGCCGCCGTCGGCGCCGCCGCCTCCATCTGGCGGATGCGCAAGGTGGCCGGGCGATGAGCACGATCGAGATTCAGGACGTGTCGCGGTGGTACCGCAATATCGTCGCGGTCAACGGGGTGACGATGACGATCGGACCCGGGATCACCGGTCTGCTGGGCCCGAACGGCGCCGGCAAGACCACCTTGATCGCGATGATGGCCGGGTTCTTGGCGCCGTCGGCGGGGACCGTGTCCCTGGACGGGCGGCCGACGTGGCGGTCGACCGAGATCTACCGGACGTTGGGGCTCGTCCCGGAGGCGGAGATCTCGTTCGAGTACCTCTCCGCGCGCCAGTTCGTCCGGGCCCGCGCGCAGTTGCACGGGCTGCCCGATCCGGGCGCGGCCACCGAGCGCGCGTTGACGACCGTCGATCTCGTCGAGCCGGCCGATCGCAAGATCGCGACCTACTCCAAGGGGATGCGCCAGCGCGCCAAACTGGCGGCCGCACTCGTCCACGACCCCGCGGTGTTGGTGTTGGACGAGCCGTTCAACGGAGTCGATCCTCGGCAGCGGCTGCACCTGATGGCGCTGCTTCGCGAGATGGGGGCTCAGGGGCGGACGGTGCTGTTCAGTTCGCACATCCTCGAAGAGGTCGAGCAACTCGCCCGGCACATCGAGGTGCTCGTGTCCGGGCGGCACGCCGCGTCGGGTGACTTCGGGGCGATCCGGCGGCTGATGACCGACCGGCCGGTGCAGTACGTCCTGCGCAGCTCGGCCGACCGCGACCTGGCTTCCCTGCTCATCGCCGAACCCTCCGTGCTCGGCGTCAACCTGCGACCCCGCAACGGAGTCGACGTCGCGGTGGCCGACTTCGGCACCTTCGCGCACCGGCTGCCGGTCCTGGCCAGGGCTGCCGGCATACGGGTGGAGGAACTCGTGCCGTCCGACGAATCCCTGGAGAGCGTGTTCGCCTATCTGGTGGGGGGAGGTCGGCGATGAACGGCACGATCTTGTCGCTGGCGTTGCGCGGGTTGTTGGGTCGTCGACGCACCCTGGTGATCGCCGCCATGCCGGTGTTGGTCATCGTGATCGCCGTGCTGGTCTCCGTCGTCGGGCAGGGTTCCAGCGGCTATGCGTTGGTCGGCGGGCTGGGGTTCACCGTGGTGCTGCCGCTGGTGGCGTTGATCTGCGCGAACTCCGTGCTCGGGCCGGAGATCGAGGACGGCTCGATCGTGTATCTGCTCGCCACGCCGGTCAGTCGGTATGCCGTCGGGGTCAGCAAGTACGTCGCCGCCGTTCTCGCGACCTGGCTGTTGGGTGCGGTGCCGCTGCTCGTCACCGGGCTGATCCTCGATCCCGGGCGCCCGGCGCGGGCGGTCGGGTGGCTGGTGGCGGGGCTCGTCGCCGGGACCGGGTACGCCGCGCTCTTCCTCGCGCTGGGGGCGTGGGTTCGGTATGCCGTGGTGCTCGGGCTGCTGTTCACGGTCTTCTGGGAGGGAATGCTCGGCGGGCTGCTGCGCGGGGTCCGATGGGTGACGATCCGGTCCTGGGGGCAGGAGGTGGGTTCGTCGGTGTCCTCGATGGTGCCCAGCCCCGGGCTCGGTCTGACGTATGCCGTGGTGGCCTCGGTGGTGTTGCTGGCGGTGGCGCTGTGGCTGACCGGGGACCGGCTGCGGTCGTTCTCGATGTCCGGCGGGGAGTAGGGCCGCCGGGGGGCGACGTGGGGTGCGGCGGCGGGTGCCGCGTGGGGTGCGGCGATTCGTCCCGCGACTCTTGATCACGGTATTGACTGCGTTGGGCGCGCCTGGCCCCCAACGCGTTTCGCCCCACCCCCGGGACAGGGGCTCAGCCGGTCAGCAGGGCGGCGATTTCGCAGCGCTTGGGGACCCGGCCGCTGACGACGACCTTGTCGTCGATGACCAGGCCGGGGGTGGACATGACCCCATAGGCGGCGATGTCGGGGTAGGCGGTGACCTTCTCGATGGTGGCGTCGATGCCGAGTTGATCGACCGCGGCCCGCGTCTCCTTCTCAAGGGTGATGCAGTTGCGGCATCCGGGGCCGAGGATCTTGATGTGCACGGTCACTCCTTGTTGGTGCGTGGTTAGAAGAGGACGTTGAAGGCCAGGCCGATGGCGATGATGCCGAGGGTGACGGAGCCGAAGTAGAGCGCCAGAAGACGGGTCTTGAGGACCTGCTTCAGGAGGATGAATTCGGGGAGAGACAGTGCCACCGTGGCCATCATGAACGACAGGACGGTCCCGGTGGCCATACCTTTTGCCCACAGTGCCTGGGCGATGGGGATGACGCCGGCGGCGTTGGAGTACAGCGGTACTCCCATCGCGGTGACGATCGGGACCGCGAGGGGATTGTCCGGGCCGGCATACGTGGCGAGCAGTTCGGTGGGAACCCAGCCGTGGATCAGGGCGCCGATGCCGACTCCGACGATGATCCACTTCCATACCCGGCCCACGATCTCTGACGTCTCCTCGCGGGCGGCGTGGATCCGCTCGGCGAGGGTGGGACGGGCGGCCTGTGCCTGCAGTTGCGCGGTCGGCGTGGCGCGGACGAAGTCGGCCACCTGGTCGTCGAGGTCGAATCGAGAAAAGGTGGCGCCGAGCAGCATTGCCAATCCGAGGCCGGAGGCGACATACGCGGTGGTGATGCCCCACCCGAAGGACTGGCCGAGCATGACGACGGCGACCTCGTTGACCAGCGGGGAGGCGATCAGGAAGGTGAGGGTGACCGACAGGGGGATTCCCGCCGCGACAAACCCGATGAACAGTGGGATCGAGGAGCACGAGCAGAACGGCGTGATCGCGCCGAAGACGGCCGCCAGGCCGAGGGCGACGGGCAGGGGTTTGTCGTGGAGATAGCCCCGGACGGTTTCGGGGCGGATTGTCGTGCGGAGCATCCCGATGAGGAAGATCATCCCCACCAGCAGCAGCAGGACCTTGGCCGTGTCGTAGAGGAAGAAGTGCGTCGCACCCGGAATTCGTTGTGCGGTATCCCACCCCAGGGTCGTGAACAGCCAGGTCCACAGGTTCTCGTTCACCCAGTACGCGGCTGACCAGAGCACAGCCACCGCAACCAGGGCGCCCGCATGGCGCCGGGCCTGCCGCGGGGAGTGCTGCTCCGTGCCGAGCCGGGTCGCCATCCGCCTCACCCTCCCTCGCGTATCGATGAATCTCGATTTCAGAGTAGGTCTACCCATCGACAATCGCCAATATGCGCCGCCGTTCGTGATCGCGAGAGGTTCGTCACGGAGCAGGCCTCAGCGGGTCTGGACGACGGGCCGGTGGTTCGGCAAAGCGAGGTCCGGCTGTTGCACGGATGGGGCTGGGAGTTGCAGGCATGCGGGTGGGCGGCGGAGTTTCCGCAGGTCACAGGCTTGTGGATGGGTGCCCCCGGCAGGATTCGAACCTGCGCCCCCGCCTCCGGAGGGCGGTGCTCTATCCCCTGAGCTACGGGGGCCGAATCCCGGCAGAACCGGCGAGTCGGTCACGGCTGCGGGGCTTCGAATCGCCCCTGGGCCGCGAGGGTTGACCTTACCAGGCGGGGGAGTGCGACCACGAACCGAACCGCCCGCCGATACCCCCGCGAGTCCTGAGTTTGATCGCTCGCTCAGCGAGAGGGGATGCAACGCGGGTCAAGACGGCGATTTCGGCGCCTGAAACGGGCTGTGTCGGTGCTCCTTGGTAGGAATTGACTGGGTCGCTCTGTCCGTCGGGTTCGTTGGGGTGCATGAGGTTTCGTCGTTTGTGGACTTGCGTGTCGATCAGAGTTACGATATTCTGTCGGTATGCCAGACAGCCCGCCCCGCCTCGCCGAACCCGCCGGTTCGGTCGAGTCTCTGACGGGCGGGTGCGAGGCCGTTCGGACGGAACTGCTCGCGGCG
>JBDIAR010000076.1:0-15632 GCA_039812545.1 Dermatophilaceae bacterium | reverse complement strand
GGTTCGGTCGGGGGTTCGTCGGCGGGTTCGTCGGCGGGTTCGGTCCAGTCCCCCGATCGACCGCCGGCCTTGTGGGTGACCCGGATGTCGGTGATCCGGGCGTGCCGGTCCACCGCCTTGACCATGTCGACCAGCGCCAACGCCGCGACCGCCACGGCGGTCAGTGCTTCCATTTCGATTCCGGTGCGATCCGCGGTGCGTACCGAGGCGACGATGTCGACGCCGTCGTCGACGACCTCGAGATCGACCGCCACCGCGTGGATCGCGACGGGATGGGCGAGCGGCACCAGGTCGGGGGTCTTCTTGGCCGCCTGGATCCCCGCGATCCGCGCGACCGCCAATGCGTCGCCCTTGGGGACGGTTCCCCCGCGCAGCGCCGCCACGCCGTCGGCCGACACGAGCACCTTCCCTCGGGCGCCGGCCGTGCGGGTGGTGACCGCCTTGCCGGAGACGTCGACCATGTGCGCCGTCCCGTCGGCCCGGACGTGGGTCAGTCCCGAGGCCAGTCCCGAGGTCAGTCCCGAGACGGACCCCGAGACCGCTCCCGAGATCGGCTCGGGCCGTTCGGTCATGGCGCACCGCCGAGCAGCAGGAAATCGACCGCCGCGCCCGCAGCCACCTCGGTGACCGATTCCGGAATGACCGCGAGCGCAGTGGCGTGGGCCAGGTCGGCGACGAAGTGCGAACCCTGCCCGCGCAGCGGCGTCAGCTCCCAACCCGATGGGCCCTCGGCGGCGAGAGCACGGGCATACTGACGACGCCCCCGAGGGCTGCGCAGCCCGAGCGTCCAGCGGCCGGTCCGCAGCGGCGGATACGGGTCCAGTCCCATCAGCCGGCGGATCGCCGGGCGGACGAATACCTCGAAGGACACATAGGCAGACACCGGGTTGCCCGGCAGCGCGATGATCGGTACGCCGGCGACCCGGCCAAGACCCTGCGGTTTGCCGGGCTGCATCGCGACCTGCACGAAATCGACGCCACGGTCCCGCAGCGCCGACTTCACCACGTCGTGGTCGCCCATCGACACCCCGCCGGTCGTGACGAGCAGGTCGTTGTCCTCGGCCGCCCCGTCCAGAGCCGCTTGCAGCAGCGCCTCGTCGTCGGTCACCACCGCATACCTCGTCGCGTGCGCCCCGGCCAAGTTCAGCGCGGCCTCCAACAGGTACGAATTCGAGTCGTAGAGCTGCCCGGCCGCGAGCGGCGCACCGGGCGGGACGAGTTCGGCGCCGGTGGACACGACCGCGACCCGGGGACGGGCGTATGCCGGTGCGTGCGCCCGGCCGATCGCCGCCAGCAGCCCGATCCGGCGAGGATCGATGACGGACCCCGCGGTCAGCACCTGCGTCCCGGCGCGGACGTCGTCGCCGCGGGGCCGCACGTGCTGGCCGGACTCGGCCCGGGCCGCCGCGTCCGCCGCGATCACCACCGTCGCGCCCGGCGCCCCCGAGGCCCCGGCGTGGGTCAGCTCGACGGGGATGACGCAGTCCGCCCCGGCGGGCAGCGGGGCGCCGGTCATGATCTTGACGGCCGTCCCGACACCGACCTCGACCCCCGCCGCGTCGGCGCCGGCCGCGAGCGCGTCGACGACCCGCAGTTCGACGCCGGCCGAACCGCTATCCCCCGACACCAGATCGGCGCGGCGCACGGCATACCCGTCCATCGCGGAGTTGTCGAACCCCGGCAGGTCCACGGTCGAGACGACGTCCTCGCACAGGACCAAACCGAGCGCCCCGCCCAACGGCACGTGCGCCGGACGGCCCGACCCGACGAGGTCCAGGACGGCGACGAGATGCTCTTCGACCGAACGCACTCAGCCCTCCCGGGACGGGTCGGGCTCGTCGTCGAGGTGGACCTCCCCGCGCAGAACCTCACCGTCCGGCACGGCGGCCGGCCGCACGGCGACCACCCGGACCTCCCCCTGACACACCACGCCCGCGCCGAAGGTGACGTCGCCGGTCACCGTCAGCGCGCGGCAGTCCAGCAGCGACGGCGCACCGGTCGGGAAGCGCGCGTCGAAATCGGGCACCAGCGTGTAATGCCCGTCGAGGGTGACGAGCGGTTCGTCACCCTCGCCGCGGGCCACGACATGGGCACGCTCGTCCACCTCGAACCAGTCCGATCGCAGCACGAGCAGGTCGTTGGTCGTCTTGACCGGCCGGAACCGGGTGCGCGGCACGAGAAGCGCCTGCGCCCCCTCGAACAACTCGATCGCCGTCCCCATCGCGGTTTCGACCTGGATCACCGCCACCGACGCCTTGTCCGAGGGGTCCACCGTCTTGCGGTTGACGATGATCGGCAGCCCGAGCACCCCGTCGCGCGCCGCGAGCAATGCGGCCAGCGCTTCGACGTCGATCCACAGGTTGTTGCTGTGGAACGTCGTATGCCGTTCGTTGTCCTGGAAGTACCGGTCCTCCCCGTCGGCGACCTGGGCGCTGTCGCGCAGGATGATCCGTCCGTCGGCGAGCCGGCGGGCCAGGTGCCCGCCCTTGCGGTCCGACGCGGTCCGCACGCACACCTCGGCGGCATACGGGACCTCGTTGTCGAGCAGCCAGGCGGCGATCATCGGGTCGCACGTCGCGCCGAGATTGTCGGAGTTGGACAAGAAGATGTACCGGATGCCCTTGTCGCGCAGCGTCGCGAGCACCCCGGAGGATTGCAGGGCGAGATAGACATCACCGTGACCGGGCGGGCACCACTCCAGGTCGGGGTTGCTCGGCCAGTCCACCGGGGACAGGTCGGCCTGGGTGAGTTTGGGTTCGGCGTTTTGCAGGAAGTCCAGCGGCAGGCCGTCGACGGCCAGGTCCGGGTAGTTCGCCAGGATGGCCAGCGACTCCTCCCGGGTCCGGAACGAGTTCATCAGGATCAGCGGCAACGCGACCCCGAACCGCTCCCGCAGCCCGAGGACCTGGCGGGCGATCACGTCGAGGAAGGTGACGCCCTCGCGGACCTGCAGCGCGGACTTCGGTCCGGTCAGGCCCATGCCCGTGCCGAGGCCGCCGTTGAGTTTGACGATCGCGACCTTGCCGAGCGCCGCCGCTTGGGTGTCCTCGTCGTATGCCAGGCCGGTGAGTTCGGGGACCTGGTCCAGGGGTTCGATGCTCGCCTCGGGGATGGTGCCGGTCGCGCCGTCGGCCAGCAGTGCGTAGTAGTGCGCGAAGGTCCGGACGGCGGTCTCCTCGACTCCGGCGGAACGCATCTTGGCCAGGGCGGCATCGAGTCCGGTCGCAGTCATGGACCCACCTTACGACGCGCCTTCCACGTTGTGCTGTCCGCTGCGACCCTACGATGAGGCGGGTGAGCGAGACCCCGAAGAAGGCGGTCCGTCGGCTGCTGCGGGCCCGGCGTCGCGAGCTCGTCTCGGCCATCGACCGGGACCGCGAGGCGGCGGCCCTCAGCACCCATCTGCTGGAATTCCTCGCCGACCGGCTCGGCCCGGGCAGCACCGCCCGGATCGCGGCCTATGAGTCCACCCCTGTCGAACCCCCCACCGAACTCCTGCTCGCCGACCTGACCGCCGCCGGCTACGACGTCGTCGTCCCGATCACCAATCCGGACTGGACCCTGGACTGGAAACGCCTCGACGGGACGGTCCTCGGCCCCGACGCGCTGCGGTCCGCGCCCGTCGTGCTGGCCCCGGGGCTCGCGGTGGACCGTGACGGCACCCGGCTGGGCCAGGGCGGCGGCTGTTACGACCGGACCCTGGCGGACCTGCCCGAGGCATACGTCGTCGTCCTCCTGCACGACGCAGAGGTGAGCGAGGAGCCCTTGCCGCGGTCGGCATACGACATCCCGGTCCACGCCTATGTGACGGCCGGGTCAGGGGTATGCCGGGTGGGCGACGGCGGGCGGTGACGCACGTCGCGTCGGCCGGGACGATCGGCCCTCCCGCGCTACTGGTCGCTGGACGGGGTCAGGGTGAGTTCGCCGACCTGCCCGGCGGCCACGGCGGCGGTCGAGAACGGCCAGCTGAAGGTCTCGCCGGCCAGCCAGGCCTCGACCTGGTCGCCGTACGAGCCCTGGAAGGGGTGACCGCTGCGGCCGCCGCCGACCACCCAGGTCGAGGCGTCCAGATCGGCCAGGTCGACCACCATCCGCATCGACGGCCCACGGACCACGGCGAACCGGTCGACTCCGGTTGCCGACGTCGCCGCCGCGTTCCAGCCGAAGGCGTTGACGATGGAGGGACCGCCGGGCGCGCCCGCGGTGCCGATCTCGAAAATCGACCGCACGACGGCGGGAACCGAGTCCTGACTCATCACCGGATGGTGCAGGGTCAACGGGTGCAGGCGTCCCCACTGCCAGGTCGCCGGGTCCTTGCCGAGGTGCTGCACCAGGTCCAGGTGGGCGTCGACCATCGACTTGCGCAGGATCTCGTCGCGCCCCTCGATGACCCCGGGCGTGCGTTTGTCGTCCCACCACGCGTTGCGGGGGTCCTTCAACAGATCGGCCATCACGGTCATCCACCGGCTGCCGCCGTCCGGCATCGCGCCACGCGGCAGCTCGTCGCCGAAGGTGTTGTCCAGCAGGTGCGCCCAGACCGCGTTGAAGTACGAGGCGGCCGAGGCCTCGCGGGACTTGTCGGCCGGCTGGGTGAACTGCCAGTTCGTCAGCAGGGCGCGGGCCTGGGCGGTGAAATCGTCCACGCTGGTCGCGACGAGGATCGGGGTGAGCTCCTTGGCGAACGGGTTGTAGACGTCGTTCTGGAAGGCCGTCATGTCGGCCGGGGTGAGTTTTCGGGAGGCGGACTGGCTGAGGAGTTCGCGGATTCGTTGGGCGCGGTAGCCGTAGTCCCACTCGCTGGTGAGGAAGGGCCCGGCGGCCAGGGTGACCTGCTGGTTGGCGGCCACGATGAAGCCCTCGCGCGGGTCGAGCACCCACGGCAGCTGCTCGAAGGGGACGTAGCCCTTCCAGTCGTACTCCGGGAGCCAACCGGGAGCCGGCCAGAACCCGGGCGGGGTACCCGGGGTCGAGGACCGGCGCAGCGGGATCAGTCCGGGGGCTTGGTAGCCGATATGCCCGTCGACGTCGGCGTAGATGAGGTTCTGCGCGGGAATCGCGAAGCTGCGCGCCGCGGTCCGGAACTCCGACCAGTTCTTGGCGGTGTCGAAGCCGAACACCGCGTCCGCCACCCGGGTCGGGGTCAGTCCCGTCCACGCCATGGACAGGGCGTACGGGTTGTTCTGCGGAATCCCGCCGACCGGCACCCGTTGCCCCGCGGCCGCCACATCGGGGACCACATCTGATAGCACCGGCCCGTGACCGGTGGACCGTACGACGATCGTCACGTCCGATTCGCCGGCCACCTTGATGACCTCGGTGCGGGTGTCCAGCGGCTTGCGTTCCCCGCCATAGGTGTACGTGTCGTCCTCGCCGATGCTCTCCAGGTAGAAGTCCGTGACATCCGGGCCGAGGTTGCTGAACCCCCACGCGATCCGCGCGTTGTGCCCGATGATGACCCCCGGCATACCGGCGAACGAGAACCCGGCCACGTCGAACGGACACGCCGCCGACACGGTCCGGCAATGCAGGCCGACCTGGCTCCAGATGCTCGGAACGGTCAGGTTCAGGTGCGGGTCGTTGGCCAGCAGCGGTTTGCCCGTCGAGGTCAGCGCCCCAGAGACGACCCAGGCGTTGGACCCCACGTCGCTGCCCCGACCGAAGAACGACGGGAGGGCCGCGAGCGCGTCCTGGACACCGGCGATCTGACGGTGGACGGACGGGCCGGCGAGCAGGGCGGCGGGGACGACGGAGCCGGCCGACGAGGCTCCGGCGGTCCCCCCGGTCCCCTGGCCCGGCGCGGTCCAGTCCGAATCGCCGAGGATCGTGCGGTGCGCGGCGCTCGGGTACTCCGGGTAGAGCTGGGCGACCTGCTGCGGCGGGACGGTCGCGGCCAGCCGGGCGCGGGTGAGCTCGTCGGGGTAATCCCCCCGCAGGTCCCACGCCATCGCCTTCAACCAACTCAACGAATCGACGGGAGTCCAGTCCTCGATCCGGAACGAGCTATTGGTGCGGCTGATCAGGACGTATTCCAGCGAGATCGAGGCGGGTTTGCCGGCACCCCGCAGATAGGCGTTGACGCCGTCGGCATACGCCTGCAGGTATTGGCGGGTGGCCGGTTCCAGCATCGGCAGTTCGCGTTCGGCGACGCGGCGCCAACCCAGGGTCCGGACGAGTTTGTCCGACGCGAGCCCGGACTCGCCGAGGAGTTCGGCGAGCCGGCCCGAGGTGTACCGCCGCTGCAGGTCCATCTGGAAGAACCGGTCCTGGGCATCGACATAGCCCTGGGCCCGGAACAGGTCCGCCGAGGTCTGCGCGTAGATCTGCGGTATGCCGTGTCCGTCCCGGTACACCGTGACCCGCTGGTCCAGCCCGGGGACCTCGATGGTGCCCGTGGTCTGGGGGAACGACTGCCGCACGGTGGCCACCACGAAGGTCGCCGTGCCCGCGACGAGGAGCAGCACGACGACGAGCACGACGAGCCCGACCCGGCGGACGGAGGACCTGTTCTGACCAGCCACCCTGCGAGACTAAGGCCTGAACCCCGCGGGATTGAGCAACGAAGAGGAGGCCGGCGCCATGTCCCCGTCGATTCCGGTCCCCTCGGCGGCGCCGCCTTGGCTCCCCTCGCTCCCCTCGCTCCCCTCGCTTCCCTCGCTCGACGTCCCGACGCTGACCGCGACCGGCGAGTTCGGGGTGACCGAACTCGCGTGGGCACTGCTGATGGGCTCGATCGTCGTCGTGCTGGCGCTGGCGGTGGTCCGGATCTCGTCGCGGTCGGCCATGCCGAACCTGCTGCTGTATCTCGGCATCGGAGTGGCGCTCAGTGGTCTGGGGGTGACGTTCGACTCCGCGGCACTCGGGCAGGTCCTCGGGTATGCCGCTCTCATCCTCATCCTGGCCGAGGGCGGGCTGACGACGTCGTGGTCCTCGATCCGCAATCTGATCGGTCCTGCGCTGGTGCTGAGCACCATCGGCGTCGCGGTCTCGATCGGGCTGGTCGGGGTCGCCGCCCACGTCCTGCTGAACCTGTCGTGGACCCAGAGCCTGCTCATCGGGGCGATTCTCAGCTCCACCGACGCGGCCGCGGTGTTCTCCGTGCTGCGATCGATCTCGCTGCCGCGCCGGCTCACCGGACTCCTGGAGGCCGAGTCCGGGTTCAACGACGCACCCGTCGTTCTCGTGGTCGTCGCGCTCGCGGACCGGCTCGTGGCCTCGGGGCACGAGTCGCCGATCTGGCAGTTGCCCCTGACGGCGCTCGCCGAACTGACCGGTGGGGCGATCATCGGTCTGCTCATCGGCGTGGGCGGCGGTTGGCTGATGCGCCGGGTCGCGGGCAGTTCCTCGACACTGTTCGCCATCGGGCTGCTCTCGGTGGCCGTACTGGCATACGCGGTGGCGGCCCTGGCGCATACGTCCGGATTCATCGCCACTTTCTTGTGCGCGTTGGTGCTCGGGAACTCCCGGCTGCCGCACCGGACGGCGGTGCACGGTTTCGCCACGGCCATCGGCTGGATCGCCCAGATCGGGCTCTTCGTCATGCTGGGCCTGCTCGCCACGCCGCTGCACCTGACCGACAACCTGTTCGGTGCGATCGTCATCGGATTGGCGCTGTTGTGGCTGGCCCGCCCGGTGTCGGTGTTCGTGTCGATGACGCCGTTCCGTATGCCGTGGCGCGAGCAACTGTTCCTGTCCTGGGCGGGGTTACGGGGAGCGGTGCCCGTGGTCCTGGCCACCGTCCCGTTGAACCGGGGGGTGCCGGGGACCAAGTGGATCTTCGACATGGTGTTCGTGCTGGTCGTGATCAACACCGCGGTGCAGGCGCCGCTGATGCCGTGGGTCGCCCGCCGGCTGGGGTTGGTGGAGCCGGAGCGCGCCCGTGGCGTCGTCCTGGACTCCACCCCGTTGGAGGGGCTCGACGCGGAGGTCATCCAGGTCAGCGTCGGGCCCGCCTCCCGGTTGCACGGCGTCGAGGTCTTCGAGCTCCGGCTGCCGCGCAAGTCCAAGGTCGCCCTGCTAGTCCGCGCCGGCGAGACGATCGTGCCCACCGGCATCACCAAGCTGCGGCACGGCGACGAACTGCTGGTCGTGACCACGGCTTCGGCTCGGGCGGCCACCGAGGACCGGCTGGTCGCGGTGAGTCGGGGCGGCCGGTTGGCGGGGTGGGGCCGGGACGGGAAGCGGGACGGGAATGTGGCGGGGCGGTCCGGACGTTGATCTCGGCGTTGCCGGTCCGACTGGTCGAGGCTACTCACCGGTTTGTAGACTGACCGGCTGACCCATCTCATCTGCGAAGGACCGACGTGCCCACCTACGAATACGCCTGCACGGTGTGCGACCACTCCTTCGACAAGCGCCAGTCGTTTTCCGAGCCGGCGCTCACCGAATGCCCCGAGTGCGGTGGCCGGTTGAAGAAGGTGTACGGGTCGATCGGGGTCACCTTCAAGGGGTCGGGTTTCTACCGCACCGATTCGCGGTCGGGTTCCTCCTCGAGCGTGCCCGCCGGGGCGGGGGCCGGTTCGGGTTCGAGCGGTTCGGCCGGGGGCTCTGGGTCGGGCGCGGAGGCCGGTTCGGCAGGCTCGGGCGCGACGAGCGGTTCGTCGAGCTCGTCGTCCGGGTCGTCGACGTCGTCGTCTTCCTCATCTTCGTCCTCCTCGTCTTCGTCCTCCTCATCGTCGTCCGGTTCGTCGAGTCCGGCGACCTCTGCGGCCGCGTCCTGACCGTGCTCTTCGGGGCGACCCGTCCACAGCCGTGAACGTTGCGCTTCGCTCCCTGCACAGCCCCTGGCGCCAAGGACCGTATGCCGCCCGTCGAGTGACTAGATTCGCGCCATGACCACGCCACGCCCGGAGATCGCGATCATCGGCGGCTCCGGTTTCTACGACTTCCTCGACGAGGCGACGCCGGTCGTGGTGGACACGCCGTACGGTTCGCCGAGCGAAGCCCCGATGGTGGGCTTCGTCGATGAGCGGGCCGTCGCGTTCCTGCCCCGGCACGGGCGAAAACATCGGCTGCCCCCGCATCGGGTCAACTACCGGGCCAATCTCTGGGCGCTGCGCGCTCTTGGGGTCCGCCAGATCCTGGCGCCATGTGCCGTGGGGGCGTTGCGCGCGGAACTCGGCCCGGGCACCGTCGTGGTCCCCGACCAGATCATCGACCGTACGTGGGGGCGGGAGCACACCTTCTACGACCAGGCCAAGCAGGTGGTCCACGTCGGTTTCGCCGATCCGTACTGCGCCGGAGGGCGGGCGGCGGTCGTCGCGGCGGGCCGGGCGAGCGACGAACCGGTGGTCGCCGGCGGGACCCTCGTGGTCATCAACGGCCCTCGATTCTCCAGCCGCGCCGAGTCCCGGTGGCACGCGTCCATCGGGGGCACCCTGGTCGGCATGACCGCCATGCCGGAGGCTGCGCTGGCTCGGGAACTGGCGCTGTGCTTCACCACGATCGCCCTGGTGACCGACGCCGACGCCGGGGTCGACGCGGCGGATGCCGTGGACCACGCCGCCGTGCTCGAGGTGTTCACGGCCCATATCGGCCGGCTGAAGGGCCTCGTCGCCCGCGCCGTCGCGGCGTTGCCCGAGGCGCAGGACGACGAGACGGCGCCGTGCGCGTGTCGCCGAGCCCTGGACGGCCAGCGGATGCCGTTCGCGTTGCCGTGACCACCCGATCGGGCCGGGCCGGCGGCCGGCCGCGTCCGGGGCTGCGGGCGCGGAGCCTCCCGGGGCGTTGGCACAGGTCGAGGCGTTCCCCGGTGCGGGGCATTCGGCGCGGCCGGGTCCGACGCGGGTTCGCCTTCGTGCTCTTCGCCCTGGCGGTGGTCGTCGGCTGGATCGGTACGCGCCCGGTGGACGACGCAGCCGCTGACTGGCCCACCGTCGTCGTCGCGGCCCGCGATGTCCCAGCCGGTATGCCGCTGGTCGCCCAGGATCTGGTGACTCAGCGCAGACCGCCGGCATACCTGCCACCGACCGCGGTGCGCTCGGTGGGCGAGGTGGTGGGACGGGCGCCGACCACGGCGATGTCGCGCGGCGAGGTGCTCACCGCCGCTCGGATCGAGGGGCCGGCAGTGTTGGCGGGGGTGGACACCGGGGACCGGGTGGTCGCCGTCCCGCTGGACGGCCCATCGGCGACACTGTTGCGGGCCGGCGCCACGGTGGACGTGGCCGCCGGCACCGGTCAGCTCGTGGCTCGGTCGGCCCGGGTGCTCGCGGTCCACGCGGAGACCGTTCCGGCAGATGGCGCCGCGGTGGCCGGTTCGCAGTCCTTGACCGGGACGACGTCGTCGTCGGCATACCTGGTTCTCGCCGTTCGCAGCGGCGACGTGCCGGCGATCGCGTCCGCGGCCCACGGTGTCACCGGTCCGGCCGGTTTCACGGTGGCGATCGTGCCCACGTCCGCCCGTTGATCCGGTGTCCGGCCGATCGGTCTACGAACTTGTGACATCACAGTCTCATCACCGCGCTCGCGCGCCGATTCGAGACAAGGGTTTATACGCTGTACAGTGTCGTGCCGTTGTGCCTATCAACAGATCCGGTAAAGGCACACCTCACCAGAAGGGGAACCCATGCTCAAAGGCTTCAAAGACTTCATCATGCGGGGCAATGTCATCGACCTCGCCGTCGCCGTCGTCATCGGTGGCGCATTCGCGAAGGTCGTCGACGGCTTCGTCAGCAATATTGTCAACCCGATCCTCGCCCGGATGGGCGGCGGCAAGGTCGGCGGTGACGGTTTCGGTATCCAGCTCGGCGAGACCGGCAACACCAAGACCTTCATCGACCTCGGCAGCATCGTCAACGCCCTCATCGTCTTCCTGTTGACCGCCGCGGTCGTCTACTTCATCTTCGTCGTGCCGATGAACAAGTGGAACGAGCGCCGCAACGCCGGCAAGGAGCCGGAGTCCACCGAGGACGAGCTGACGGTCCTCAAGGAGATCCGCGACCAGCTCGCGCGTCGCCCCTGATCCACAGCCGGCCGGCCTGCGCGCGACCGCCAAGACGGTGGGGCCGGGAGATCGCGCGCGACAAGGGCCGCTAACTCGATAAGAATGGGCGGGAACCGACCGGTTCCCGCCCATTCTTATCGAGCCCAGGTTTCTTATCGTCAGGTTTGATCGCCATGCCCCAAATAGCCGATTCGCCCCGTTGAACGTGACGACGGTCCGGTCGGGGAGCCGCTTCTATTCGTAGTGCGGCGGCCGCTGCTCTTTCAACCAGCGCTCCCGAGCGTGTTCGTCCTGCGCATCCGGAGAATCCCCCCAGCCGTCCTTCTCGCTTGGGGTTGACCGGACCCGGGAGCCCGGTTCGGCCGAATCCAATCCCACGGCCCGACCCGTCCCCGGGGAGTCGGCCCGTCGCCGCCTGCGGCGCCCGCCCGCGGATGCCGGGAGGCGCCCCGAGTGGTCGGGTCCGGTCACGTGGGGCGCCCGGTGCGGGCTCGGGCGGCGGCGACGATGCGGGACACCTCGCGCGCCGGGTCGCGGAACAGGTCGGTGCTCCAGACCCGCACGTGTCGCCAGCCGAGCCGCTCCAGTTGCTCGACCCGCAGCCGGTCGCGGTCCCGCGTGGCGGGGATCGCGGCGTACCCGGGCCCGTCCGATTCGACCGCCACGAGCACCTGGCCCTGGTCGTACGGGCTCTCCACGGCCAGGTCGATCCGGTGTTTGGCGCCGCCGTACCTCTCGTGCACGACCAACCCCTCGCGGCGCAACCGGCGAGCCAGGTCCAGCACGAGCGGGTCACCGCCGTGGTCGACCGGTACCTGCTCTTGGGTCGGCGTCGGTTGGTCCGCAGCCGGCTCGCCCGGAGTCGAGTCCACCGCGGGCGACTCCGCCGCAGCTTCGCCGTCGGCCGAAAGGTCGTCCTGCTCTTGCAGCGCCGGCTCGTCGGCAGCCGGTTCGGTCCCGTCGCCGGCGTCCCCGGCACGCTCGCCGAACCCCGGCGGCAGGACGGTGATCGACGCGCCACGCGAACCGCCCTGAGCGGCATACGAGAGGAAGTCCCGCAGCAACACCGCGCCACGCGAGCGGAGTCGTTCGGGGTCGAGGTCGGACGCCTGCAGGCACGAGACGACGGTCATCCGGGTGCGCGCGCGGGTCATCGCGACGTTGAGCCGGCGGTCGCCGCCGTCCTGGTTCAGCGGGCCGAACCGGTGCAGGACCCGACCGTGCGGGGTCTTGCCGAACCCGATGGACAAGATGATGGCGTCGCGTTCGTCGCCCTGGACGCGTTCGAGGTTCTTCACGAAGAAGCGTTCGGCCCGGTCCTCGTCGAAGAACGCGTGCAGTTCCGGGTGCTGGGCCAAGGCGGCGTGGAGGGCCTCGTCGATCCGGACGGCGTGCTTGATGCCGAGGGCGATGACCCCGAGGGATTCGTCGGGGCGGGTGCGGGCGTGTTCGAGGACGAGGTCGACGACGCGATCGACCTCGGCCGCGGTGGTCTCGATCGGGGTGTCGTGGCCCGGTCCGACATGGGCCGATCCGTCGACGAGTTCCAGACTCACCCCCGAGGCCGCGGCGGTTCCGGGGAAGGTGACCAGAGCACCGGCATACATCGCCTGATTGGCGAAGGCGATGAGTCGTTCATCGCGGGACCGGTAGTGCCAGGTCAACGGGCGCACCGGGAGGGCGGCGGCGAGCACGTCGAGGATCGACTCGAAACCCTCGGTCAGGACCTCGGTGTTCTCGGCCTCGTCGCCGAGGGCGGAGGTGAAGAACGTGGTGGGCGGAAGTTGGCGTTCGTCGCCGGCGACGACGACCTGACGCGCCCGCGAGATCGCCGACACGGCCTGCGCCGGCGGGATCTGCGAGGCCTCGTCGAACACGACGACGTCGAACCACTCCCCCGGAGGCAGCACGGATGCGACGACCAGTGGACTCATCGCCCAGCACGGTTTGATCGCGGTCAGCGCGGCGCCCGCGCGGGGCAGCAGGTCGCGCAACGGCCGGTGCCGGCGAGCCTTGCCGGCCTCGGCGCGCACGAGCGCCTCCTGCTCGGGGTGGTCGGCGAGGACGCGCCGGGTCTGCGCCGCACAGGCCGCCTGAACCCTGGCGACGGTCGCGGCGAGGTGGTTCCGGTCGGCGGCGATGAACTCGCCCGCGGCGCGGGTCATCGTCGTACCGTCATGCGCCCCGTATGCCGGGTCGCGCACCGTGACGTCCTGGATGATCGATGCCCACCAAGCGTGTTCAACCTCGGCTTCGACGTCGTCGGGAGGGACGGAGCGGCCCGCCAGATCGGTGAGGAGTTCGGTCAGGCCCGCCGCGCGGAACTCGTCCAGGACGCCGGTGACCGTGGGCAGGACGGCGAGTCGGTCCGGGCGAGAGGCGAATTGGTCGAGCCGATGCTGCAATTCGCCGAGCCGTATGCCGGTCAGTCCGCCGCCGCGCCGGGTGTCCCGGACGCGTTCGTCGAGCCAGTCGAGGTCGGTCGCGAGCGCGTCGAAGGCGGCATTGGCCTCGTCGAGGCGCGGGGAGAGTTCGGGGCGCGAGCCGGCGCCGGCCAGGTCCTGCCATTGGCTGCGCAAGCGCTGGGCGTCGACGAGGGCACCGTGCAGGTCGGCCGGCGGGGGGCCCGGACGGAGCAGAGCCTTCGCCTGGCGCTTGGCGCGCAACCGGGCCCAAAAGCCCATGTTGAGAGCGTTTTCGCGCCGCCAGGCGCCGGTCGCGGTGGCCGCCACGACCTCGGTGAGCGGGGTGTCGAAGACCTCGGGGCGGAAGATTTCCAGGGTGTGGTGGACGCCGTTCATCGTGGCCAGCGATCGGCGCCAGTCCTCGACACAGACCGCCGCCGGCAGCCGGGACTCTTCGAGGATGGCACCGAGTTGGCCGGTGAGCTGGTCGAGTCGGCCGCGGCTCAGTGTGCCGGTGATCTCGATGGCGCGGGCGGCTTCGTCGGAGTCGGTGATCCGGGCGCCGAACCAGGGGTCGTCGCCGTCGGTGGCCCAGGCGCCGAGTTCGGCGGCGTCGCGCAGGCGGCGGCCGAGTTCGGCCACGGTCGAGCGGGTGAGCCCGGTCAGGACGTCGCCGTGGAAGCGGACGTGCGAGGTGGGGGCCGGGTCGCGGGTGGCGAGCCGGGTCATCGCCGCCTGGGCCTGGTAGATGCTCACCCCCCAGGGTTCGCGGACGCGGTGGACGGCGTTGGCGTGCTCGACCAGGGTCCGGCGGCGGTCGCGCACCTGTTGGACGGCACTGTCGGAGGCAGCGGTCGGCATACCGGAGAGTTCATCGAGACGCGACCCGAACGCCTGCGCCACGGCCCGACGGTTGGTGGCGCCGTCGTACGCGTCGAGCACGAGCCCGCCCAGACCGATCCGGTCGAGGCGGTCGAGGACGGCGTCGATGGCGGCGCGCTTCTCCGCCACGAAGAGGACCCGCTTGCCGTCGGCGGCCAGGGAGGCCACGAGATTGGCGATGGTCTGGGACTTGCCGGTGCCGGGCGGGCCCTTGATGACCAGATGCGCGCCCATCCGCACGGCGTCGATGGCGGCCTGCTGGGAGGAATCGGCGTCCAGGACGAGGTATTCGCGGCCGGGGTCCTGGTCGATGATGGGTTCGGGCAGGTGGGAGCGGATCGCGGCCAGCGCGCCCGGGTCGCCGGCGAGCGCGGCGACGACGTCGTGGTTGGCGAGGGTCTGCTCCTGGCCGGCGAGGTCGGCGACCATCGGCAGCTTGGCGAACGAGAAGGTGCCGATGACGTAGCGGCGGTCGATGGCGAACCCCGGCACCCGGGCGCATTGCGAGGTGAGCGCGGAGAATGCCGGCGCCGGGTCGAATCTGCCGGTCACCGTGGCGAGTTCGGCCAGGGCGTCGCCGTCGATCTCGATGCCCTGTTCGGAACGCAGGTAGTGCTCGAGGACGGGGTTGAACTCCAGGTCCGCGCCGAGATCGAGGATGAAATCGTCGTGCGCGGCGCCGGTGGGTTTCAGGACGCAGGACCGCAACAGGACGGGGGCGGCCGGCGGACGGCTCGCGCCGGGGACCTGCCAGGTGGCCATCCCGACCGCGAGGAAGCCGGCCGCGATGCCGCGCTCCTCCTTCAGTTCCAGAGTCTTGGCGCGGATGACGCGGGCCCGCCGGCGCGCCTCGGCCAGCGCTGTCGGCTCGCGGAACAGGTCGGACAGGCGGGTCTGCACGCCGACGAGCAGCTTGGACTGGCCGCCGGGGTGGGCGAGGGTGACGTCGAGGGTGCCGCTGGGCAGGTCGCGGTACCACAGCAGCGTGTTGCGGCCCCCCAGGTCGACCAGGCTGGTGCGCCAGGCACGCACCGCATCGGCCACCACTGCGGCGCGCGGGTCGCCTTCGGTACGAGGGGCGACGGGTACGGACGCAGAGCTCTGACTCACCGTTGCAGGCTAATCCAAACCCGGCGTCCGTATGCCGAGGTCCGGCGCAGGGGCGGGCCGTCGGGTCGGGTTCGGGTGGACTGTTCGGCGGGCTTGGCGCAGCCGTTACCCTGGACGGTGCGTCCGGCCGCTTCGGTAGGCCGCCGCTCCCCGCCCTCGTAGCTCAGGGGATAGAGCACCGCTCTCCTAAAGCGGGTGTCGGCAGTTCGAATCTGCCCGGGGGCACACCGCATACCCGCACGTCACAGGCTTGCATCCGCTCTCTTGGCGTCTTCCGAAGCGGACGGGATCTCCTC